>NZ_JAOQJU010000004.1:0-173976 GCF_025567385.1 Dorea acetigenes
TTAAGAATACCTTGCCGCATATTTATTAACTCCTTGTATAATACTGAATCTAATTATATTCCTTAACCCTTTATTTGTCAAGCTGACAAACTAAAGCAGAAAAAGCGGCAGGATTTCCCCCTGCCACTAATCATCTGTTTATGCAAAAATAATTTCCTTTTCCACAATCTCCCTCGCACAAGCCCTTATGTTATTCGTTCTTCCAGTCCATTCTAAGGCGTTTTCTTCCTTTAGGCATTCCGTTATGCCCTGTGCTTGCTTCATGCCCTCTATGAGCCGTTCAAAGTGTTCCTGTGCCTGTCTGTCAATGTCGGCAAGGTAAGCATTGAGCCTGCCGCTTGTGAGAAGATTGGTGTATGTAATTTTGCGGTACTCCCGCAGATAGTCCAAGTGCCGCCGTCCGAATAAGTCTATCGACTGTTCCTTTTCGGGTGGTATGGTAAGGCAGGGTAAAATGTATTCGCCTTGCCGTTCGTATCTGCCGCCCATTTCCTCAAAGATTGATTGTACCATTTGTTTTTCCTCCAAATAAGATATTCACTCCATACTCATGTCTGCTATCATTAACACAATTTACGTTTTCTCCTTATCTGGTTTCATACATTATTTAAAATTAAATAAAAAAGTTAATTGGGTAAAATCATGTTTTGCTACATGTGATAAAGATGAATTGTTTTTAGGAAAAAATGTATTAAATGCGAGAATTACACAAGAACAGTTTGTTGAAGAAATGAAAAAAATTAAATAGTATTAAGATAATAAAACGCCCACTTTGTAGGCGTTTTATTTGAAATACAGATTTAATTCAACTATATAATTCTAAGGAACTTAATAAAATGAAGAAAAATAATATAACACTTGTATTTGTTGCTATCGTTTTTTCGATTATTGTTGGAATGATAATTGGAAAAAGCTTATTAAAGTATAAAGAAGGTGAGCCAGATGTAGTTGGCAGTTTTTCTATGAATAGAGATGAAAATTTTACAGTAGTTGCTAACAGAAAAAATATTTCTGATAAAGAAGCATTTGCAAGACTGCTTTTAAAAATGTACAAAGAGAATTCATTTCATTCAATAAAATTTTCTACAGATCATGGATATGCAACCAGCCTTGATATGACCGTATATTCTTGGAAAGAAGATATCGAAAATGGCGAATCCATTATGCAAATAGAATTTAGACCGATTGAATATGGAAAAGATTATGATCTTGTTCATAATCCGGATAAATATGTGCTTCTTATCGATGGAACAGAAATAAAGTGAAATATATAGATATGTAGATAAAGCGCAGAAAAAGAGGATTGCTCAATACAGGTTATTTTCAATTATTACCCCTAAAATGATAAAAGAGAGGCAGCGGATAATCCGTTGCCTCATTACAGTATACGACACTTAATCTAGTTCCGCCCCTAACTCATACCTCCAATACTCCGCCGCCTCATACTCCCTGGGTTCTGAGAGTACCGGTACGGTAAAGAGTTCAACCGGAACACCGAGTGTTGATGCGAAGAGCTTCATAAGATCCTCTTTCGGACATCACTCTCATACTGAGCAATCCGGACATCAGCACAGCTGTCGGGAAATCCAACAGCCATGCCAAGTTCTTTTTGGGTGAGATGATTTTTTTGTCTTAAGTGTTTTAATTTTCTTCCAAATGTAATCATAGTATTATTCTCCTGTGCTTCCGAATGCCCCAGTTCCTCGTTCTTCACCAAGGTCCAGGACAAAATCTGCGATCACGACCGGTGTAATCACCAGCTGACCGACGCGTGTGTCTTTATGAATGGTCTGAGAAGATGTGCTCACGTTGCTTATAATGGCATGGATTTCACCACGATAACCGGAGTCAATCGGTGGAAGTTCACATACCAGTCCTTTTGCTGCCATGCTGCTTCGTGGAAAGACATATCCGGCAAATCCATCTGGGATGATGAGACCGAATCCAAGCGGAATTCTTGCAACCTCGCCTGGTTTTAATACGCAATCATAAGGCATGAATACATCAGCACCGGCATCATTTTCATGTGGCCGGAATGGATGATGATCTGCTTTCAGACCAAAGTCAATCAGTTTAATCTTTATGGCTGCTCATCTCCTTCCGGATCAGCAATGGATAATCTGTTTTTAAGATATCTGCAGGCATCCAAAGTTTTGAAATGGGATTCTGACAGGACATCTGTTTTTCCATGCAGCTTCCTCTCTGACAGAATGGACCGGTCAGATCTGGTGCAAAAAGAATCGGGCTTAATTTGTACAATCTTTGCCAGATATAGAGCATCACAATCCTGGTTTCATCCGTATTCCTTCTGCAGGTTCTCTGACCAATCATATGCTTCCACTGGTAAGGTGTCGCGCTGATGATCAGTACGTTTCGAAGTCCCTGAGGTGTGGCATATCCGGCTGAATCATGATCAATGCCTAAGGCACAAAGCTCTGCATAATGATCCAGATCTGACTGACAGCTTTTCTTGTAAATATCCTGGATTTCTTTATCTGCTTTCATGATTCCATATGGAATAGCAAATGCAGCATGACCGGAATAATTGCTGTACTGCAGAGATGCACTCATGTACTTTACTTCATTCTGATGTCTTGTGATCTGTGCCAGGAAGCGTCTGCTTGCACCAACAACAGCTACGGTAATGACCATGAATTTCTGCACGGTTGGATGCGGAAGCCCTGCAATGTTTTCTACAGTCTTCTGACTGTAGGATTGACGGTAAAGATCCATCAGATCTGCCATGTTCTGGATCGTATGACCGTGTTGTGTGAGTCTGGCAGCAAAGACCATATTCTGTTCTGCTTCCCGGATTCCATAGCAGTTTAAGATAGCTGTTTCAATGTGATCCATAGGCCTGTTCCTCCTTTACCAGAGCTTTTAAAAGGATCAGATAATTGATGCAGTCTGTGATTTTTTCATCCCACTGTTCCATGTCAAAATGTAACAGAGTGGAATAACACATATCGTAAAGGGATACGACATGTTTCGACATCATACCGGCCAGTGCTGCTTTTGGATCGCAGTTTTGTAAGGCGGCAGCAATCTTGAATGCACTGAGGCGGTCAATATTGTCACCGGTATATTCTTTCTTTTTATGTGCCAGAATATCGGCACACTTTCTCATCTGAAGTTCAAATACAATATTAAATTCTTCTTGTGTCATGTGATAGTTCCTCCTTTGTTTTGTGATAGTTATCGTTCGAGATCTTTGTTTTTTGATCTTACTGGTTCTGGTATCTGCATCTGAAGAATGGCATCAACATTCTGATCGGCAGTGTCCAGATCTTTTAATTTTTCTTTCAAGCTGCTTATTGCTTCTTCTTCGGAAGCTATCTGCTGTTGCAGTTTTTCTTTTTGTAAAGTCAGGGTTTTTAGGCTTGTCATCTTTCCATCCTGATAAAAGGATCTCAGCCAATCTCTGGCTTCTTCATATTTCTGAATTTCCTTCGCATGTTCTTTCCGGTACTTTCCTTTGTACTTTGCATTTGAAAATTGGGAATAAACTTCCTTGTTTGCATAGTACTGTCCGGTGTAGCGGATCTGATCATTGAGAGTCCTTAGATTGGACCGATGCTGAGCAAACTGTGTCTGCATTTCTTTCAATTCCTGCTTTGATGCAAGCAGTGTTTTTTTCAAATCTGACTGCGTATCAAATCCATGTTCCTGCACATAGATAATGGTATTTGCCATTTGCTGCAGATTAGAAAGTTTTACCCGATGAGCATAAGCCGGGCTCTGCATTGCTTTCACATTTGTCTGGAGATTTACAACCAGGCACAGGTGAGATCTGACGTAGAGAATGGCCAATGGATCCTTGCGTAAGAAGGTCTGTTCCAGGTGTTCTTTTCCATATCGTGTTCCCAGTGCACGTTCAGAAATCCGCTTCTGTCGATCAGGATGAAGATAGCTGTATCTGCCACGATGCTCAATCACAGAGATCTGAAATAGTTCCAGAAGTTTAGATTGGAATTCATCAAAACTATTGGATGTGGCAGCGCATTCATCAATCGCATTTCGCAAATATTCTTTCTGTGTAAGGAACACGGTGGATGTTGGTTTGAGACCATCTTCGATGATTTTTTGATTGATCTCATCCAGTTTTTGCTGGCCATGTTTCTGTGCCATATATTCTTTCTGAGTGATTTTTCTTTCAGCCGGAGCAAGAAGATCTATCTGGTGAAGTCCTTCCTGTTGGCACCGATCCATGACTGTTTTCTTAAAAGTGTTCATGAATTTATCAGTGGAACGATGCTTGTAACCGGCGGCTTCCTCATGTGGTTTATCCATATAAGGCTGCCTTTCTACTGCAGTCTTCCGCACACTGTTGATGACGATGTGGGTATGGATATTTCCGGACTCATTGTGCCCATCGGTATGAGTAACCACCAGTGCCTGATATCCGGGAAACATCTGCTTTGCAAGTTCCAAACTGATTGCGTGTGCTCTTGGTCCGGTAAGTCCGTTTTCTGTAACATCGCTCGGATCGTAGCTGATAATGTAGTGGTGACTTTTGATATCTTCACGTTTTTTATTTTTGTGAAAATGAGCATTTGTCAGTTCACATTCCTTGTCAAAAGACATCGGATCACAGTTCAGCCCATCCATATAAAACTCTTTTCGCAAGATGCTTCGTCCGGATTCATCTACAATCTTTTTCCCGGTTTTTTCATCATGTTCAAACAGAAGATAATTGATAGCAGCTGAGTAATTTGCATTTCTGCTTTTAATGTGTTTTACGATTGCCATTCATACCACCTGCCAGTTTCAGTACCTCTTTTCTCAATAGGAATAAGTCCGTGATACACTGATGGATTTCGTTTTCTATAGCACGTGACTGACTGCCACCACTGTTAAAATGCTTGGCGATCTGATTGAGATTCGATCCAATCTTTCCATATTCACTGACCAGTTTTCTGAGGTCATTCATGTCTGCAACAACTTCAATCTGATGATTGATTTGATTCTCAAGCAGAAGTTTTCTCAGATATTCTGATCGGCTAATAGATAAACAAGCAGCGCCTTGGTCTAATAAATCCAGTTCGACATCTGTAAGACGTAATCCTATAAAATGTCTGTGATTCAGTTCTTTATCTTTGTTTTTTGTTCTCATACTCCTCCTTCCGCTGAGACTATTCCTCCCGCCGGGAGTCCACGTATTTCAATATCGGCTGTCCCTTCCGATATTAGAAATAGTGCCGTGAACACCTTCAGGTGGAACCAACAGACAAGTGAAACGTCTGTTATTAAGAGGGTATGGGGAGATCCCCATCAAGATAAATCCCATAGGAGAACAGGATGCCAAACGGCAATACTGTTAAACATGGGTGGATCTTGCTCTGTATGTGTACCCCTCTATATAACGAAACGCTGAGAGCCTGTTTTACAGTGGGGGAAAAGAAAAAATATCAAAAAAATGATGATTAATGGTGAGCTTGTGATAGAATGAAAAAAAGAGAAAAGCATAAGTGTTGGATATATGCTTCGCATTGATTGCTGGGGAGCTGAAAAAGATTTAAAAACCACATATGGATCAGAATGTGCGCTTACTTCATTGGCTGTGGATGAGCCTTTAGAATATGCAAGATTATATCTCGATGGCAATTTACAGATGTGGATAGATTCAGAAGATTCACTTGAATTATAGAACAAGAATAACGGGTAGAAAACTTCTGATGCCCATTTTACAAGGGGTTCGAGTTTTTTATGTCTGCTGGCGCTATTTCTCTGCTGGAGTACTATTTTCGGGATAATGGCGAAAGGCTTTAGCGGTATAGTTAGAAGCACCGTTTCCATATTTTGTATTGGTTATGGTTTTTATATAATCGCTGGAATAATAGTCAATTGTAGAGCAAATGAAATAGACACAGGGGATTAAGGAAGAGTTGAAGGCAGATAAACAGATGGAATGGGTAGCAAATAAATACTATACAAGAGTGTGAAAAGGGAATTTTGAATAAGGAGATGATTTGGCAATAAGGTGCAGTAATCTGGTGGAAAGCAAGTCTGAAAATGGCTTGCTTTTTGCTTTACAATGTGGTTAGTTGATGTATATAATTATGATAAAGAGATAAAATTGATTTTTATATTTTGGTTCGATATTGTGATGCAGTTTTTATCCCAAAAAGAGTAAAAATCGAATTATCCGCATAAACACAGGGATTTTAAGCAATATGAAACAAAAAATAAAAGAATTTTACCACTAATTTACTACGAATGAAAGAACCTTGATACGACAGAGAAAACAGCATAAATAAAGGCAAAATTGGCATTTCATACAGAATATGAGATGTCTTTTTTGTTGCTGTAATACAGTATAACTATTCTTTTTCTGCTTGATTATTAATCATTTTTTAGGACATGAATTGTCAAGAGCTTGTTGCGTAGCAATGTTTACACTCTTGATAATTTATGGAATAAAAAATATTCTGACAGATACTAGAAAAGTGATGACTACTCAATTTTCTAATGATATAATATGATAAATAATAATAGATAAACTTGAAGTGATTAAGGAAGTGTATGCCATGAAAAAATTTTTGAAAATAATGTTAATCATAATTGGAGCGATTTCTTTGATTTTTGTAGCTCTGATAGGGATTGGGTTATTTGTTGATGTTGAATATGATGACCATATTGAAAATGGTCGTTATACTTATGTTCCGGAAGAAGAAAATAAAGATAATGAATACGTGGAATTTACGATAAATGATTATGATAAAAATAATGCCAAGCTTGTATATTATGACACGATTGAAGAAGCTATTCAACTTTCCACTTTGAATGCTGAAAATGAGGAACTTTCGGTTCCTGCTGATTTTCTTAATCATGTTGATGAAACCTTGCATATATGGCAAGGCAAAAAATATGATACGATTTTCTATCGGGCTGGAAATGATAACGATGATATTCAAGGCTTAGTAATGGCTCGTTGTAAAAAGCAGATACAGAATGGGCATACACAATACGCATTTATAAATGCTACACCGGTTACAACGAAACGAGATAGAATTTTGTTAGATGATATTACAGAGCTTATTCACTCTTCTTTGAAATTAAGTGATTTCCAACAAGACTTAAACCCCGATTATCCAAGCAAGCGTTTTGTTTACGGCTATGCACATGATAAAGAAATCTATTCATTGGAAGTAGAAGGACAAAAACCGGACGGTGTAATTGAAATCAATGTATATGACAGAGTCATGTATCTATGGTATTACAATGACTTACAAAGTAACAAAAGAGGTGACTGTTTAAGCTATTCGGTAGATGTACCTAAATAAAATGACATTTTTACATAATACTATATTATTAGTTAGGCAGACGGAGTGATCCAGACACGGTGGCAGGAAAATCTTTCAGATTTTTCTGCCATGTCTTGCAAGTGGCTGGTTTACTTCGTCTGTGAGCGAGCCTGTGGCGAGCGAAGATTAAGCCCCCGTTATCTAACAAGGGGGGCACAAAAAACAAAAGACACTATACACTAACAGGCGGAAAACGCTGTATTTACAAGGCAAAACCGCATTTTATAAGATGTGATATAAAAAGTATCTATTTCACAAAAGAAAAACAATAAATTTAAACATTATAATATTTTAATTTTTGTGGTAATGATATGCAAACTTTTTAGGAGGGAAGATATGGATTGTAAAATGACTGATATTATTGCTATTATTTCAAGTATCATTGCTATTGGTTATTCAATTTATTCCATAATTACTAAAAGTTATATTCGTCAATACAACCTTGAAAAATTTGAACATTTTTCTTTAAATCAGAAGAAAGTTTGTATTGTTTTCAATTTTATTATGACACTTATAATTGGGATAAGTGGGGTGTATATATTGCTATTATACTTATTCTAATGGGATTGAAAGCATTTATGTAGCAAATAGCAAAATTTTATAAGTGAAACGAGGTACTCTATGGAAAAAAAGGAACTTATCAAACTATATTTACAAAATGTGGATAAAATGTTTGGATATGCCAACATGAACGCATATATTGATGAGCGATTAAAGAAGTATACGAAATACTGTCAAAGTAAAAAGCCAGAAGAACAGATTATTATATGGCTGAAATTATTGCATGAAAATTTCGGAAAAAAGATTGTTTATTTAGGAAGTTACTTAGCATTACAAGAAAAGGATATGAGCTATTTAAATAATGCGTTCAATTCGGCAGTAACATGGGGACAACTCACAATAACAAACAGCGGTTGCGACCATTCCATTCACGCTTGGAATATTTTACCACATATATTCTGTGCAAACCGCTTTCGTGACATTGAAAAAATATTTCCAAAAGAAAACGGACTTAGTAAGAATGCAGATTTATGAGTGGTTATAAGAAGTATCTGCCAAAAAGAAAACACCGATAAAGCCTGTAAAATAGGGATATATCGGTGTTATAAGAACTTATGAAAAGATAATTAGAAATTTATTTTATGTTTTAATGGACAAAACAATTGTCAAGGATGGATGGCTATATAGAAATGGATTTTTAAGGAAGAACTGTAAAATAAGATTAACGGATATTACCCAGATGAAAAGAAAAAAGAATTTATTTGGAGAAGCTCTTATTTTATATAAAAATCAGAAAAAAATCGCTAAAATTTCTGCCCGAAATAGAAATGTGGACTGGCTGCAAGTAAAGATTGCAGAAATAAAAAAGGATAAGAAGAAATTAGAACGTAAAAAATGAAAAATGTGAATCATATAGGGAGATTGAGTTTATGGATAATGTCATTAGATTAAGTAAATTTGTAAAAAATTTAGGAATAGTAACAACAGTTCTTTTTTTAATAATCGTACTGGTAACATTTGTTACAGGAAATATGGGGGTTGCGATATGTTTTATGCCTTTTGTATTTTTAGGTATTGCTTTAATTTTGGCATACAAGAAACAAATAATTGTAGTAAATGAAGATGAAATTGTATTTAGCTATCTGGTTAAGAAAACTCAGCATATAAAATATAATGATATTCGTTGTATTTTAATGATTCCATTAAATGGTAGAACAGATGTCATATTAATTGATAAGATGTACAATAGACTTGTTACTCTGGAGCAAGTGTATGTAAATTATGATATTTTATATGATACACTTATAAAACATGAAATAGATCTTGTGGATTTTGGTGAGTTAGTTGAACAGAACAAAGATGTATCAAAGTATGTACCTGCTTTAAACTGGATAGAAAAGAATTTCTATAAATCTATATGTAATGAGAATACAACTATCAAAAATATGTCAAAAACAATAGAAAAAGAAAAGCGTAAAAAAACAAAGCAATTTTTAAAAGCTTTAGGTTGGATTCTAATAATTGCTGATGCGGTAGCATTTTTTATTGGTGGCAAAACAATGTTAGTTATATTTATAATGGTTTTGATGATTACATATGCAGTGTATATAAAATATTATCCATATATATTTATAGAAGTCACCACAAAAAAAGGACAAGAACTGGCGTATCAATTACCATTTATGGGTGCAGCAATAGCAATGCTTTTATCCCTGAATACGAGTAAACTCTTTAATTATGAATTTGGAAACTATATGAAGATTACGGCAATTATTACTGCTTTACTTGCACTGCCATTTATTATTAAATCTTTAAAAACAGATGTACCACAGAAATTTGGACGTAAACTTTCAGTTGTATTTGCTGCTTTTATAATCGCATTTACAATTAGCTTCCCAATAAATTTTTTATTTACATTTGATGGGGCAACTCATGAAATTGCAATTGTAACAGACAAAAAGATTAGCAGTGGTAAAACTAGAGATAGAGAGTTATATGTAAGTTGTAATGGTAAAAGAGAAATATATACTGTTTCAAACAGTGAATATGAAAATACATCAATAGGCGATAGTAAAAGAATTTGTAGAAGAAAAAGTGCATTAGGATTGGAATATAGTACGATACATGATTAATATTTATTTAAAGATAAGGAGGGAATATATAAGATGAAAATATTGTTAGCAGTAGTTGGAGGATTATTATTACTGATATTCCCTTTTATAGTTATGAAAAAAGCAAAAGTAACAAAAGAAGAAAATACTGATGAAGCAAGGAAAAAATTTAATGTGTTTCTCATTTGTATGATACCTGTTCCTCTAATAGGCTTCATATTTCTTTTAATAGGGCTTAGAAGTTTTTTATAAAATTAAATAAAGGAGAAAAATGTTAAAAAACAATGATATATCAATACCAGAAGCCTGCTATGCAGATTTATGTAAGGTGGGTTTTTTTGAAAGAAAACAGGTTAAATTAACAATTATATGGAATGAAAAAATAAGCAGAAATAAACAAATACTTACACTTAAGAAGTTATATCCTGAATTAAATAAAGTGTCTACAGTTGAAAGCTATAAAATTACAAAAAAACGAAGAAATGGCAATTTGCAGAGATGGGATGGGGATTTGCTGTTGACTTTTCGCATAAAGCAGAAAAAGCGGGGATAAAAATATTGTTAGAAGAATAACTAAAAATCTTGCTAATGTATAAGTTAAGTAAAAAATAGAATGAAAAATAATCATATAGCAGAGGAGATTGGGTAATATGAAGGAACAAAAGAAATCTTCTTGGGGAGCGGTTCTGGTGTCATTTTTAAAGGAATTTCTATTAAACTCATTCGAAGCCCCAGGTCATCTTTATTATGATGAAAATTTAACTAATGAAGGAAAAAGAAAGAAAAATTATATTTGGAGGGTGCTTCTACTGGTGACTGCGGTAGGAGTAGCTTTGCTTCCTGTTATAGCTTGGAACATGTTTGTTCCAGATGTGCTATGGGCAAAAATAGTTACCGTTGTAGTGTGTGAAGGCTATGTTGTTTTTATAGTAAGTATGGAGATTATCCAAATAAAGGATGAGCTAAAGGAAGATATGTTAAAAATAGGGGGATATAAAATTACTCCCAAAGGAAGTATTTCCCTATTTAAAGAAATTGATTTTAAGATTGCTCAAACAGAGTATTCTTATACAATATTGATTTCTAAGAAACCTTTAAAATGGCTTTATAAGAAGTTTTATGTTACAATCTATGGAAGACATGGAAAAGTAAAAAAGATTGAATTGGTTCGAGCAGACAAAAAGTATTCTACGAAATATGAGACAATGAATGGTACAGTCTTAGAAAAGTTGCAAGAAGAAAATAATAGGTTTTTAAGGAAATGCTTAGGTACTCCCAGTAAAAAGAGTATGACAGGCGTCGAATATTATTATGAGTGGGGACAAATACAATCCTTCTATGATGATCGTTCTTGTCAAACAGGAATTGTAATTATGTTTTAAAATAAGGAATATTGTATCTCTTGCTTCCGTATGCAGAAAGATTACATCGGTACAGAGAAATGTGGTAGTGATACACCAAAGAACACAGGCGAAACCTTATATCTCGGTTCCACAAGTAGCGAATCTTTCAAAAGAGAGAGATGGGTAAAACTTCGCTGTTTATATAATAGTAGGGGACGATGTTTTATCCCCTGCTATTATACGTTTTTTAGCATGTTTTCACCAATATTGCTTGGTACCTAACCGATTTTTCAAATAACATCTGATTCCAAGATATACTCCCTGAGAAAGTACGAAAAGCAATAGAAGATTTACGGAAAGTGCTTTTTTAATTGCTTCTCCAAAATAAATGATGACAGCAGTACTTGTCAGTATCATCAGTAGAGTAATAACATCCCAACAGTTTTTCTTATATAATTCTATAACCTTTATTTCTATCAGTATCGCCAGTATCCCTGTCCCTGCCACACATATTCCGACAACCAATATCAGAAATAACCAATATACCATTCCGGCTATAAAAGGATTTGGAATTTTTGTGCTAATCTGTGCCACAGATTGCCCGGCATCAATTGTCCAACCGATAAAAGTTTGTAGGAATGACGCTGCATCATGGAAGAATGATTTACAATCGGAAAGGAACACATCGGACTGTACTGCCTGAAAAAGAGTGGTTGTCAGCGAATACCATGCAAGAAGGAACAAGGTTGTTTGGAACATTACCGTTTTTGCTTTATACTGTCCGGCAAGTCGCTCTTTTTGTGTTCCGTATTTCGCTTTTTCATTCTGATAGGCTGTCCGGTCACAGGATTCACATTTTTCATAGAGTACCGGCTTTTCTACCGGTATCTCTACGATTTTCTGATGTGTCCGGGCATAATCCCGTTGTTGTGTTAAACAGCGTATTTTATTTTGATATTCCCCGATCATGACGTTTGCGCTTCGCAGCTTCTCTTTCTCGTTCCGCAATGCTCTGTCTGCCAGCTTCAAGTCGTTCTTTAATGCTTGAATATTCCCGGCTCTGTTCTCTTTGTTTAATTTCTCGTTCAAGATCAGAGATTCGTTGAGCTGCGTCTTCAGTTCCACGATAAGCTGGTCTTTCTGTTCCAGTTCTTCTTGTATCTCCTCGGTCAGGAGCAGAAGCTCTTCCAACT
This sequence comes from Dorea acetigenes, assembly GCF_025567385.1. NCBI lineage: Bacteria > Bacillati > Bacillota > Clostridia > Lachnospirales > Lachnospiraceae > Dorea > Dorea acetigenes. The sequence goes on from NZ_JAOQJU010000004.1 coordinate 12,453, forward strand.
GTTCGGCGTTCTTTAATTCTCTGGATTCGTTCATCTATATCACGTCCTTTCTCTATCTGCTGTTCCAGTTCAGCAATTCGTTGTTATCCTCTGCTGATTTGGTCGTTTCAATCAATACGCTACATTCTTCCATCGTAATTCAGCCCTTTCTTTTTAATTTTGAATATGAAAAAAGCAGTCGATCATAAATGAAAGACTGCTTTAAATCATATCCTTTATTGCTTTGTGTGGAGATTTAACTGATTGTCTATGTCCCGTCCGGCATACATTACTCTAAGTATTGTTACAACTTTTTTATCGCTGTCTGGAATATAAAGTACCACATAATTGTCTACTGGTAATACACGAAGTCCACGACTTTTCCACGGTTCTTTTTCATATTTTCGATAACGCTCCGGCATCGTATCCAGACTTAATATCTGTTCTTCCAGACGGTCAAGCTGTCCGCTTGCATTTTCCGGCGATTGTAATTCAAAAGAAATATATTCAAAAATCCCTCTCAAATCACTGTCAGCCTGTTCGGATAATTCTACTTCATATATCATAAGCCATAATCCTTGCGAATGTCAGCAAATGCTTTCTTCGCATTTTTTGTCCGTCCAGCCTGCATATCCGCATATCCTTTCTCCAATTCTTCATTGAACTCTGCTTCTGATAATGTGCTGATATCAACCGGTCTGGCAGATGGTATTTTTACTTCAAACGGAAGTCCTCTCTGTAAGATAATCTGTTTATAAAACATATTGATAGCACTGGAAGCAGGGATACCAAGTGTAGACAGGATACTTTCTGCTTTTTCTTTGACATCTGGTTCAATCCTTGCATATAAATTTGCTGATTTTGTAGCCATATAAAACATCTCCTTTCGTGAGTAGTATTTCCATCTATCTTTATTATATGCAAATGTCCGCACAATAGCAATACTATTTTTATGCTCCAATAATCTTATTGAATAACTGTAACAATACATCTTTTACGCCGGACGCATTGAATACAAGACCAACGGCTACTAAGGCAACTACCAAGAATCCGATAAGTTTGGAAAACTCACGCTTACAGGATAATCGAACTACTGCATACTAACCGCCACAGGGAACTCCTAATCCCTTGCCCATGAGGGGAAGAATAGTTTATCATATTGTAAATAAATATAAAAATAATATAAAAAGTTTTTGTGTTTTTAAATGATTTGTTAAGGTTAGTTGTTTATATATAGAGAAGAATAATTAAGAGAAAAGTGATGGATATGATACAAGACTGGATGATAATAAACAAAATTAAGATGGGAGATCCTGATGCATGGGATATTTTAGTACATAAATATTATGATAGTGTGTATTTTTATTGTGTTCGCAGATGTTATGGAGACTGCGATATAGCTTCTGATTTAACACAGGATATTTTTTTAAAATTGGTAGAAAGTTTACCTAGATACCGATTCATAGGAAAATTTCAAAATTATCTATACACTATGGCTGTCAATACTTGCAATAATTATTTGAAAAAAAGACATATTGAGCAAATAGAACTCACAGATAATTTTACAACTGATTTAGACACTTCATTGATTGATGAAATATTACATGATGAGAGAAAAGAAACGGTTCAAAAAGCACTTGATTTACTTCCTGAAATACAACGAGAGGTTGTGATACTACGGTATTATCACGATTTAAAGGTAAAAGATATTGCGACAATTACTGGCGTGGGGGTATCTACTGTACAGTCACGTATTTATCAAGGCCTTAGAAAATTAGAAAAAGTTTTAGAAAGAGAGGAATTTTATGATGGATAAAAAAGATATTATATCGAAATTGGCTGGTTATAAATTAGAAGGTGATATAGAAGGACGTGAAAAAATCATCGAATTAGGATATGAAATAATGATTAGACTTAGAATGAGTCGACATTCTTACTTTGAGCTATTCCTGTCAACTTTTCGCTTCATACATGTTCATACTTGGATAATTCAATTATTCATTTTTCTATCAGGGATAACTATGGCATTAAATTTTAAAAATTTACAGCCGATAAGTGAAATAATGTTATGCATCACAGGTGTAATATTCATTTCGGCTTTATTTTTTATAGATGAATTATTCAAAAGTTTTACTACAGGAATGTGGGAATTGGAACAGACATTCAAATATGATTTGCGACAACATATTATGATGAAATTATTGATTTTTGGCATTATTGATATGGTAATTGTTATTTTGCTTTCTCTTATGACTAAATCTATAGTATCTTTGCCTTTGTATCAGATATTAGTCTATGTACTTGTTCCATACAATATTGTTTGCATTATTTTATTTTCGCTTATAACTATATGGAGAAAGCAATTACATAATTATTTCCTATGGTGTATATCGGGAAGTATTTGTGTCGCAGTTATTTTAATTGCAAATATCTTTAAAATATATGAAATTCGAATGCTTTATTGGGGAATAGCATATTTCATTACAACGACAATATTAGGGATTATCTTATATTCTCAAACTAAAATAATCAAATGGGAGGTAGCTTCAGTATGGAATTAACTATTAATAATATAACAAAACAATATGGGAATGTAACTGTGCTTGATGATGTGTCGTATCGATTTACTCCTGGAATTTACGGAATATTAGGTGCTAATGGGGCGGGTAAAACAACTTTATTTCGTATTATTTGTGGACTGATGAGAGCAAATTGTGGAAATATACAATATGACCATAAAGATATTGCTCTGCAAGCAGAATATTATCGCTCGATTCTTGGATTCTTACCACAAGATTTTCGATACTATCCTGATTTTACAGGATTAAATTTTATGATGTATATCGCTTCATTGAAAGGCTTAAATGGGAAAATAGCAAAAAAGAGATGTTTAGATTTATTGATTCAGGTTGGCTTAGATGATGTGAAAAATAAAAAAATCAGAAAGTATTCTGGCGGAATGAAACAGAGACTAGGTATCGCTCAAGCAATGATCAATAATCCGGAAATTTTAATATTAGATGAACCTACGGTAGGGCTTGATCCCAAAGAGCGAGTTAAATTTAGAAAACTGATAAGTTCGTTTGCATCAGAAAAAATAGTATTATTGTCTACACATATTGTATCAGATATAGAATATATAGCAGATGAAATCATTATTCTAAAAAAAGGTAGAATTGAAAATACAGGCACAATAACATATTTGTTGAAAGATATTAACAAGTGTGTATGGGAATGCCTGGTTCCAGAAAAAGAAGTAAATCGAATTGAGCAAGTATATACAGTAAGTAATCGTAAATATGGAGAAGACGGAGTTGTTCTTCGACTTATTTCAAGGGAAAAACCTTTTGCAAATGCGAAACAAGTTGATCCGGTTTTAGAAGATTTGTATTTGTTTTATTTTAGAGAGGGGGAATGAGAGTATGACATCGCTAATTAAGTTTGAACTTGGGAAAATATTGAGAAACCGAACTGTATTTGGTGGGATTGTTGTAGGATGCTTAGTCCTTCTGGGGATTTTTTTTGTTGGGTATCACTATTCACAGCTATCAATGAGTGAAGCGAGTAATAAGAAAAAGGGGTTTGAAAAGAGCCTCGATGTAATAATAGATGAAAAATATTCTGGAGAGTTTACAGATGAAAAAGTTAAAATGATTCTGTCTGATTCTATGAATAATTTCCAAGAGAATGAAGAGCAAAAAGTTGTTAATAAGCCTTTTTATCCATTTTATTGGGAAATGGGAGATACTTTTTTTTCAAAAGATGCCGAAAATGTTTATTCAGAAATGATTGAACAGGTTAATAAAGGCCAAAGATTAACAATAGAAGACGTGGATTTATATTCATTGGACGAGGCTGGATTTAAAAAATTTGATACTCCTTTGACATTAGGAAATTATGTTCCATGGACAGATTTATATCGAGTACTTGGATATATATATGCTCTTTTGTCCATAATTACAATATTGGTATCTTCCATAGTGTTTTCAGATGATAATTCTAAAAATATCAATCAGATTCTGTTAGTTACAAAATATGGAAGAAACAAAATGATATTTGCTAAATTGATTGCGACAAGTATTATTACAGTGAGTTTATTTATTATTTTTCAATTGGTCAACATAGGTGTTTTCTCTACAATGTATGATATGAGCGGATGGAATTCAGACATACAAACAAATTTGTCGTTGGGGTTATTTGACTTCCCTTTGCAATATAACCATATTCAAATATACTTTTTAATTCTTGTCATGCAATTAGTTGGTATTGGATTTGTTGAGAGTGTAACATTGTTAATATCAGCTCTTATGCATTCATCTATGTCAGTATTAGCTGTTTCATTAGGGGTATATATATTACCATTATTGCTGGTGCAAATGATAAAAACAGGGGTAGGTAACAAAATTTTGTATTTGTTTCCAATAAATAATTTGAATGTACAAAATATATTAGGTATTCTATATTCAAAAGATGCTTTTTTCTTCCATTCCTTCTTCATTAATATAGGATTTATATTTATTTTTCAGCTCTTAATACGAGTAGGGATGCAACTATATTGCTTTATTTATATTAAACATTGGAAGTTTTAATGATTTTTTCAATGAAAATGCAATTGAAGAAAAAATATGATATCATGTGAGTAACAAATCGGAATTTAAAGGAGCGATAATCTATGAATAAAAACGAACAATGGCTAAAATGGGCAGTAGAATTACAAGCTATTGCTCAGGGTGGTTTGTTTTATGGAAAGGACAAATTTGATATAGAACGATATGAAAGAATCCGAGAAATTTCTGCTGAAATGATAAGCTATAAAACTGAAATATCTACAGAAAAAGTTCAAAATTTATTTTGCAGTGATGTAGGATATCAGACTCCTAAAATAGATACAAGGGCTGCGATTTTTAAAGACGGGAAAATATTATTGGTTCATGAAGCAAATGGTACTTGGTCATTACCGGGAGGTTGGTGTGATGTCGATATTTCCGTAGAGGAGAATACAATAAAGGAGGTCAAAGAGGAATCAGGACTTGATGTTACTGTAAAACGTGTGATTGCTGTTCAAGATAGGGAGAAACATAATCTTCCAATATATGCGTATAAAGTATGTAAGATTTTTATGCAATGTGAAGTGACGGGCGGTCAATTTAAAACGAATATTGAAACAACAGGTTTTGATTATTTTGGAATTGATGAGCTTCCAGAACTTGCAGAAGAAAAGAATAATAAAGAACAAATTGCGATGTGTTTTAATGCAATGCAATCAGAAAAATGGGAAGCTTTATTTGATTGACTTCCGGTTTTCTAAACTGACAACTTCTAGTTTGTTGAATTAAAAATGAAATAAAGTTCCAGTAATCATAGAGTGTATGGATTCAATTCCATATGCTCTTTTTCTTTACTTAATTTCATGAAAAATGTAAAAATCTAATGTTACGAGTTGCATTAAAGAAAACTCGTAAGAAAAAAGTAAAAAAATTTGCTTTTGACCACTGTAAAACATGCTCTGAGCGTTTCGTTATATGAAGGGATAATTTTTCTTTCATATTTCAAAGAAAAGAGGATAAAGAAATGTCAGAAAAAAGATGTTATACAGTTCAAGAGTTACAGGAAATCTTAGGAGTCAGCAGACCTACTATTTATAACCTTTTAAAGAAAAAGGAATTCCGGTGGATCCAGTTGGATGGCGGAAAGTATCGCATCTCTAAGAAGAGTTTCGATGACTGGCTCGATAACTTGGAACAATAAAAAACAGGGTGTTGATCAGGCAGATTTTGTCTGCAATCGACATCCTAAATTTTTATCTGGATTTGAGATATGATATAAGAAAAAAAACTAACACTAAAAAAGACAGGAAGTGAAGAATAAATGGCAACAGCAATTATGAAACAAAAAGAAGTTCCGGAAATGGACGATGTTGAAGAGATCATTTCAAAGATATCAGAAGACAGTCCTTACAAACGGCGTCCGACACAAAAGAGAACCTGGATGACCGTGCCGGAAATGGGAAAGCTGCTGGGATTAAAAAAGACAGATCGATACTGGCTGGTGCATAAAAATGTTTTTGAATCTAAAGAGATTGCTGGAAAGATACGAATCAATATTGCCAGCTTTGAAAAATGGTACGCCAATCAGATTAAATACCATAAAGTTACCGGAGAAGAACCAGGGAAAGAATTGAAATCCTGGTCCTATTCCGTTAAGGAAGTTGCGGATCTGTTGGGTGTTGATGAGTATCTTGTTTATGATTTACTCAAGAAAAATCAAATGGAAGCTGTTATTGTCGATTACTGGAAACGAATACCAAAAGAATCTTTTCAGAACTGGTATAAAAGCCAGTCCCGGTATCGAACAAAGGAAGACAGAAAAAAAGACGCTCTTCTGGAAGATGCAACAATTACGATGCCTGAGATGGCACAGCTGCTTGGAACAACCAGAAGCGCAGTATATACAATTCTTGATAATCCAAAGTATAGTCATTTTTTTGAATTCATTGTGATTGCAGAAAAGAAAAGGATCACAAAAGAGAGTTTTCGAAAATTCCTGGAAGGTCAGGATCGGTATAAGCTGGATCCATCGAATGATTATGAAGAACTTGCACAGGAACAAAATATTGCCCTGGCTAATTTCCGGCGGAAGAAATTATCACAGACCGGAATACGAGGAAGCAATGGAAATATAAAGTATCTTACTTTTGATGAAGCTTCCTATCTGGCAAAGGTCAGCAGAAGCATGATTAACAAGTGGGCGGATAAAGGAAAGTTCACAGTAATAAAAGTTGGCAGTCGAGTTAGGATCCGTCGGGATGAATTTGAGGACTGGATGGAGCAAAGAGATTTGGAAAGGAGTATGCAATAATATGGCATCTATAAGAGAACGAAACGGAAAATTTAATGTAATCTATTCTTATACGAATGAAAAAGGTGAGAGGAAACAGAAGTGGGAAACCTATGAAACGAAAGCCGAAGCAAAGAGAAGAAAAAAAGAAATTGAATATAAAAAAGAGATGGGATCATTTGTCGTCCGTAAATGCAAAACACTGGACGAGCTTATTACAGAATATGTTGCACTTTATGGCAAAGAAAACTGGGCGCTTTCTACATATGAAGGAAATGTCTCTCTTATCAATAACTATATTCTTCCGATCATTGGTGATACGAAACTCTCAGAGATCAATACCCGTTTCATCGAAAGATATTATCAGAGTCTTTTGAAGAGACGTGCAGTTATCAATCCATTGAATAAAACCAGTCGAAATGAATTTGTATCTTCCAGTACGGTCAGGGATATTAATAAGCTGCTTAGAAACTGTTTTGAACAGGCAGTGAAATGGGAGTTGATGGAGAAGAATCCTTGCACCCATGCGACTGTACCAAAACATAAATCACAAAAAAGAGACATCTGGACAGCGGATACATTGATGTATGCGCTCAGTGTCTGTGAAGATGAACGATTAAAGCTCGCAATTAATCTATCTTTCTCATGTTCCCTGCGACTTGGTGAGCTGCTTGGTCTTACCTGGGATTGTGTAGATATTTCTCCTGAGGCAATTGAAGAAAACCGTGCATATGTCTTCATCAACAAAGAATCACAGCGTATAAGAAAAGAATCTTTAAATGCATTGGATGGAAAAGATGTGTTGTTGGTATTTCCGACAAATCATAAGAAGAATTCTACGGTCCGTATTCTGAAAACACCGAAGACAGAAAGTAGTGTACGTAAGATATTCTTACCAAAGAGTGTCGCTAATATGTTGGTAGACTGGAAAGTTGAGCAAGATGAAATGAAAGAAATTCTTGGTGATGAATATATGGACTATAACCTGGTTATGGCAAGTACCTTTGGTCTTCCTCTCGGAGATGGAGCAATCCGTGGTCCTTTAAAGAAACTGATCGAGGACTATAATCTCCCACCGGTTGTATTTCACAGTTTCCGTCATAGCAGCGTTACTTATAAGCTGAAATTGAATGGTGGAGACATCAAGGCGGTACAGGGTGATTCCGGCCATGCTCAAGTCAATATGGTTACGGATGTGTACTCTCATATCCTGGATGATGACCGAAGGAAAAATGCAGAGCTTTTTGAAGAAGCATTTTATGAGAAAAAGAATCTGGATCCACAGATGCATGTACAGCTGGAAAATAATAATGCACCTGTTGCTGATGAAGTCGATCCGGAACTTCTGGCAAAAGTATTGGCAAATCCGGAGATGCGGGCGTTGCTCAATTCACTGGCGAAGACGATGAAGTAATTAGTCTATCTCCATCATATCTATTGGAATCTCCATCATTTGATGATGGAATGATGGAGATTCAGTTACAAAAAAGGTTACAGATATTTTTACTGAATAAAATTTGCCAGTCAAAAACGCATGGACAAACCGTCTCGTATGCGTTATATTATTTATAGACAAGAAAATATCTTGTGCTTTCGATAGGAAGTTTAATTGAATACTGTTTACCATGATCGAACGTACGAAGCATGGTGGTCATATAACAGATGTCGATGGTAATATCAAGGCATTCCCCAATTATTAGCTGGAGCAAACAATCAGCTAACTTTCAGAGCTTTACAGAGCTTGACAGAGGGGGTATTCAGAATAACTCAAATTGAATCGGAAACAGTTTTTAATAGTGTCCCATATGGGTTTACCTTACCTCAGATTGACAGAGAGTGACAATAGGTTGGAGCTCTCCTAAGCGCTAGCTGTGGGTTCGATTCCCGCAGGGGACGGTTGCAAACAAAGCGGTAATGATTAGCAGAAAATGCTATGTCATGAACCGCTTTTTTGTTTTCAATGAGATGAAAAAAAGCAGGACGAGAATGAATTTCCAGCTAATTTGAAGTGATTTTCGTTAGCTGAAACAATAGAATATTTCATTAGCTATAGCTAAGTCAAAGAAACCTCCACTGGAGCTTCCTTTATCTCATAAAGATACAAAAGAAATCCTGGGGGATGAATATCTGGATTATAACCTGGTCATGGCAAGTACTTTTGGACTTCCTTAGGGTGATGGTGCCATCAGAAAGCCATTGAATCAATTGAACAAGGAGCATAATCTCCCACCGGTGGTCTTCCACAGTCTGAGATATAGTAGTGTTACGTATAAGCTGAAACTGAATGACGGAGATATCAAGGCAGTACAGGGCGGTTCCGGATGGCGTGGATGCAGAACTGCTTGCAAAGGTTCTTAATAATCCTGAGATGGTGGCGCTACTCACGTCACTGGCGAAGACGATGAAATAATTATAGTGAAATGTCCATCATTTGATAGCAAAATGAAGGAGATTTTGATAAGAAGTTTATTACGAAGCATTTCAGGAAAGTTCCAGTGGATAAGAGGAGAATGGAAATTGTATAACAGAATTAAAATATTTGCAATCACCAATATTTTCATGGTAATCGAGAAGAGATTGTGTTATACTAATTCAATTAGAGGTAATTGTAATAGATCATTATAATACGGGAGAAAATAACATGGATGTATGCTATAACAAGCTGTTCAAATTATTAATTGACAAAGGAATGAAAAAGACGGAGTTTGCTAAAGAGGTTGGGATTAGTGCTAATACACTTGCAAAATTATCCCATAATGAAAATGTTTCAATGGAAATTATTGTTCGAATTTGTAGGAAAATGAATTGTACAGTTGATGAAATCATGGATATACTTCCAGAGACTATGAATGATTCATTATATTAACAAGGGATTATATATTGATTCCAGGAAAGGAGTTTTCATATGTTTTTAAATTCAATCGTACTTCATAATTTCAGAAGATTTGAAAAATTGAAAGTTTATTTTAGAAATCGTTTATCAGTAATTGTTGGTGGAAATGGGGCAGGAAAATCAACAATTTTGGAAGCAGCAACAATTGCAGCCGGGACGCTGACATCTGCTATGGATGGATTGACAAACTATGGCATTAAGAAAGATGATGCCTACTATAAATATTTTGATATTGGAAGTGTTGTGGATGTTCAACCGCAGTTTCCAGTAGAAATATTTGCAGAAGGTACAGTAAACGAAAAAAATATAAAGTGGGCAAGAACGCTGAATTCTGCAAAAGGACGAGGAAGTCTGGCTAATGCGAAAGAAATCACTGCTATTGCGGCAGAATATCAGGATCGAATGCGAAATGGCGATATTAGTTTAAAACTTCCGATTATTTCTTATTATGGAACAGGGCGTTTATGGGATCAGCATAGAGAAAAAAAGAATGATACATTTGAAAAGAATACCAGAAGCAATGGCTATATTGATAGTCTTGATGGGGCAGCAAATGATAAATTAATGATGAAGTGGTTTCAGAAAATGACAATTCAACAGTACCAGAGAAACCAGTCAATTCCGGAATTTACTGCTGTTTGTCAGGCAATGGAACAATGTTTCCAATCTATTACCGGGTACTCAGATGTAAAAGTGCAATATAATTTGGATACAAAAGAAATTGACGTAATATATAAGGATCTAAATAGTCACTATGCACGTATACCAATGACACAATTAAGTGATGGTTATCGGTGTACGATCAGTTTGATCGCAGATATTGCATACCGTATGGCGATTTTGAATCCTCAGTTACTGAATCATGTTTTAGAAGAAACCGAAGGAATTGTTTTAATTGATGAAGTGGATCTTCATTTGCATCCATCCTGGCAGCAAAGAATTTTAAAAGATCTTCTTTCGATATTCCCTAAAGTTCAATTCATTGTGAGTACGCATGCACCTGCGGTAATAAATTCTGTAGATAGTGACAGTCTGATTATATTAAAAGATGATGAAATTATTACGGCACCGGATGAAACCTATGGAAAAGATGTTAATACCATTCTCAGAGAAGTCATGGAGGTATCTGAAAGACCTCATGATGTCAAACAGTTATTTGGTGAGTTCTATGAATTGCTGGATGCAGATGATTATGCAGGAGCAGAGAAAAAATTGAACCGATTAGAAGAATTATTGGGAAATAATGATGGCGAAGTAAATGCCTGCCGGGTACGATTGGAATTAGAGCAATTATGAGGTGACAACCATGATAGAAATTAAGAAAGGCAGAGAACCAAAAGAATTAGTGGAATATCGCCAATTACCGGATGCTTCATATGAAAATATGGATAGTCATTTGAAAAATATTGTATTAGATCATCTATTACACGAGCAAGGGCATCTTTGTGCGTATTGTATGAGACGTATTCCGGAAAAAAGAAAGTTACCAATTGGTGTTCAAGGTGCAACCATAGAACATTGGTTTCCGAGAAATCCAGATAGTGGCGAAGATTATGGACAGGGATTAGATTATCGAAATATGCTGGCCGTTTGTTCGGGAAATCGTGGTTGTGGTGATGAAAGAAATCTGACATGTGATGCTAAAAGAGGAAACGATAAGTTAACCGTAAATCCCTGTAATTCAAAAACATTACACAGCATTACATATTCACATAATGGAAAGATTAAGTCTACGGATACACGAATTGATGAGGATTTAAATGAGAGATTAAATCTGAATTCAGAAGTTGTTTCATTACCAGAAAATCGTAAACAGGTACTTGATGCTTTGATTATGAATATCAAAGAAAAACATCCGGCCGGTGATATAAAACCATATTGCAGAAGAAAACTGGAACAGATTAAATCAATGGATGATGATAAAATTCCGTTTGTCGGCATATTGATCTGGTGGTTGGAGAAGCATTCTTAATATGGATAGCGTTGCTATATCAGAAAGAAGGAGATATATTTCTGTAGTCGAAACCCCATAGACAAATCGACAATAACATTGTATAGTAATAATAGAAATCTGGTCAATTGAATATTGTTTATCATTCCCGCTTGCGAGGGGATGGTAGCAAATAAAGCGGTAATGATTAGCAGAAAATGCTATATCATGAACCGCTTTTTTTGTTGTTCCTGTGTATGAAAAAATGATCTTGAAGACACTGAGTGATAATCGTGACGGAAGTAATAATGCAGGTATCTAAGGTTTGGAATTATATTTGATTGGAATTAAGTATTTCTAATGAGAAGAATAGTTGGTATAATGGGCAAGGTGATTATAAGTGAATTGAAAAGTGATTTCTACAGAGTGTGGCGAAGTGGCAAAAGAGATTGTAGAAAGAGAGGAAACTATGCAGACAAGGCAGGAGGCAATACAATATTGCCATTCATTTCAAGATGTATATGAAGACTATCCTTTTCATGATGATAATTGGTGTGTTATGCGTCATAAGAAAAATAAGAAGACCTTTGCTCTTATTTATGATAAAGACGGATATGTATGGATAAATGTAAAATGTGACCCGGAATGGAGAGAATTCTGGAGAAATGCTTTTGAATCTGTTGTCCCGGCTTATCACATGAACAAGACACACTGGAATTCTATTATTCTGGATGGATCTATTACGGATAAAGATATCCGGCGAATGATCGGGGAAAGTTATGATTTGACGAAAGGAAAGATTTGTAATTATGGTACAAGAAAATGATTCGAAGATTTGAAACAAGAGATATCGATGAAGTAATGTCCTTATGGCTTCATGCAAATATAGAGAGCCATTCTTTTATAGAAGCAGATTATTGGAAAAAGAATTATGATATGGTCGGAAAACTGATTCCTGAAGCAGAAGTATTTGTGGCAGAAGAAAATGAGGAGCTTCAGGGTTTTATCGGTTTGACAGATACTTATATAGCCGGGATCTTTGTAAAGGCAACGGAACAATCAAAAGGGATCGGAACAGAACTGCTTCGCACCGTTATGAAGCGAAAGGATCATTTGAAACTGAATGTGTATAAGAAAAATATAAGAGCGGTAGTGTTCTATCAGCATCGCGGATTCAAAATTGTGAATCAGGAAATAGATGAAAATACAGCAGAAGAAGAATATACAATGGAATGGCATCGTTAGGTGGGAGCGCAACATATAAATTGGTAGGTGGAATTGCAGAAGGTTATCCGGATGTTCCGGAACTGTTATGAAAAAGAACAGTCGCATATACCAGTAGCTGATTCCGACATTGGAAAGACATTGGAAACAAATCTTATACCACAAGTATAATTTACAATCGTGGAAAAAAGTGTTATCCTATGTTATAGAAAGATTAAAAGCGGTTTCGAAGAAAGAACCGGAAAGGAAAAAGATATGTTCACAATAATCAGTAAGTTTTATCTTAATAGCGAACTTAAATATGAAGCACTGCATGCATATATGCAAGGCTATGATGCTGTGCGCTTGGATCAGATGAAGCATTATTGGGATTTGTGTAGAAAACGCAGGGAGTAATGGAAGAGTTATAAAAGAAGACTCCGTGTAAAATAGATACATAGATTTTCAGGATCGCTTATCTGGTGAAGGTAGGCGATTTTTTTTATTCCGTTAGTTCAGTTGATACCCCGCAGGCGCTCCTTGCGGAATATTGAGTCCAATGTAAATGAAACGAAAGAAGGAAATAATCAAATGTTAGAAATAAAAGGAAAGGTAAACACAGCAATCTGCTATGCGAAAGTTATAGAAGATGAAGCAATCGATCAGATTCGCAGAATGTGTGATTACGATATGACTGCCGGTTCAAGGATACGTATTATGCCAGATGTTCATGCTGGTAAAGGATGTACGATTGGAACGACCATGACAATCGTGGATAAAGCAGTGCCAAATGTGGTTGGTGTAGATATTGGCTGCGGTATGTATACGGTTAATCTTGGAAAAGTTGAGATTGATTTTGAAAAGCTTGATGAAGCATGTCATTTCATTCCATCTGGAATGAATGTTTGGGAGGGACGTCAGGAAAGATTTAATCTGACAGAACTTAGATGCTACAGAAACCTCAAAGATACAAGAAGACTGGAAAGATCCCTGGGTACTTTAGGTGGTGGCAATCATTTTATCGAAGTTGATGAGGCTGAAGACGGTACCAAGTATCTGATCATTCATTCAGGCAGCAGAAACCTGGGTAAGCAGGTAGCTGAGCTTTATCAGAAAATGGCAGTGAATCTTGATCGCGGCTATGGTGAATATTTTGAAAAGAGAGAAGAAATCATCAGAACTTACAAAGAACAGGGAAGAAGGAAAGATATTCAGGAGGCCTTGAAAGAACTTCATTTCCAGGTTTATGAAAGTCAGCCTTCTATGCCGGATGACCTTTGCTATTTGTCAGGAAAGTATCTTGAGGATTATCTTCATGATGTTGTGATTTGTCAGAGTTTTGCTTGTAGAAGCAGAGAGAAGATGTCAGAAATCATTCTTGAAAGAACTGGAATGACAGGAGCAGATGGATTTCACACGATTCATAACTATATTGATACGGATGAAATGATTCTGAGAAAAGGCGCAATTGCAGCACATAAAGGTGAAAAAATTCTGATTCCAATCAATATGAGAGATGGAAGTATTCTTGCGGTAGGAAAAGGAAATCCTGAATGGAATTATTCTGCACCTCATGGAGCAGGAAGAATTATGTCCAGAACCAAAGCAAAAAATGAGCTTAGTCTGGATCAGTACAAAGAAGAAATGATAGGAGTGTACACAACTTCTGTTAATGAAAATACATTAGATGAAGCACCAATGGCATATAAATCACTGGAGGATATTATTGATGTAATCCGTGAATCTGTTGATGTCATTGATGTTATGAAACCTATATATAATTTTAAGGCCTCTGAGTAGTGCAAAGCCTGGAAGAAGCGCAGCGAATCGAGTTTGGGCATTGCAAAGATACCGTTCTTCTCGGAAGGCCGGAAAGAGGTGGACGTTATGTTTATGATGCCAACTATTGATATGGTTGCGACTGGAAAGAATATTGAGAGATTGAGAAAGGCAGCAGGTTTGTCGGTGAGAGATTTACAGGATGTCTTTGGTTTTGCAACTCCGCAGGCAATTTACAAGTGGCAGCGCGGAACTGCAATGCCAACGATTGATAATCTGGTAGTTTTGGCTGCGCTCTTACAAGTAAAGATTGATGATATTCTGGTGGTTGATGCAGCCATTCAGGTACAGATTAGTGCATGAAGAAAAAATAAAGCGGATTCACTGCGGTGAGTTCGCATCTGATCCCCTGTCTTATGACGTCACCCTTGATACAAGAAAAACTTTCGCACGGCTTGCTTTTTCGCTTAACTCTTTTGCGTGATATACGAAAAACGTATGCACCAATTATGTCAGACGTGCCTGTAAGGTATATCTATATGCACCAGTTTTTTCAGCCTATATTTAAAGTGAAACTTTGCACCAATTTTAGACAAAAATCTCACAGCCCTGCCTTGCGGTTGTATGTAGAGTAGAAGCCGTGAGAAAATAAGAAATTGCGCTAATTTTATCATTAATCTAGGAGCGCGGTACTTCTTAGAAATTACGAAGTTATGAAACCAAATCAAGTTTGGCTAACAGACTCGACTCTCGTATATATAAATAAGAGACCCTATTGGGTATGTATATGTATGGACTTATTCTCAAGAAAAGTGCTTTCCATACGCATTAGTCCTAACAATAGTACAAGGCTATCTAAAAGTACACTCGTAGCAGCTATACAAAATAGAGATATAAAGCCTGGCCTTATCCTACACTCTGACCGTGGCTCTAACTTTATTTCCTACACATATAACAAATATCTAAAAGACCATCATATAATTCACTCGTACTCTAGGCCATCCACACCAACAGACAATGCGCCACTCGAATCATTCAACAGGACTCTAAAAGATGCAATTTTATTAAATGAAGCTGGCAAATCATATAGTACGGTTAGAAAACATATTTCCAAGTTTATGGACTATTACAACAACAAAAGACCTCACAGTTCGCTTAACTATTTATCGCCTAACGAATACGAAGACAGATATCAGGCCGGAGCTATATAGATATCTGGAATATAGATTTTTCTAAGATTATAAGAGAGAAAATAGCAACTTGAGTGGTTCAAATATGGTATGTTTTAAGTTTTTACATCCGAAATTTTTAAATAACACAAATAAGCATAAATAAAAAAGCAATCTGCAAAAGTTGGAATTTTCCAAGCATTTAGTGCAGATTGCATGGGGACTAACACCGAATAGCTCTATTGTTTACCATAGATTTATGGGTCAAGAAATTTGGTGTATAAGTCTTCTGAAGCAGGGCATCGCCCATATATTTCTCGTTTGTGAGAATACTATAAACCGTACTCCCATGCCACCTACATCCACCTCCAGGAGCAGTAGCTTTCTTCTTGGTGAGGATAGTAGCAATGCGGTTAATGGTCACACTGTTTAGATATAACCAATAAATTCGTTGCGCCACTCGAGCTTCCTTTGGGATAATTTCAGGCCGTCCATCCCGGCCTTTTCTGTAGCCTAAGAATCTAGCATAGGGCAGGGCGAAATCTCCCTTCTCCATCTTTCGAAGGATACCCCACTTAATATTCTCGGAAAGGTTATGGCTTTCCTCTTGGGCTAGCGAGGCGAGAATAGACAAAAGTATCTCGCACTTTGGGTCGAAAGAGGATAGCAATTCATTCTCGAAAAATACTTCGACGCCAATTCGTTTCAGCTCTCGCACTACGATGAGTAAGTCTACGGTATTCCTAGAAAGTCGGGATATGGATTTTACGAGAACTAAATCAATAAGTCCTGCATACGCATCTGCGAGAAGCTCTCTTAGAACTGGGCGACCTTCGACGTTCGTAGCGGAACGCCCGGACTCTATGTATATACCAACGAAAGACCAATTTGGATTCTTGTGAATCAGATTCTTATAATATGAAGTTTGAGCCTTTAAGTTATCTTAGTCTTCGAAATCTATTCCTGTTTTGATGCCCGTCGTATTCATTGGTGGGATTATGAGGGATAAAAATAAGGGGAGGTAACTCTCCTCTTATTTTTATACATGGTGCATATATACTTAGATATTTCTTAAGCTCTCTGGCCAAACAACCAACATGCTTTTATTTTAAAAGTAGCTTTCATTATTTTTATTATTTTCCTTCAAGTATTATATTAATTTTCTCCTTAGCGGTGTCGACCGTAGTCTGATCCGGAATCATGACAGAGAGCGGCTGGCTACCCATGCTATAGGTTGGGAGCATGGCGCCTTTACCATCCACGCTAATACTTTCGATTTTCAAACCCTTCATAGTATTAAGTTGGAGTTTGGCGAAGCTAGTAATTTCGTCGTAGCTGAGAGATGTGATAAAGGAACCCTCGAGTGAGGCGAGAATGTCAGTGTAACGGATTAGGTATTGCGGCTGAGTTGCCTTTTTAATAATAGCACTAAGAACCTCTTGTTGGTTTTTGACGCGGTGGCGGTCGCCAGTGGCGTATGCGTAGCGTTCGCGAGCATAAGCTAATGCACACTGCCCATTTACGTGTTGGGCGCCCTTATAGATACGACAATTTCTGTTGGCTCTAGCGATAAAATTAGTGTCGCTATTTATATCAATACCACCGAGAGCATCGACGACTTTTTCTACACCCGTAAAGCCAACCTTGGCTGTATAGTTAATAGTGACACCGAAGAGGTCTTGGAGAGTATATTTACTCATATCAATGCCATAAATGCCGGCGTGGGTAAGCTTGTCTTTATTCCCCGTCGTGCCATGGAGCTGAACGTAATAGTCGCGCGGAACGGAGACGAGAAGGATTTTGTTAGTGCTTGGGTTGACAACGGCGAGCATATTAACATCGCTACGGTCAGCATTAGAAAGTTTATTGCGAGAGTCACTACCGCTAATATATACGATGAACGGCTCCTCAGTAACCTTGGCTTTATTAGTATCGGCAGTTTTCTTGTATTTGATTTCGTAAGTATAGATGACTTTAGTAGAGCGGTAGAATTCTTTTTGGTTTTCTTTGAGAGTTTCTAGATAGGTGCTAGCCAGAACGATGCCAGAGACTTTGTTATCCACGAGGTCGACCATGAGATTGGCAAGATCGGATTCTTCCTTGGACTCGTGGGATATTTTCTCTGCTAGAGCACTCTTGGCGAGTTCGAGATTAGGGTTGTTTTGCTGGAAGCCAATAGTCTTGTCCTTAAGGTCTTCGATCTTCCCAAAACCGCTTTCTTTGAGGGCGAGGACGGAGTATTCCTGGGTCTCGTATTCTAGAGCCGTGGTAATATTTTGCAAGAAACCGATAGTCTTGCCAAAATAGTTGGCTCCCAAGATATAGATGGCGGTCAGCATGATAGCGAGGATGCCGAATAGAATGCGTGGGGCTTTGTGAGTTTTCTTGCGAATGAGTTTGAAAGATGTGAGCGCAAGGAGGCCGGCAAGCACTATACCGAGTGCAATATTTTGCCAATCCATAAGTACGTTGGTGTGGACGACAAAGTAGGCGAGAACGCTAGCAGAGATGGCTTCGACTAAAATGATGATAGCGCGAAGAATCTTTGAGAGGAGCTTGTTGCTCTTCTTTTTAGTGGGCTTAACTTTTGGCTTATATTGCTTTTGTTTTTCTTGCTTAACTTTCTGCTCAAGCTCGGCGCTTTCAGCAAGGATATCTCCGTGATATTCTTGCTCTTTGACTTCTAGAGCTTCAAGGCGATCGATCTCTTTGAGAATATTAGTTTCGCCATGAATTTGAACTTTTTTAGCAGGAATGACCGGGGGGTTGGTTGTAGGTTTTTTGTTGGATTTTGCTGCGGCAATCGTAGCTGTAGCGGTTTTCGTGCTAGCTACTTTTTTCTTTGGCGCGGAAAGACCATCGATAGCTTTGGCTTTGCGTGGTGAAGCTTTATGGTTAGTTTTCCTTCTTGTCGCCATTCGTACTCCTTTCTCTATGAGGCATATTTATTATTGATGTTTTATAATTATTTCCGCGATACGAAAATTTGCGAAGCAACTATCATAACCAACAATGAATGTATGTTGATATTAATTTAGGCCAAACAAATCGCGCGTATATACTTTATTGCGTACAGACATCAGCTCATTAGTCATGCGATTTGCGATGATCAGATCACATTCGTCTAAAAATATATTTAGATCATTTTGTACCTTCGCCTCATGGAATACATTATCTCTATATTCTGGTTCGTATATTAGACATTCTAGGTTATTTTTTTCAAGATAATCAAGAATATCTATTATGGCACTTGAACGGAAATTATCCGACTCGGACTTCATTGTCAATCTGTATATGCCCACTTTATGTGGATTTCGCTGAATTATCATATTTACAATATGTTTTTTTCTTGAGCTATTTGCCTCCACGGTGGCTGAAATCATCTTTTGAGATATATTATTAAAATTTGCCAATAGCTGTTTTGTGTCTTTAGGAAGACAATAACCGCCATATCCAAAGGAAGGATTATTGTAGTAATTGCCTATACGCGGATCTAGACATACACTTTCTATTATTTCTTTAGAGTTCAGATTATTTAGTTCCGCATAAGTATCAAGTTCATTAAAATAAGAAATTCGCATCGCAAGGTATGTATTTGAAAAGAGTTTTACTGCTTCTGCTTCGGTGCTTCCGATGAACATGACATCTATTGGCGTTTTCTCGGCAGCGTCCGTCAATAATTTAGCAAAGAGATGAGCAGATTCGCTTTTTGCTCCAATTACGATTCTGGATGGATAAAGGTTATCGTAGAGCGCTTTTCCTTCTCTGAGGAATTCAGGAGAAAAGAATATATTGTCTATACCATATCTGACGCGAATTTTTTCAGTATATCCGATTGGGATGGTAGACTTAATAACAATTGTGGCGTTATTGTCAGGGATAGAAAGAACTTTGTCGATGATATCTTCTACGGCGCTTGTATCGAAGTAGTTATCGTCTTCTATATAATTTGTCGGAGTCGCGATTATGACGTAGTCTGCTTCTCTAAAAGCGTCCCTCCAATCTAAAGTCGCTTTTAACTTTAAGGGTTTATTTTTTAAATAATCCTCAATATATGCATCTTTAATAGGAGATTTCTTTTGATTTATTTTCTCAATTTTATCCGGATCTATATCTACTACGTACGTTTCCGAATCTTGTGATAGCAATACGGCTAGACTGAGTCCAACGTATCCTGCTCCTGCGACTGCAATTTTCATTATTTATCCTGCATTATTTTAAATTATGTTAAAAATATTCTAGCACAATTATCTTTGATATATAATATAGGCATGAATACTACGATTGACGAGCCTCTAGTTAGCGTCATTGTTCCTGCTCACTTTAGTAGCGAAACTATCACAGAAACCCTAGATTCGATAATTGCCCAAGAGTATGATAATTATGAAATCATTGTCGTGAGCGATCACGTTGATATTTCTACGCAAAAAATTTTGGAGAAATATAAAAATAATTGCAACAAATTAAAAATTGTAACTCTTGGTTCTAAATGTGGGGCAGGATATGCGCGGTATATCGGAATTAAAAAGTCTAAAGGTGAATATATAGCCTTTTTAGATTCGGATGATCTCTGGAAAAAAGATAAATTATATAGACAAGTAAAGTTTATGCGAGATAACAATGTTTCGTTTTCCTATTCTGATTATGAGTTAATTAATGAAGACGGAAGCGAAACGGGCAAGATAAGGGTTGCGCCTAGAAAAGTCAGTTATATGCGAATGTTGCGTGGCGACTCTATTGGATGCTTAACGGTAATGGTCGAAAGTAGATTCCTAAAGAGAATACCAGTTGTTTTGCTGCAAAAAAGAAATGACTACGCATTATGGTGTTCGGCGTTAAAAGAGATAAGATTAGCAAAAAAGGTTCCTGGGATACTTGCATCTTACAGAAAAAGTAACCATGGCCTCTCATCTGGAAGCAAATTTTCTTTAATTAAGTACCATTATAAATTGCACCGTAGGCATAATGGTTTTTCGCCAGTTGTGTCCTTTCTTCTGGTAGTTTCTAATGTGTTCGTATATTTGGGAAATATAACAATAAGAACAAGGAAAAGTGCATGAGGTTAGAATTATTAATATCTACTATGAATGCCGACCCGCGTTCATTAGTAAACAAAATGAATGTAAGTTCTGACGCGATAATTATTAACCAAACAGACCACACTAGTTTTGAATCTTTTAGTTTTAAGGGGCACAATATAAGGGTATGGAGTTTTGCGGAAAAAGGCATTGGCATTAGTCGCAACAACGCGCTGATGCGTTCAAATGCAGATGTAGTTCTATTCGCTGATGATGACGCGATATTAGTAGATGATTATGAGCAAAAAATTATTGAAGAGTTCGATAGAAAACCCGAGAGTGACTTTATAATTGTGAACTATGATGTAAAATATACGAATGGCCGCAAAGGCGCAATTAACGCAACGAAACGGAAAAGAGTCCATTGGTGGAATAGTCAAAGGTATGGAACTTGCCGCTTTGCTATTAGAAGAGATAAGGTAATTAAAAAAAATATATTCTTTTCATTATTGTATGGAGCAAGTAAGTATTCTCATGGTGAGGATAGTATCTTTATTATGGATTGCTTAAAAAACCAGCTAAAGGTATATACATCTAATATCAACGTGGGTGTTCTGGATTGCAGCAACTCAAGTTGGTTTAACTCATATGATGAGAAATATTTTTTCGATACAGGAGCCCTCATGTATGCCATAAACCCATTCTTCTATAAACTATTTATTCTAGTTACTTTTTTTAGGCATCGCAAGGTTTATTGCGATAATATTTCGTTTTGGGATTCCGTCTTAATAGCATTCAAAGGAGCTAATGATGCGAAATAGTTTTTTTGCTAAATTTAATATCGCGCATGCTTTAATAATTTTAATTTTTGTTGCTTTTTTGAGTTGCATTTCTACTAATAGTTTTTTCTCATCTACTTTATGGAAAGTTATACATGCTGGGACTTATTTAGTTATTCTAATCACGCTCGCATGTACTTTTGCTCGTAATGAAAAACAATTTATATTGAGTAATATTAAGAAGATACTATTGATTGCTTGCGCACTCATTGTGTTTTTTGCCTTTCTGTCTACGAGATTAGATCTTTTCTCTTCCGTCTTTATTAAAAATGCAATTATTCCACTTTTATTCATCGTTATTTTTATGGGTCTTGGGAAGCATGAAGCTTTGTCTCCTAAAAATGTTCGTTTGGTACTAAAAGTCATTGTATTGCTTGGCATTATATCGTGTATATACAACATAGTTATCAATTGGTCTGAGATGTTGAAGATATTTACCATTACGAATTCTTATCAGGTAAGATTCCAATCATTTTTTGATAATAGAAATAAATTTGGTTCTTTCATGTTTACCTCCATTTTTGCACAGATCATGCTTTTTTATTTAGATAAAGAAAAGAATAAGAGAAAACTCTTTAGATTCTTGGCCTGTCTTATTCTGTTTATACTAAATCTTTTATTGACTTTATCGCGAGGAGCAATCTTAGTGAGTGCACTATTTGCATTCCTGACTTTTTTTGTGCTTTCTTATAGTAGTAAACGGATACGAAAGAAATTTGCAGTCGTATTAGTTCTTCTTTTAGTATTCGCAGCAAGTATATTTATTATTCCGTGGTCAAGAGATTATATACTAGGAAATATTCTGAGGTTAGATAGTTTTAGTACTCATAGAGACGACATTTATGGATACGGTTTAAAATATTTCATAAATAATAATTGGATCATTGGAAGTGGACCCGAAAAGGCTCTAGAGGATTATGAAAATACATATAGTTATTCGGGATTTCATAATTCGTATTTAAGCGTTTTAATAATGTTTGGAATTGTGGGAATAGTCAGTTACGCTATTTTTCTTATTTACTCTTTTGTTAATATTAGGAAATTATCAGTATACGACAATATAATTAGCTCAATATTTCTAGCCTATCTGTCATCTTTAGTGGTCTATGGATTATTTGAGACCAAATTACCGTTTAGCTATTACTACTCGATGAGCTATTCTGTTTGTGCGTTCATTTTGCCTTTATATGTCTTGAATTGGTATAAGGATTTTATCCCAGTAAAAAAACTTCCTTTGGTTTCTGTTATTATTCCAACATACAATAGGCCACATACAATAGAGCGCGCTATTAGGAGTGTATATTCACAGAGCTACGGTAATATAGAAATAATCGTAGTCGATGATAATGCGAAGAATCTCAATGCCCGAAAGAAGACATCAGAGATTATGAAAAAATATCCAAGAGTGAAGTATATCAAAAATCAAAAAAATGTTGGTGGTGCGGAAAGCAGAAATATTGGAATACGTACAGCAAAAGGTAAGTATGTTGCTTTTCTTGATGACGATGATGAGTTTTTGCCTTCTAAGATAAGTAGGCAGGTCGCTCTTATGGAACAAATGAGAAAAAATAAAAACATAGCTTTAGTTTATTGCTATCTTCGACCTATATCAGTCAGCAATAGAAAGAGATTTGTTAAAAAAACTAGAAATAGAAAAAACACATTATATGGCCATATTATGCATTTTACTGCACCAACATCTACCTGGCTGTGCGACAGAAAGATGCTATTAAGAATTGGACTATTTGACGATATTAAAAGTCAGCAAGATTTAATGCTCATGCTGAAAGTACTAGGAAATGGTTATTCTATAGTTGCCGTTCCCGAAGCATTAACGAGATTTTACCTGCATTTGCCCGGAAATGGTATAACGAAAAACGACGATCGTTTTATTGAGCAAATTAAAAGTTATCAGGATGAGTGTAGAAAATATTATAAAAGCTTTTCTAAAAATCAGATTAAACGAATAGAACACAATTTCCTGAATAGAGAATGTAACTGTTATATTAGTAGAGGAGACATGAAAAAAGCTAAGACTATATTAGGCAAGATGTTCAGAATGCGTCTATTTGGCGTCGCAAATTATAAAAACACTATAAAAATAATTTTATATGCTGCAAAAAGTTCGTTCTCTTGTTCATAAGAAAAGTTTTCGCAATAGCTTATGGATTATTAGCGAAAGGATTTTTCAAGCCTTAGTAAGCTTTATTCTAACGATCCTTACCTCAAGGTATCTAGGACCGGCTAATTTTGGAATGCTTGATTATGGCGCAACTATAGTAAGTTTTTTTGCAGTTATTACGAAACTTGGTATTGATAATATACTTGTAAATGAGTTGCTAAAACATCGCAATATCGAAGGGGCGATTTTAGGAACCTCCGCTATTTTGCGTTTGGCTTCTTCGTTTTTATCGATACTCCTTATAATTATTTTAGTTTTAGTATTAGAGAATGATTCTCCTCTCATTATCGTAACTACAGTACTTCAAGCATTTTCTTTAATTTTTCAGGCACTAGCCGTACCAGAATCATGGTTCCAATCTAGGCTGGAATCAAAATACGTTTCTATCGCTAAAGCGATTTCTTATTCTATCGTTTCTTCATATAAAGCTTTTTTACTCATAACTAATAAAGATGTTACTTGGTTTGCTGTATCGAATGTAATTGATTTTGCATTAATCGCAGGCGTGGAACTTGTTTTATATAAGAAAAAAAATGGCCCGAGGCTTAGTTTTGATAAAAAATGGGCTAAAAGGATAATTGATCAAAGTCGACACTTTATTATATCTGGATTGCTTGTATTAATATATACGCAAATCGATAAGATCATGATAGGGAGTATGCTTGGTAGCAGGAGCCTTGGATTGTATTCGGCCGCATTAAAATTATGTACTATATGGTCATTTGTTCCTGAAGCAATAATAAGTTCAGCTAAGACAATTATTTTTTCTCTTAAGCAGTCTAAAAATAATTATCTCATTAGGCTAAAACAAACATATTTTATCGTGTTTTGGGGCTGCTCATTCGTTGCCGCCATTATAACGCTCTGCGGACCATTACTTATAAATGTAGTTTTTGGAGAAGATTATTCAGATGCAGTGACAACCTTGCAGATATTAGTATGGTTTATGCCGCTTTCGCAACTTGGAGCGGCTAGAAACATATGGTTAATTTCAGAGAATCTAAGCAGATATGCAAAGAGGTTTGCTGCGTATGGTGTCGTTGTAAACATTGGAATGAACGCAATACTGATTCCAATTATGGGTATCAATGGGGCAGCATTAGCGACAGTAATTACCGAAGTCATTACATGTTTTATTGCTCCGTTATTCTATAAAGAAACCAGGAAAGGCGCCAGCTTAATCTGTAGTTCTTTATGTTGATTTTAAAGTAAGGCACTTGCTTTTTATTATGACATTAACATAAGTAATGGTATATCGGGCTTCTAATATCTGCGCTTCTCGCCTTTATTGACGACTCTTTTCTTAGTACGAAAATCCTGCGAATAGGTTTTCTGAAGCAGCATATCGCCGGTATACTTTTCGTTATGGAGAATCCGAAAGATACTTCCTTCGCGCCATTCCCCCGTACCGCGAACGGTTGGTATACTCATCTCATTGAGTTTTTTAGAAATGGCAAGTCTCCCCATACCGGACGAATAATCGTCAAAAATCATGCGGACAATCTCTGCTTCTTCAGGAATTATCGTAAGCTGGCCATCCTTCAGATAGTATCCAAGCATACGACCCGCATTCGGCCTTCCTTCCGCGAACATTTTTTGAATTCGCCATTTTTGGTTTTCACTAGCAGAGCGAGCCTCCTCTTCTGCACATACATTGCAAGGAGAGTAAGCGTTTGATTAATAAGACTAAGATATACTTATGAAAGTAGAGGATTATAAATACATCGTAGCGGGGGCGGGAATTTTTGGCGCAATCATTGCAGAGCGCCTAGCAAGCAAGGGTAATCATGTGCTCGTTGTCGAAAAACGCGACCACATTGCCGGCAATATCTATAGCTATACCGATGAGAAAACAGGTATTGAGGTGCACAAATATGGCTCGCATATCTTCCATACCGAACTCGACGAGGTTTGGGATTATATTACAAAGTTCACGGAGTTTAACGACTATACTCATACCGTGAATACGCGCTATAATGGCGAGCTATACCCGATGCCAATTAATCTCGATACGATAAATAAGCTCTACGGGACGAATATGGATGCTGAAGAAGCGGAGAAATTTGTCGCCGAGGAAGCTGCTAAGACTGGCATTACGGATCCAAAAAACTTCGAAGAAAAAGGCCTCTCGCTAGTCGGCGAAAAGCTCTATACTGCATTTCTAAAAGGCTACACCGAGAAACAGTGGAATACTAGCGCCACTAATCTTTCCGCTGAGATTTTGAAGCGCATTCCAGTTCGCTTCTCACACGATAATCGCTACTTTATTACCGCTAAGCATCAGGGCATTCCAAAAGAGGGCTATACTAAGATGGTTGCAAATATTCTCGATAACGATCTAATTGAGGTCTGCACAAATACTTCCTTCCAAGATATTGAGTCGGAGATTTCTGCCGATGCAAAGATTATCTACTGCGGCCAAATTGATCAATTCATGAACTATGAGCTCGGCGTCTTGCCGTGGCGTAGTCTACGCTTTGAGGAAGTTCGCACCGAAGAAACGCTCGGCGAAGCCGTAATCAATGAAGCTGATCCAGCTGTGCCTTATACGCGCTCTCATGACTACAAATATTATCAGATTCATCAATCAGAAGTCGTCAACCAAAAAGCTTGCTATATCTGTCGCGAATATCCAGCCGACTTTGAAAAAGGTGGCGAGGTCTACTATCCAGTCAATAACGACGAGAGCGAGGCGCTCTACCAAAAATACGTTGCCGCTGTCAAAGAGAAATATCCAAACATGATTCTCGGTGGACGCCTCGGCGCTTACCGTTATTGGGACATGGACATTGCAATTAAGAATGCATTAGAATTGGCTGAGAAGCTGTAGAATACCAAGACATCACACGCACAAAATAGCGTCTTACTTCTTCGTTGATACTTAAAGCTAGAGTAGTGAGATGCATCTATACGAAACAAAAAGACCGCCGAATTCAGCTCGACGGTCTAAAAATTATCTTGCATTTATTACATTCACGAAGGCTAAATAGCAAGCAAAATCTCCGATAGCTTTGCGGTTATTCGGATCATCTTCTTCGTAGCCAAGTTCGTCGCGCCATGCGGCGGTTCTGCCTTGTTGTTTTAAATATCGCGCCAGCATATTAAAATGTATTATTACGGAGTTGTGGCAAGAAGTCCTGCCGGAGTCTTGCTCGTTTTTCTCCTCGCGGCTAAGCAGTAGCCAATTTGCCCGGATTGCAGCATAGCGAGTTATAACCTTCATTAACTCATCATATAACTCCAGCGCTTCCACATCTGCGCCAATCTCGGCAAGCATTTCCGTATGAATCATTTGCATTTTTTCAAATGTAATAGCTTTTGGCTGTTTCAAATATTCCTCATAAGTACAAACCATAATAACCCCGCCTTTCCTTTTTTAAAAGTATAGCTTACGGCATATTTTGCAGGAAGTCCAGTGGATTTTAATTTAATATTTCGGCAAAATCAGCCGCTTTTCTACTACCTCGGCCACCAACTGCAAGGTGTTCTGAGCCTGTCTTATGTAGGCTGCAGAGCCACGCATCGTCCGTTACGCGGTCGCACACAGAAACGAAAAACTCCCTAGAATACGCTATTTCGCGTATCTGTCTTTCCTATTATTGGCAAGCGTGTTGATACGCGAATGGAAGGAGTTCCCCCCCCGTTAATCCCGGCGATGCTTTTGGCGATAAAAGCTTCTGTTTCCGCGACTGTCAGCTCCATGAATTTTTTCAAGCCGACTT
Organism: Dorea acetigenes; assembly: GCF_025567385.1. NCBI lineage: Bacteria > Bacillati > Bacillota > Clostridia > Lachnospirales > Lachnospiraceae > Dorea > Dorea acetigenes. Next base: position 40,004 of record NZ_JAOQJU010000004.1, read on the forward strand.
TTGGTTGGTCATATCTATCGTAAAGGTTAGAATCGCTACGACTATCCGAATGAAGCAAAAGCGGAAACAGCATTCCATCCTGGAACAGGGCGAAACTCACTTGACAGTTATAGCCCAGTGAATTGCTGGTATCAAATAACAGATATACGAACTTCTGCTCCCCATGGAGGGCGCCCTTAATAATATCCATAGCTTCCCGCATTTTGTCCTTACAGGCTTTAACCGCTTTTTCACGCCTCTTATTTGTGCGAATCGTGCCGATTAATCCTTCTTTTCTCAGATACTTGGTCTCAATTTCAACATTATAGTATGTACAATGAACGCTCCCATCTGCCCAATAGAATTTACCAAGATGATGTCTTATGTAATTTTTTACAGTACAGTGCACCCCGTAGCCGTAATCGGGCTTCTTTGTGTTGGATATTGGTAAGCCATCTGCATCAAACACGGTTAGCTCGTCAAAAGAGTACAAATCAAGAGGCTTCCTGTCCGTACCGTCCACAAAGGAGTTCCACTTATCTTCGTGAACCAGTTTTGCTGCTTCACAAAACAGTGCCTGCTTTTGCGGATTTAATTCAACAGGAAGCGTATCCTGATAGTAATCATCTCCTGTATCCTCATTTGATAGAAGCCGAAGGTATTTTGTGTTAAGTTCCACTTCTCTATGGTGCTTTTTCTCTTGTTCGGCATTTCTTGCAGTCGCTACTTCTGCGTTTACTTTTGCGGACTCTTGTTCATAAAGTGCTGTTAATCTGCTCATTCTGTGTCCTCCTTAATACTTCGGTAGAATCAACCGCTTTTCTACCACCTCGGCCACCAGCTGCAAGGTGTTCTGGTAGCCTGTTTTCTGTAAAATGTTCTTGATGTGATACTTGACTGTATTTGGCGTAATATCCAGATCTGCTGCGATTTCTTCGTATTTCCTGCCTTGTGCCAGCTCTCGGATGATATCAAATTCCCGACTGGTAAACTCAGCGCTGTTGCTGTACCCGATACGAATTATCGGTGTATCCTCGGGGTAAACATATTCGCCGTTCATCACCCGGTCGCAAACCTCCATCAAGGCAGTGCTGCCATATTCCTTATACCAAAAGCCGTTACAACCACACGCTTTCGCTTTCTGAATAAAGGAATGCTCCGGCATGGAAGTCATAATGACAATCTTGATTTTAGGATTGTACTGCTTGATCTTTGCCGCAGCTTTCAAGCCGGATTCTTCGTCGGCAGTACAGACATCCATCAGGATCAGATCGACACGCCCGCGCAGACAGGCAATTTCTGCATTCGCCGCGTTTTCTATGGAGGCATACAGGACATATTTTCCGGATTTGGCAATCTGGCTCTCGATGGCGTCCCGGGTAATCCTGGAATCTTCTACTACTAAAACTTGTATCATTTCCGTCCTCCTTTCTGGACTTCGTCAAAATCAAAGGGAATATCCACAAGCAGGGAAACACTGTTGTCGCAGAGTACCTTCAGGGTAGCTCCTTCCTGCTCCAGCCGCTGACGCAATGCGCTGAGGCCATTACCCTCGGTAATACTTGAAACAGATACGCCGCCGTTGTCGGATATCTCTATATGATACCTTTGCTTGTCTTGTTTTATCTTTACCGTCAGTTCCGTAGCATCCGTATGGCGTACCGCATTGGTGAGTGCCTCTCGAACGGCGGCATATAGTAATTGCAATGCCTTGCGGCTTTTGGGCTGTTCTCCAAGGAAGGTAACCTTACAGCCAATCAGCTCCGCAACCTGCATCAGTTCAGACTGCAGAGAGGAATCGGGCACCGTCCATACTGTAGAGATATTGGAAAAATCATGAATGGAGCTGTTCCAATTTTCCCTCAGTACATCAGCGTTCTCAGCCAGACGGTCTTCCGTAATCGCCTTAGTGGTGGCCAGCAAACAATGCCCCAGCTCATCATGGATATGCATTTTCGCGGCAAGAATCTCTTTATTCAAATTGACTTCAACGATACTGTCCAGCAAGGCTTTCTGACGCTTTTGCATATCCTGCAGCCGAATGGTGTTCTCGTACAGTTCTTCGCTGAGTCGGTAGAGTTCTGTAATTTCCGCCGCCTCGATCTGAACGGTATTGGAATCAAGAAATCTCAGTTCAAAACGCCAGACCGAGCTGTCGGAGAAGCGGAAGAACAACTGTTGGTGGGTGCTTCCATTTTCATTGTCCGGATCTTTCGGTAACCAGGACTGATTCAGTTTTTCCGCCTTGCCGTTATTGGCAAAGTTTGCGAGTTCCTCCCATGCCACCTTTGCATTCAAAATCGTGTGTCCGGTCAGTTCAAGCATCAGCTGATTCATTTTCTCATTAACAAGAATGACCCGCCCGTCCAGCGCAGAGAAACAGATGCCGCCGGGATAAGAGTCAATTGCCTTTTTGATCATTTTGGCTGATGTTTTCTTTTTCATGACTGCATCACCTCTCCCTCCTGCAAGAGCAAAAGCCGATAGCCTGCCGGAATTTTCTCTGTCTGAAGGCTATATCCGCCTTCTAAAGAACGGGAAACAAACTCGTGATCTGTACCGGTAATCTCAAAGCAAACCGTATCGCTGATTTGGATTGCCACAGAAGTCAGACGAAAATCTGCCTCCTCTAAAATCTCTTCCAAAGTTTTCGTGATGAGAAGAATCAGCTCTGGTCCTAAATTCGATATGGGACAAAAATCCAGGCTTGTTCGGATGCCGATATTCTTCATACATTTGGCCATGTCCTGTAAGCTGATGGCTAAATCACTTATCGGAATCATCTGTTGTTCCTGGTAAGTGAGCTGTAAGTTGCAGAACCGCTTGATGTAGGTACCGATGAGGCAAATGCAGTTCCAGTCATCCGTCGAAAGGGATTCATTTGATAAAAGCGCTGTTAACAGAACAAGCTGCCCGGCCACCTCCGAGGATAAGCTGTCGTAAATATCATTGCGTGCCTGAATACTTGTCTCATCCGATTGAATTCGAATTTCCTGTGCCAGCAGATCTTGTTCTTCTTCCAATTCCGCATTCAGTCTCTGAAGCTCTCGTAAAGCCTGATTGATCTGCGAGAGATCGGTTTGCCAGACCATATACCCGCCCGGGATTTGGTGCAGGTTCATGGTAATATCTTCCGTAGCAGAAAAATGCTGATTTTGCTTTAAAGCTTCCAGCATAGCAGGCGTGATATCCGCCGCGTTTTCCGATACTGCAATCCGCTCACCGGTCGGTGAAAGAATCTGCATCGCCACTGTAGAACGCCGGAATACTTCACTGTACTGCGTGTTGACGGGAATCAGCCCCGTCAAAATATAGAGCTGCCAACAAAGCACGATGATGAAAATCAATCCCGCCGAATATTCCACAAGCTCAAACCGCACCACGTAGGCCGTCGCAGCATAAGGAATACTGAACAGAAAGAGTAAAATCGGCTCGTAGAAGGGAACCAGCTTTCGGTAAAACGGATCTGACTTTGCCGTGCCGTTACGTTGATAAATCACATACACCTGATACGCAATGATACTAAGCGCCCATATGTGAATCATATATGTGCCGATGTATGGATGGAAATACAAATTTGGCTGGGGTTCCTCCGGCACAATGTAATAGAAAAAGTGATGCAAATCGTTGGTTAGTGCCAGCATGCTCAGAAAATATGCCGGGATTAGGAGCAGATACCACTTTTTGCTGATCTGGTAATCCTCCGGCTTGCCGAGATAGAATGCGCTGTAAAACCCGAACAGTGGTATGAAGACAGCCGCGATATTGATAAAGTATCCGGTAAAGCGCATCCATGGAATATTGACATAGAGGAAAGCATCCTGAACGAAGCGGACCGTTAAAAACAGGATACTGACGATATTTTGTGCAGTCAGGTGGCCGCGCATGGATTTCTGCATGATTTTTGTTGTAATGGTATGTTGCCAGCCAAAGAGGAGTAGCATATAGACCGCCCAGACAAGATATGGCCGCAGAAAATCTTCCGACCAATACCGTATGCTAAGCTGCCGGTATGCAGAAACAGTAAACAACAGCACTGCCGCTGCAAAAAGCCGAATGACGGATTTCTTACGCTCACTCATAGATAGCCATAGCCCCCTTTGCAAAAAGATGATTCTAGCTGATTGGTGCAGTTAGAACATGATAAGGATATTATAGCATGTATTGTCAGAGTTGCCCCACACAAAAGGGTGGGAATTTAGGATTTTTGCGTATCAGCGCTTTATCGAGGATCGGCGCCTCCTCGAAAATATGGGTCTAGTCGAAAAATCATCCGTCACTGCATTCCTCGAGGACTACTACGAAAAACATCCACTAGATAATTCATTCGAAGGAATCTTAGCTCGAAAAACTGGCCTAACGAAAGAGAATGTAATTGCAACAATTGATACGATTAATTATCTAACCTTTATCGCAAATTATAATCCAGATGGATATTATCCCCTAAATTACCAAGCTCCAGAGGAAGAGAAGTTACAGATTGAAAATAATAACTATATCGATAGCGAAAGCTATATTTCTAATAAACCATTCTATCTTCTCGACACGAAAAGGCGCTACGATATAACGGCATAAAAAAATACGGAGACCTCGTTGAGGCCTCCGATATTTTTTCTAGGTTCTACTGGTAAATTCGCAAATTACCACGTACCGCATTCGGAAAAACATCGCCCAGATATGACTCTTTAATATCATCTTGACACTGCTCTAAGAAATAAGCTGAAGCAATAATGATATCAATTGGCGTTCTTGACGCATCCGCATCATCAGTTGCAAAACTATCCTGCTGGCATCGAACAATAACAGTAATAGCATTGCCTTCTTTATAGATATTTAATTTATTAAAATATCCAAGCTCAATAAAATCCTCACTATTCTTATTCATAGGAGAAGTCACGAAGGCCGTAAAACGATCCTCGTCTACGTAGCGGAAAAAGCCTGACGACCTTGATGGAACAGCCATACTATCATCTCTCTCGTATCCGAGATCCTCAAACATCTCTGTCCTGTGCCAGACATCGCCATCAATGTAGTCCCAGATATTCGTCTCGCAAAGAAGCTCGACTCCGTCGACCTCATAGACATAATACCCGTCTCTCATCTCAGGCTTACGATTGTTCGCCTCGTCTTCGCTTGCGCCGATTCCGTCCGGCTCAGTCTCAACCTCGCCATTAGAACCATTGTCAACCGTAGTACCGTTTGGGCTTTCAGAACCGGTTGCTCCCGCGTTCTGCTCGCCTTGCTGCCCGCAGCCCGTAAGAGCCAGGGCGATCACCATGAGCACTGCTAAAATCCCTAATAAACTTTTCTTCATGTGTCTATACCTCCTATGTAAGTCAGTAAACGTTCAAATTTCAGAATTTACGCCATATCTGCATTATGCGGCATCGATTCTCATCTAATATTATATTTGCAGAGCAAAGCTTTGTCCCCACACAAAAGGGTAGGAATTTAGGATTTTTTGCATATCAGCGTCTCCTCGAGAATATGGGGCTCGTCGAGAAATCCTCCGTTACAGCTTATCTAGAAGAATACTATGAGAAACACCCATTAGATAATTCTTATGAAGGTGTACTCGCTCGCCGCTCCGGCTTAACAAAAGAAAATGTAATTGCGCTACTAAACTACGCTGAAGATTTAGTATTTCTAGCAAACTATAATTCGGCGAACTATAATCCGTTACATACTAATGAACTATCTATAAGAAATACTAAGCATGTGAAAATTAGCAACAAAAAGGTTAGCGATAATTTCACAATAGCAACGATTCAAAGCGCATTTGACAAAAGCTATCGTCAACGAAATTACGCTGTTTAAGAAAAATATGCCGCACTATCAAGTGCGGCATATTGCCAGAATTAAGGAACGCATACGCTACCAGTTCCCGTCTCGAATGCAGGATTGACATTATTTCGATAGTAATCTAGAAGATATGCATAAGCGACAATTTGCTCAAAAGAAACATACGTATCGCTCTTACCTATTAGATACGGATCGCTGGAAACCGAACACGCAGAGACTGTAAGGCTGGAAAACTTTACGCTTTCATTATTTGACTCATAGCAAGTTACGCCTTGATCGTACAGTCTAGACTCGCCACTAGATAAGTCATACTCATCGCCAGTTCGTGTTCCGCCAATAAGCGTATAGCTACCGTCATTGCGCGTAAATTTAGCAGCGCCATAACCAGCTGGCATAGCCTCCCAACCAAGATCAGCCAACATTTGCTTGTAATCTACGTGGTCATACGGCGTATCGTCTGTAATATAATCCCAGACATTTATGCAAGTCTTAACTTCGGTCTGAACATTGTCAACGGTAATTGTATAGATATAATTACCGTCAGTATCCTGCACGGGTTTTCGATTGTCCACCTGACCAACGTCAGGCCCCTCTGGCTCAGCCGTAACCTCGCCTTCGTTCTTGCCGCCATCGACGGCGGTAGTGCCGTTTTGGCTTTCAGAACCGGTTGCTCCCGCGTTCTGCTCGCCACTTTGTTGCCCGCAGCCCGTAAGAGCCAGGGCGAACACCATGAGCACTGCTAAAATCCCTAATAATTTTTTCTTCTGCATATGGTTGTCTCCTCCTGTACTTAAGCTGATAAATATCCGCATTTCAGAATTTCTGCCATATCGGCAATGCGTGACGTTTGTTCTTGTTCAATATTATATTTGCAGAACAGGACTTTGTCCCCACACAAAAGGGTAGGTGTAGTGTTTTTTCCTAAATATCAGCGCTTTACCGAAGATCAGCGTCTTCTTGAGAATATGGGCCTAGTCGAAAAATCATCTGTCACTGCTTATCTAGAAGAGTATTATGAAAAGCACCCGCTAGATAACTCATATGAGGGCATCCTCGCTCGTCGCTCCGGTTTAACTAAAGAACAGGTCGTAGCCTATCTAGATAAGCTAGATTATCTTGCAAAGGTCGTCGATTACGACCCGGCCAATAAAGCTCCAATACTCAAACAAGAGGCACAGAAGCTATATCGATTCCATGTAAACTCAGAAGATAACGCCGAATATATACTTGGCGTAAATAACTATTATATCGAAGATCGTAAGATTAAAAACTTCGCAGTGTAGAAAAATACCCAGCCAAATTGGCTGGGTATTTAATTATTCGGGAATTAGGGGCATATTATTCCCAGATAGCGCTCTCCAAGATTCAAAATCGCTCTCCATAATTTCTTCATCGGTGCGTCCAAGGTGCAATTGTTCCATCATGTATGCCGAGAAACAAATCTGCTCTAGGCTAATCTGATATGTAGTTTTCGACGATAAACAATAGATCATTTCATCGTACTTATTGCAAAGAACCGATCCAGTTAAGTCAATGGCCGTCTTTTCGTATGGAGTCTTATGATTCGATCCGAGATCTAGCGCAAAATCCAAGCGAGACTGATTTGGGTCAACTCTTGCTCCCATATGGTAAGTCGCCGCGAAGTCTGAGGGGTAAAGTCCGATTGACTCAGCCATATCTTCAAAACGCCAGACATAGTAAGTGCCACGGAGCCCCTCTTTTGCATCGACAAAATCCCAGACGTTAGTTTTGCATAGAAGCTCCTTGTCGCCAACCTTATAATGGTAATAACCGTCGCTGTCTTTTTCGACAGTCTTAATATAGGCTGCATCACGATCCTGATACCAGTGCATGAGCTCGATGACATCACTTCCATCCGGTTTCTCGCCAATGTCTACCGTAGGTTCTTCATCTACGACAGATTCTTTTTTGGGTTCGCTCACACTCGTACCATTTCCGTCTCCGGAACCGGTTGCTCCCGCGTTCTGCTCGCCTTGCTGCCCGCAGCCCGTAAGAGCCAGGGCGATAACCATGAGCATTGCTGTCACTATCCCTAAAATTCTTTTCTTCTTCATGATATCATCCCTCCTATACGCATATTATATTTGCATAGTAGGCCTTTGTCCCCACACAAACGGGTAGTGTACGGAATGTTTTCAAATTATTTTCTGAAAACTACCTGATTGTGTGGGGTGCTTTTTTGTGGCTTCGAGTATAATAAGCGTAATCTCATGTTGAGACGTTATACTTGGCAATTAGGAGGAAAACAAAATGAGAAAAATCGCGTTATTACTTGTTTTATGTATGCTGTTTGGTCTTTGCGCCTGTTCCAGTCAACCGGAGGATTTAAATGAACCCTCAAACCCACAGGAAGCAGAAACCTCACAGGAAACAGAAGGCAGTGAAGAATTTGATCCGGATTTCATGCTGGATATGCAGACATTGGAACTGATCATGCCGGATGGAGAGGAGAACCGGATCCATCAGATCGACGTAGCAGATTCAACCAATTTCTATTTACGGGAAGAAAACGGAGAAGAATCGTTATATGAATGCCATGTGAGCAGTGAGACTTTTTACATGATTGATAATTCGACCGGTACATATTTTGAAGGGACCTATTCTGTTTCTGAAAACACCATAACAGTTTCTGTAACGGATTACGACTATGGTGTGCAGCCGGTGGATATAGCATGGCAGGAAAAGACGTACACCATTACAGATGGAGATGGGTATGTTATCCAAACAAATTTGAAAATCAGTCCATGGATTAAACAGAGCAATGCCGAATTACTGGATGGTGCCTGGAATGAAATCTCCAACGAAGAATTTCCAAGTCTAAGCAGAATGGGAATCAGTGAAGGACATCTATCAAAAACCTATGGATTGGATGTAAACTGGTCAGAAATCGTTTATGCAGTAGGAACCCTTGAAGCATTCAATATGACGGATGGATTTGATATTACCAGTTCTAATTCGCATGATACATTTTTTATTCTTGGTGGGGCAAGACCGGAAATGATGATGTACGTAGCGTATGGCAATCAAGGAGAATTGTTTTACAATGTCAATAATACGGGAACTGCTGTTTTTTCAAAAAGCAGTTTGCTTGGCATTGGAGCCTCAATGGAAACAAATCATTGGGGGCCGGTTCCATTTGTGATTGCTTATGCACTAGAAAAGACACCTAACTATCCCGACGGCAATCCTGCTCCCAAAGATTGCGTTTTTGCATTTGGCGGAACTGGAGGACGATTTGTTTCATTCGACCAAAAAGTTATTAGTGAAGATGAGTTTCATCTGGATATTACATGGTAACACGAGATAAAATAACTGCTTATAATAATTCAGCCGGAGCTTCAATAGAGGCTCTGGCTGAATTATGTTTGCGTTTAATTCGCTTTCGATTTCTCCGAGGGCAATAAGCACCTCATCATCATCTTTATGTTCTTCACGGATGGTTTCAAGGAATGCCCGCAAGCGCTGACGTTTCTCTTGCGATAAGTTAGCCATCGTTCTCATCCTCCTTATTTTTGCGCAATCTATTTATTAAATCTTAATATGTAATTTATTTTATTGATAATGTGTTTTTATTACATATTATTATCTATAAACTCCATAATTTCATCTATTGTAACATTGAGTGCTTTACATATTCGCCCTAAAACGTCGGTTGTAACATTATCGCCATGCGTGAGTTTATTCATCGTATAATGACTCACTCCAGCCATTTCTTCGAGATCTTTCTTCTTCAGATCTCGATCAATAAGAAGTTTCCATAGCTTTTTATAGCTTACATTCATAGTCTCAACCTCGCTTACATTTATCAGTAAGTTGCTACAGCTTATTATATCACATAAAGTCCGAAATTTCAAATAAATGTTAGCGTTCAAAAACATAATAGCACGCTATTAAAGCACAATGCGAAGTTGAACAATTAAGAAATATCTAATACCCAGCAAGCCATTAATCGCTAAAAATGATGGTGGGCTAGTTTTGCTCATCACAAATTACATAATGTAGATATTCGACAGTACTATTAGCTGAATATTCCCTCATACCATCTGCTTTAAAACGATGATAATCTTTAGTGACATAGCCATATTTACCGCGCTTTGACATTATTGCTCTAATTTCATCAATAGGCAGCAAGCCCTCATTATTGTAGCTAAGAAAAATGTATTTTGCCTTTGCGTGCGTAATGAGGTCGTCAAATACATCTTTAACTTTCGCACGAGCACAATATTTCGATTTCTGACTGCTATATTCACGCAATCCGGTCTTTCCATGAATTTCTGGTGTATCATAACGCGCTATTGTTTCAAGCAAATGATAATTAGTAGCATATTGTCTTTGATTATAGGGAGGATCGAGATATAGAACATCCACAGGATTATTAGCGGCAACTACATTAGCGTCATCATTAAAAACTATACTACTAGCTTTCCCAGGCAATAGCTCAACAGGCACGAGTTTCATTCTTTTAGTAGCGCTCTCTTTCAAATTTTTCAAAAACGCTCCATAAACACTTGCTGTATTCGCAACCTTGTCTATGCTTTCTAATAGTGTGCATAATAAATAATAGTATTCATCTTCGGTTATTTTATTATTCTTCATCCAAGATTCAATCTTTGTACGTATTGCATCGCAAAGCTTTCCATTTTCATCCGAATAATATAAACGCTCTCCTGAACCACCTAAACAGTAATTATTATATATGAAACCGGGTTCGCCTTCTAAGCCAGATAAATAATCGCATATAGTAATAATTGGATTATCCGATATCATAATTCCTGGGACATCTAAATCGGTCAGAGAAGAGAACATAAGAGGATGATTATTTCCAATATAATGCCTGTTCAGTACATAACTATAATATTGCAAATCGTTGGCGATTATTTTTTTCCCTTTTTTCTTGAAGTAGCGGCCAACGATTCCTGTTCCCGCAAATAAATCACAGACGCTTGAATACGTTCCATTTGTTACATCGTCGACAGTATCTCCGATAAAGTTTAGTAGAGATAGCTTGCTTCCGATGTAATTCATGTCTAGATTTTAGCATGTATTCGCTGGAATAGTCTAAAATCAGTTTATATTCCGATATGATTTATCTAAAACGCTCACGATTTCATAATCATTCAAGCTTTGATACAATTATGTAATCGTGAACAATGAACAAATCGGTATATCTGCTGAAATTGCAATTGCCGACTTTTTCAATGTTCCAATTTCAAGCGATTATAGACTGAGAGGAATTCCATGTGTGGCGGACACATTCTCCGAAATAATTAAAACAGTATTTTACGACAATAATATTCCGAAACCTGTTAAGCATGTTGCCGAACACCAAAGTGATGTTGATTTCTTGCTCGACTATGGCAAAACGTTATCAGTTAAAACAAACAAGCAAGGATTAGGTAAAGCTGCCCCTCAAAAAGTTGGTCAGGCAAGTTCGAAAACTTGGTTCTCACTAATGGCATCGAAATTGAACATTACTAAGATTCCAAGTACATACCAAGAAAAAGTTGTAATCTTTAAAGAGCTGGTCTATTCAAGAATTGACGAATTGCTTAAAATCTACTGGGAAAATATGTTTGAATGTGATTATTTTATCCAGTTTTACAATGTGGTTGATGCAAATGATAATCTTACATTAAGTCCAAAGGCGATTATCATGAAAAAGCACAAAAGCCCGTATTGGGACAGAAGTAAAATACGGTTTACAAAATCGTCAATTGCTGAATGGAATGAAAGTAATACTGTAAAATATGGGCATCAAGGAATCTCCATTGGTGAATTCCAAGTACATAATAATAGAGATAACTTTAAATTTCGTTTTAATATGGCGGGCATCGAAAGAATCCTTAAAAGCGGAGAACTGCACATCGATAACTAGTAAAGAAGCTGTTACTTCTTCTGAAATACTGAATGTACATATGCAAAGTAAAGTCACTACATAATATGGCTTTGCCTCTGCGAAAAATCTAGTTAAATGACAATTATTTCCTTGTTTGGAAATATAAAATGATTTTCAATGAACAGAGTGCTATCTTAGCCTTAAATGGTGAGACTGACTATGAAAATATAATGGGTATAACCACAAAGTTATCGAAGACTTTGCATGTTACCTAATGCTTGTAAAAAGTATAAATACGCGATTGATTTAGAAAAAGTAATCCGCCAAGACATTAAAAGTCTTGGCAGATTTTTTTATTCTTGTTGTGGAGTCCATTTATAATCTTTCAGAACTTCAGCATTTTCGCAAATCATTCTTCCTTGCTCGTCGACTCTCATTGAATATCGAATTGGTTCTCCACTGGATGTGTCCACGTATTGTGCCTCGATAACGGAAGGCGGAAATATAATATAAGGTGCTGGAGGTACACGAAACTTTGCGAATAGACTATTATACCCCTCCTGAGAAGCCATTGGTGGAATTCTATTGGACTCAATTCCAATAGCAAATATTTGTAATAATGAAGCGTAATGCATGAACTCATCTGAAAAAATGTCTTGTAGTGGTGCTATCGCAGCCATAAGTTCCACAAAATCGTCATCCGTATATTTCGTATGATTTACCGTATCTAACGCAAGTTTATCACCGACACGTGTTTTCTGCTTTTCGAGTTCGGTAAACATGTCATAAACAAGCGCTTTTAGAAATTCCGATTCTTGTTTATCTCTTTTGAGTTCTTTAATCACAAAGGCAACCCTTGGCGATAAATTTGGCGTACCTCTAATAAGTGTATCTCTTAATATTGCAAACTTCAGTGCAGTGGCTAGGAATAAACATAGACCTTCCACTTTCCCTTTTCCAATTGATATTTCTGAACTTCTTGCCAAACACTCTAAAGTTGTAGACACTTCCTCCGGGATAAATACATCGGTTTGAATAATATTCCATATTGCCATAGAAAGGTCAAAGTACTCATGAGGCGATATCACTTCGGGTATTATTTTTATGAATCGCTCTACTGCAATACCTACTGCACCATCTTTTTTAAATGCAGCTACTACGGCTTTTGGTACTGGACGCTCACCTTTTCTGAATTTTGATAGTGCCGTCTTATCAATTGCCTCATTGAATACGAGATGCTTCTCTTTTTCGTCCTTTGTCATAGCTGCTGGCAAGAGAATATATCTGTCTATGTTTTCGCGAGTAGGTTTAACTTTTCCTCCATATTCTAATTCAGTGTCGATATCTCCACTACAAAATTTCACAAATTCATTTTCAAATGCCACATAGTTTAATTCTTGCATCTCTAAGGCTCCTTTCATGTCAACTCAAACGTCAACTCTACGTCAACCTCACTGTCAGCTACATTTAGATTTGCCTGCAATATAATAGCCTCAAGAAAAGCGAGAGGCATCAAATGCGAGATTTAACCACTCTCCAGATTCTTATATTATACAATACTTCTCGCTTTTCTTCAATCCATTACAAGGAGGTGAAATTATATGAAGAAGGTGACTCTTCTTCCTGCGGGCATCTTTAATGGTGGTCGTGAGGGTCAGGAATTACCGAGTGGCGTTTTCTGCTGATCTCGGACAAACCAAGTGCAGGCGGAGCCTCAGCCGATGAGGCTCCTGCCTCTCTTCATCAAAACGATTGGAGGCGATATTAAATGGAGCGTGACTATATCCGCTTAAACTACTGGACGTCAGACCGCTCCTTAGTTGTGGACTATGTATTCTGGGATCTTGGCGAACGTGGATGGCGAATATATATTATTTCGCACATAGATTACCAAGGCCGTGATTGTTCCTCTCATGCGGCGCATTGGCTTCAGGATAACGACAGTTCGTATCCTTACATCTGTTGGAATGGCAACATTGCAACACTGGAACAGGCCAAAAGTGTCGCTTCGCTTTGGGCGGAATGTACCACTGAGTATATTCGCAGCTACAAGAGCTTCGATAATATTGCCAGCCAGCTAAAAGATCAATTTAGCTGGGAAGATGATTATTATTATCAATACACAAATTTACGGAGGTAAAAAATGACAAACAAAAAAGAACCTAAAACCTACATTATCACCGAGGAAGTTCTCTCTCGAATCCGCGAGACTGTCGGATCTCAAATCCCAGAGACCGGAGGTATCCTTGGCAGCTCCGACGGAAAACATGTTGACCACTTTTACTTTGATGTAACTGCCAGCGTGACCGGAGCCACTTATGAACCTGACTGCGACAAGCTTAATCTCATCATCCAGAAATGGTACGAGAAGGGCATCGAGTTCGTGGGCTTCAGCCATTCCCACCCTCGAGGAGCCGTTAAGCCGTCCGATCCGGACAATCTTTATACTATAAAGATTATGAAAGCGTTTGAGATGGAGTGGTTTGTATCACTGATCGTGCAAGTGCACAGATCTCTTAAAGGCGAAAAGGCAAAACTCTTTGCCTATGGTTACTACCTTGCAGATCCTTGCTGTTATTTTGAATTTGGACGGATTGACGAGAAAAACCCTAGCTTTGAATTTCCTGCTATCAATCTTGAGGAAGATCAAGACCGCTCTTATCGGGAAATGCTGGCAAAGAAGTATCTGTTTTCTAAAGCCGAACTTAGCGAGCGAAACAGGGAACTCTTTCCGGAAGAGATACTCGCATGTAAAACACTTGCTGTCTTTGGCACAGGTGGCTCTATTGGATTTGTTCTTGACATGGCACGTTCCGGCGTTACGAACTTTATTCTCGTAGATGGGGATAAGTTCGAGCCTCATAACATGAGTAATCAGCGAGTGATCTACGGCGACATCGGAAAAAGCAAGGTTGAAGCGCTAAAGGAACAAATTCTGAACATTAACATGGATGCAGAAGTCAAAACCTTTTGTGACTTCCTCGACGATACCGTGACAGACAATAATTTTGAGGAAATGCTAGGTACTAGGCTTCTCGTCTCTCCAAAAGATATCCTCATCTGCGCATGTACGGACAGCTTTGAAGCTCAGGCCAGACTGGCTGCACTGGCTATGAAATATGGAACGCCCTTCATGGGTCCGCAGATTTATGCTGGAGGGGTCGGTGCGGAAATTGTATTCAGCTATCCCGGCGTAACGCCTAGCTGTCCTCGTTGCGTGTTGAAATCTCGTTACGATGCATATAAGAACGGCTATAAAAATACCGTCACCTCAGAATGTACTCCTATTTCCGCTATCACGCACGCCAATGCGCTGGAAGGACAGATTGCGCTGATGCTTCTGCTATACCACGAGGGTGACAACAGATACGCGACCATGCTGGACAAGGTTTCCAACCGCAACTTGGCACTAATCAAGATGTCTCCGGACGCAGAAAATGTGCTTGGCATTAATCTGTTCCACGATGCTGTGGATGATGCATATTCCTTTTTCGGTGAGGTAGTCTGGATTCCCCAAGTCCCTGTCAGCGAGGCAAATGGTTTTGATGAGGATTGTCCTCTTTGCCACGGCAGTGGTGACTTGACGACCCTTATAGGAAAAATCACAGATACGCGGAGGTGTATGGAATGGAAAGAATAAACTTATCTGTACTTAGCGGAGTATCCCATGAAGGGATGCTCCAGCTCAAAAGCTATGTAGATATGACCGGCTCAGACCCGCAGCATCAGTCCTACGATTATGAGTGCTTGTTTCCTGAAACTTGTAACCCACGAGAAATTTGCCTGAGCTTTATTAAGTTGGCTGATAAATATATCTTTCGAGTAAATCCCCACTTTAGATACGACGGCAGCAATTCCGTTATGGGGATACTCGCAGATACTGGCGCAGTCTCTTTTTCTTCCTGGCAGGACGCCGAACATGCTCTCCGGAACTTATCCGAAGAAGGCATAAAACCTACAACCAGTAATGCCACTCCCGATACTTTGACCAACTGGGATGAAATATCTGTGCCGGAGGCGTCAGAGTCAAAGACACCGAGCTTTGAGCATTTAAAAGAACGTCTGCAAAAGATGGTTATAGGTCAAGATGATTCCACCGAAGCTATCGCCTATGTAGTCGCACAGCACCTTGCCAAGAAGAATCCCACAAAGCCTGTCTCCATCCTGGCATCCGGGCCACCAGGTGTCGGTAAATCTGAAACTGCAAAAGCGCTGGCGAAGATTCTCTCCCAAGACTGCGGGCAGGAATATGCCGTGTCATGGACAGATCTCAATAACTTTACCGAAGCTTTTTCGGTCTACCGTCTGATTGGTGCTCCTGCCGGATATGTCGGTTACGAGGACGAAGCTGTTTTTGAAGTGGTCGAGAGGAATCCCTACACGATATTTATCTTCGATGAGCTGGATAAGGCGCATCCCGAGGTGTTAAAAACCTTTATGGCCATTTTGGACGAAGGCCGTTGCGCATCCCGAAAAGCACTCAGCGATGGTTCAAGGGAGTTCGACTTTAAACATTGCATTTTCTTCTTTACTTCCAATTATGATCTCAGCTCCAGTCAGCCCGCTAAACGTAGGATTGGCTTTACTGTATCGGATGACGTTGAGGATATTCATCTGGAGGAAAATGAAGTAAGTGTTAGCTACCGGGATGAACAGGCATCTTCTATATCAGACGAATCCTTGCCTATGCGTATCTATCGGGAGAATGAGGCGGCACGAAAAGCATTTGTTGGCGTAGGGGTACTTAGAGAGATTGCCTCCAGATTTCAGTGCTTTGTTAATTTTAAGCCCCTTTCCGCCAAGGCAAAAACGCGTATTCTGGCAAAACAGATCATTGAGATGGGCTTCGAGTATTCTCACGCCATCTCCTACGTTTCGCCTGGCATCATGCAAGGCCTTATTGATGCAGCTATGTCTGGAGATAGCCTGACGGTGCGTTCCTTTAAGTCGGTTATTGAAGGTTACTTAGCTCCTGTATTCGCAAGAGCAGAAGTCGTAGAAAACCGAACCTATCGGCTGGAGGGTACTCTGGAAGAACCGCAGATGATTGCTGAAAATCGCGCGAGATAATACCGTAGAACAACATATTTCAAGCACTTGCGCAAATATTACAACATCGTTTTTTATATACCACAAAATGCATTTTCACCTCTGTTAGCGGGTGTCGCATCGTTGCGAAAGTGAAAACAAAATTGACTTTTTGTCAACCTACTTTTGTGGTTTACTCACTGCAAAGGCCGACAAAGCCTGGCACATTAACAAATCGATTGGGCGGTCGCTGTGGCCGCCCGGAAAGGAGAACAAACTATCATGCCTACGAAAAAATATTCCACCATCCTTGCCGATCCGCCTTGGAGTATTAATCAAAAAGGGAAGCGAGGAGCTGTCATGCATTATCAACTCATGTCTTTAGAAGATATTAAAAATATGCCCGTCGCCGATCTAGCGGAAGAAAATGCACATCTATGGCTGTGGATTCCAAACGGATTGCTCCAAGAGGGATTAGACGTCATGAAAGCCTGGGGGTTTACATATCGAGACCCCTTTGTCTGGATTAAGCCTCGTCTCGGGTTAGGAAATTATCTGAGAAATGCAAGTGAGACGATTCTGTTCGGAACACGCGGTAAAGCGCCTGTGAAGTTTAAAGCTCAGCCAAACTGGCTCTTTGCACCACTTCAGGATCATTCCCATAAGCCGGAGGAAATGTACCCCATTATTGAGCGCGTATCTCCCGGCCCGTATTTGGAACTGTTTGCCAGAAGACCACAGCCAAACTGGGATGCATGGGGCAACGAAATTGCATCCGATGTTATGATTCCCGGCTACCCCGTACCGGAATACAGCGATAAAGCAAAAGAACGTGAGGAGGTCTGATCATGTATGAATTCACCAGAAAGCCTTATTGCCAGAATTCTCAAATGGGCATTTGCCCTCTTCATTGCTGCGATTGTACTCCGCTGGACTGTATGTATCATCATGGAAATCTGGTGGGTACTCGTACTCCTCGCCGCCATTGGCATTGGAATTTATGTTGCTTTTCGTGTCTGGAAGAGCCGTCATGGAGGACAATGGTAAGAAAGGAGGGCGAGCTATGACCAGGCATCAAATAGAAACCATATGCTGGAAAGAGTTCGTCTGGCGGCGCTCATTCAAACTGGAACAGGTTCATGAGATGCTGGCACACCTGGCTACCGTATCCTCCCGTGGAGCAATCATCTGGGAAATCCGTGCAAGAGATGGATTTGTTAGGCATCTTCTTGGAACGGACTCGGCAAGTATCCGCAAAATCACCGAAGCGCTCCAAGTACATGGAGAGATTGAATTCTATCCGGTTGACGAACATAACCGCAAGGCAGTTGATACGGTAAGGCAAATAAAAGTATCTCATCCGAGCTTATCGCTTCGTACAGATATCACGGAATCTACGATTCGAGCAGGGCTGGCGGCTATGGCTGCCACAGCCCGTGGCGAAGAAGCGGTTTTACAGATCATTCTCGGCGCGGCTTATCCACCGAGCACAATTCCGAAGAACCTTCCCGATCCAAATGCCGGATGGCTACAGGCAGTGCTTGGAAATGTATCTCAGGCCTCCACCGAAACTCGAAAATCCATCAAGGAGAAAGCAGAGCAACATACCTTTCAAGCTATTGTTCGCATCGGCGTTTCTGGTGCAAGTGCAAAATATCGTATTAACTGCGTCCTGAGCGCATTACGCACTCTGGAAGCGGCTGGCGTCAGAATCTATGATGAATTTGATAAACCCGCGAAGCTGAACATTGCCCATGTACCATGGCACTTTCCGCTGAGGTTATCCGTTAAAGAACTTGCGGGATTTCTAATGCTACCATCTGGCGATGAGGAACTACCAGGAATGTCTGGCGTCCATCCTCGAGCAATGTACCCACCGACGTGGTATAGGGAACCGACAAACCGGTTTAATGACCGTTCGTTTGGAACAACCTTAAACCCAGCAAACAGTCAGAAGCTCAGTATCTCTCCGGACGATAGTTTAAGGCCGACAATCATCCTAGGTCCTACCGGCGCCGGCAAGACTACTGTGATGCAGGCCATGATTCTCGCGGATGTCAATGCTGGGCGCAGCGTGTTAGTGATTGACCCGAAGGCAGATCTGGTTACGAGCATCCTCGAACGTGTACCGGCCTCAAGAGCAGACGATGTGGTCGTAATTGACCCTTCCGACGATAACCCTGTAGGTTTCAATCCCTTAGCTTTGCCGGGTAACCCCACCCTCATAGCCGATGCGATCCTGGCAGTCTTTAAGGAGATCTTTTCGGATAGCTGGGGCGTTCGAAGCCAGGATGTGCTGAGCGCGGCACTATTAACCTTGGTTGAGACGGACGGCGCATCACTGCTCTGGCTGCCACCGCTTCTGACAGATGAGAACTTCCGTCATAAGATCACAAAGGACGTCAAAGATAAGATTACGCTCAAACCGTTTTGGAGCACCTTTGATAACCTCCGTCCCGCTGAGCGTGAACAATGGGTTGCACCTGTGCTTAACAAAATGCGCCAGTTCCTGTTTCGACCGGGACTACGAGGCATCTTAGGACAGAGCCATCCCAAGTTTCAGCTAACAGATTTGTTCTCCCAACGTAAGATTGTCCTTGTCCCCTTGAATCGCGGCACAGTGGGCGCAGAAAGCGCCAGACTGCTGGGCAGCCTAGTGGTAGGCCTTACCTGGACGTTAGCCCTTTCTCGGGCGAACGTCGCGCCGGAACGCCGCCATTTGGTATCCCTGTATATCGAT
The DNA here is from genome assembly GCF_025567385.1 of Dorea acetigenes. NCBI lineage: Bacteria > Bacillati > Bacillota > Clostridia > Lachnospirales > Lachnospiraceae > Dorea > Dorea acetigenes. The sequence continues at coordinate 59,410 of NZ_JAOQJU010000004.1, forward strand.
GAGCTGCAAGATTACCTGACCTTGCCTACGGATTTATCCGATGCTTTAGCACAGGCCAGAGGTCTGGGCGTGGGAATTACAATGGCGCATCAATATCGCGCACAGCTCCCCTATGAGATTCGTGCCGGTATTGATGCCAATGCAAGGAACAAAATCATCTTCGGGCTTAATGCCAGCGATGCCAGAGAAATTGCCACGATGGCTCCTGGATTGGAAGCGTTGGATTTCATGCTCTTGCCAAGATATCAAATCTATACAAATTTTATGTCGGGTGGTAGACAGACTGGCTGGATACAGGGCAAGACAATCCCCGCTCCACCGGCACTCCATACTGCGGCAGAAATTAAGGCACGAAGTCAAACTCGCTATGGTCGATCCAGTGGTGAGGTTGAGGCAGAATATCTCAAACTATTTGAGGAAGCCCCGAGCCTGATCGGTCCAGATCTTGATGATTCTGTCATCGGTCGGAGGAAAATATGAAGACGAACCGCCCGACCTTTCGCAGCGATGAATATGCCGATGATTCTCCCGACATATCGGCACAAAAACCGTTTAAGGGAAGCGACCCCTACCGCCATGTAGCGGTAGCCTATTCCCCCGGCGAGGAGGTGATCCCCATAGGAGTCAGAGTCGGAAGAAACCAACTGGAAAAATACAACGAGGAGCTATCAACACGCGACCGAGAGATTCTTGCATCTCTAAAAAAGTGCAAGTTTCTGCTTACCGGGCAGATCCAGCGTCTACATATAATCAATGCATCTACGCAGAAGGCTGCTAGGCGAGCCGCCGCCAGAGAGCTTCGTAAGCTGAAAGACTACGGTCTGGTTGCTACTTTAGAACGCCGGATTGGAGGAAGCCGTGCAGGTTCAGGGAGCCTCATCTGGCATCTAACCGAGGCCGGAGAACGGTTCTTAGTCATGGATAATCCGGAGCAATATACACGAAGGCGCTATCTCGAACCTTCTAGAATGTTTTTGAAACATTCTTTGGCTATCTCAGAATGCTATGTTCAGCTTGTAGAAATCTGTCGCAGAACTCCGGGACTGACATTACTTACCGCAGACTGGGAACCGGATTGCTGGCGACCATATACCCAGCACGGCAAAATCGTCTCATTAAAGCCAGATCTGTTCGTAGCCACGAAAAGCGATGGCTACGAGGACAGGTGGTTTATTGAGATTGATTTAAGCACGGAATCGCCATCTACTGTTATCGGCAAATGTGACCGCTATCGCGATTACTACCGCTCCGGGTTGGAGCAAAAGCAATTCGGCGTATTCCCGGTGGTTGTGTGGTTGGTGCTGGATGCAGGGCGCAAAGAACGGCTCCGCACAGCTATTCAAGAAGCGTATCCGAAAGGTGGCAAACTATTCATTGTCATTACGGCAGATGAATTTGAACGCCTGATCCGGCAAGGCTTTGACGCAAAAGATCTCTGCTAGTGGTTATCCTCTGGCAGAGATGTCAAAGGCCTGCGGCATGCAAGTCGAGGCATCGATGCTGAGGCGAAAAAGGCCCGATGACTGTTTTTACTAAATTTAACGAAAGGAATTACATGATACAAAGACCAAGCCAAGAAGAGATTGAAAAAGGCTTAGCGGAATTTAAGGGCGACTACAAAAGACTGCTCCGAAACATCACGAATTGTTTGGAGTTTGATTATAAGGCAATCTGTTCGCTCAGAACGCTCTTAGCTGATTCTAAGGAAGATATCGCTGAAATCAAAAGAACCATCCGTCCATATGTCGTAGATCTCATCTATGTCTTGATTCTCGATGAAAAAGATCTGAATAGCGGCGAATACGGGGTGGATGAAGAATGACGCGAAAAACTCTCACCGAAGAAGAAATTAAAAGCAAATACAACTCTATTTCAGAATGCCTTGCCATCTGCTACATCCAATCCAAGAGAATATTGGAAGATGCAGAAATACTCAATATGGATACGAAGCCCATCAAAGACGACTTAGCCTGTTTCACTCAAGAATTCATGCAGCTTTGTATGTAGCAAGCACCTTTTAAAACAAACACAGCAAAAACAAAACATTAGAGCCTTTTGTAGTCTATGCAAAAGATGTTCTCGGCTTGCATACCCCAGGCCTTTGGCAAAAATGCAATTGCTTGGAATTAAAACGGATTAGTCGGCGTTTCCGGCTAAGCACCTTATACACCCCCAAAACAGACTAGCTCATAGTAGAACATTCTTAAAGTCGCCGGAGGCCTGAAGCGTGCAAGTCGGGCAAACATAATCAATAAACGAAAATCTATCTATTTTAGACTATTAACTTTAACGAAAGGATCAGCATGGATTACCACACACTCGTCAGTTTATATGACGAACACCGCGACGCCGTCAGCGAGCTGGAGAATGCTTGCGAACGATTTAACCAAGCAGTTATCGATATGCATAGCTACAACATCTCGCTAATCGGCACGGCGGAGCAGCTCCGGGAATTTATAGATAAACTGGAGCGTTGTTATAAAAGCATTATCGAATTTCAGGACAATAAAGATAAGGAGTCGAAAATAAAATAAGGTTTTTGTGAATTGAGGCGTTTGTCTCCGGCTTGCATACTTCAGGCCTTCGGAAATAACAACACATTAATAAAGGAAATTTATGAATCACACATTACATTTTAACTTTGAGGAAAACGGTATGTCGTAGCAATTACGGCATTAAGAGGAGATAGCTCAGGTCGTTTGGTTATCTATTCTTGCCGCTTTCCAAAGAATAAACGACAGTACATTAAAGGTATATAGCCACGCCGAAAGGAGGTTAAGATTCGTGGATATATCATTCTCGCAAATCCGAAATCACATCGGACGCACCTTAACATCGTAGTCTCAGACCATTCTGAGAAAACACTGTAACCTGCAGGAATAACTGCACAAATCCAATTCTTTGAGATAGGAGGACATGACAATGATGACACAGATCATTAAGGAACAGATTTTGGCTGTCCGGGATACCGGAGAAACCAACATGTTTGACGTAAACGCCGTTCAGTATATCGCTAACCGCGAAGGATACTATGAATTGGTCGTTTACCTGATGGATAACCGTAAAGAGTACTGCAACTTCATCATGACAGGCACCGCGCCGGGGCTTGAAAATGATGATAGTGAAATGTAACCAGAAACCGTAGAGAGGGGGATATTTCTATGACGTTAGACTTTAACGATGATAGAACCTACACCAAAGACGTAGCTCTCAAAAATGTCAGATACGCACTATTTGATCCAAAAAAATTGCGAGACGATGTAGTCTCTGCTGAATTTCTGGATATGGTAGCTGCATTCGTTTTAATGGATCATTTCGATCCAAACAGACCGAGATACAAGATTATCGACGCAGTAGATATGGTCTCATTGGATATCAAGCTCAATGAAATCATGGACGCTGCCAATGAGAATTGCAAAAAAGTCGGATATCGCATTATGCCTATGGAGGATGCCATATCCGAGATTACCGGAATAGCGATTCCGAGCGATGCTCCCTATCCGATGTATGTCGGAACAAATCCGGAACGCATACTCGGAGCTTCCATTCTGATGTATGAGACATATCTTGAAGATCTTGCGGCACAAATAGAGGATGACCTCTGCATCGCACCGTCAAGCATTCATGAGGTTCTCATCTTTCCACTTTCTCTCGTACAACCCTCAAAAATCATTGAAATTGTACGGGATGTGAATCGGACTGTTGTATTGCCGCAAGAGAAGCTCAGCGATAGTGTATATATTTATCGCCGAGGCACTCATGCTATCTCGCAGGCCACGCTGAAGAATCCTGATGATTCCACTTGCGAACAAAATGATTAAGAGTGATGAATGTATAAAAGGAGGAATTGAGTATGTGGCAAGAAGGATCTATTGGCATTCCGGTAGACAAAGCAACCGGAAAAAGTTACATAACGATTCATTACGCCTTAAAGGTATATGATGAACCGAGCGAATTCGGCATCAACCATGGCAAGATTTCAAAACTGGAATTAAGGCAAGATGGCGAGATTGTTGCTAATTACGATCGTGGCTGGGATATTTGTCCGACCACTAAGGAAGCTGAACTTGCTCTTTATATCTTGTTAAACCGACACAATTAAAGGAGGTCTCTATTATGACGACTATAAAATATGCCGCATCTGGCGAACAGAGAAAGAAACTCGTAAACGCCTTATCTGAGATTCTCGAATGCGAGTCTAAATATCTCAAAGCTCCAAGCTATGGATATGAAGTTGGTTCATGCGTTGTTAATCGTACTGGGGATATTGAATTTCCGGACGATATGACCGAAGAGGAAATCGAAGCTATCGTCAAGAAACTTACCTGGCATGGTTTTGAAAGAATTTTAGACGAGCCTACGGAAGAAATCGACGGTGCACCTGTATTGGAAGAGTCTGCTCTCGGAGCAGAAGATCCGACTGAGGAAAATGTATCCGATGCCGTGGAAGCAAACGTCGAAGAATCTGAAGATGTTTTAGACGAAACCGTTGTTGAGGAAGACAAAATCGCCGCTGCTGAGGATTCGGCCGCTTCTAAAGAAACATCGGCAGAGTCCATCGAGGAATCGGAAGCTCCAGTTTTGCCAGAAGGCAACTTTGAATCAGCGGAAGCTACGAAAGAAGCTACAGGCGAACCATCTGAGAAAACTTCTATTCCAGAAGCGACCGAACCAAAGAAGATCGTAATTGAGCTGCCAGGCTCTTACCTTGATGAGGCTGAACTTGGCAGAGTCAGAGCGATTGTTGCCAGTAAAGCAACGGTTCTCAAGAAAGCGCTCGAAACAGACAATCTGTCCATTGAGCGCAAAGAGGACAAGGTTTGCTTTCCGTGGTTCACTGATCATGGCATTGATGGAGAGGCGAAAGCATATATGCAGCTTGTATCTGGTATTGCGAAGAGAGCCAAAATGCTCACTCGCGTTACGGCTACGGAAAGTCCGTCAGATAACGACAAATTTACAATGCGGCTCTTTCTCGTATCTCTGAACTTCAAAGGGCCAGAATATGCCTTTGCTCGTAAATTCCTGCTTCGCAACCTGTCTGGAAACAGCGGTTGGCGAACCGAGGAAGCGAAAGCAAGACATGATGCCCGTAAGATCAGAACAGAAATTGAAGCACCGGAAGTAACTATTGGACAATCATCTGAAGGAGGTGAAGCTGATGCAGGAATTTCCGAATAAACAGACGATTGAAAGACTACGAAAAACATATCCAGCCGGGACACGCGTAGAACTTGTTTCTATGAACGATCCATACACTAAGCTAATGCCAGGAGAGCAAGGAACCGTGCAGTTCATTGACGATATTGGTACGATCTTTGTTAACTGGGACTGCGGCTCCGGCCTTGGTGTCGCTTATGGCGAGGATATTATCCGCAAAATTTAGGGCTATACCCACTCACACGCCAGCCCCAAGTGGGCTGGCAATTCTATAGTTAAGTCTATCGCACATTAACAGAGAGGAGGCATCAATAACATGCTTTTAAAAGACAAGCAGGCAATCGAAGCCCTTAGAAAAGAAAACTATTCGTATGCCTGTATTGCAAAAACACTTGGACTTTCGCCCAATACCGTAAAGTCTATCTGTCGCAGGAACGGCTATGTACCTAAGCAGGAGTTCAAGACAAAGGCCGAGAAAAGTGTCTTACAGATATGTAAAAACTGTGGTCGCATTTTGGATTGTTCTAATAGCCATAAGAAATACTTTTGTTGCGATGCTTGTCGCATAGAATGGTGGAAAAATGTCAGAAGAAAAGGAAAATAATAATCCATTTTCAACTGGACTTTTCTCCTTAAAAGAGTGATGAATGTCTGTAGGAGGTGGAATTTATGCAAATTAAAGAGATTAACGCAACAAAGCTACCGGATATCGGAATAAAACGTGTCGCCGCATACGCCCGTGTATCTTCTGAAAAAGGAGAAGCACTACATTCTTTATCCGCACAAATCAGCTATTATAACGAGTATATTTCCAATCATATCGGCTGGGAGTTTGCTGGTGTGTATGCTGACGAGGGCATTTCCGGGACAAAGGACTCACGTCCCGAGTTCCAGCGCCTATTAGCGGATTGCCGCAAAAAAAGGATAGATCTCGTCATTACGAAATCTATCACCCGCTTTGCCAGAAACACAGTAACGCTCCTTGATACAATTCGGGAACTAAAGTTGCTAAATATTGATGTGTTATTTGAAAAAGAAAACCTTCACAGCCTCGGCGCGAATGGGGAACTCATGCTAACGCTCCTAGCAATGTATGCAGAGGAGGAAGCACGTTCGGCCAGCGAAAACCAAAAATGGCGCATCCAAAAGATGTTTGAGGAAGGACGACCAAATACTGGTCGCATGTTAGGCTATTGCCTGAAAGACGGGCAGTTGACCATTATTCCTAAAGAAGCGGAAATTGTCCGTATGATTTTTGATGATTACCTCTCCGGAATGGGGAGGCTTGCTATCGCTAAAAAGCTGAATGCTATACATGTTCCTACGGTGCGAGGCTGTGATGATTGGCGCGAAGGCAGTATCTATCGAATTCTCCATAATGAGAAATATACCGGAGATATGATTCTGCAAAAAACCTACGTTGAGGATTTTCGAACGAAGAAAGGAGTCATTAACCGAGGTGAGAAAAGAAAATACTTTGTAGAAAACAGCCACGAGGCGATTATCTCAAAGGAAATTTTCGAACGGGCGCAAGCCGAAGCAGAACGCAGAAAAGCCAAGATAAAGTTACCCGAAAAACGCATGAAAACTATCTTTACAGGTATGCTTATCTGCGCTTGCTGTGGTAAGCATTTCAATAGAAGAGTCGCGAATGCCAGCACTAAATATGCGAAGCCCGCTTGGATATGTGCAACATTCATGAGGAAAGGAAAGAAATATTGCAATAACCGGCAAATACCAGAAAAAATATTGATAGCAAAGACAAAGGAGGTTCTTGGCTTGCCGTCGCTCGAGGATATTGATCTAAAAGATTATATATCCGAGATTGTCTGCGGTAAAGATTACGACCTCACTTATGTCATGAATTCTGGCGAAGAAGTTAAAACAATATGGCATCCCTATTCCCGAAAAGACAGTTGGAATGAGGAAATGCGACAACAAGCGCGAAATAGAACCTTAGAAAGGAGTACTTTGTATGAATAACGCAAAACGAGTGACTGTTTGGGAACCGATAGATATCCAAGCTATGTGCGAAGAAGAATCGGAAATTCCCAAACTAAAAGTTGCCGCATATGCCCGTGTTTCTACGGAGCAGGACGAGCAACAGTCCAGTTATGAGGCACAGGTGGATTATTATGGCAAATATATCCGTAGTAATCCGGCCTGGGAATTTGTCGGTATCTACGCCGACGAAGGTATAACCGGGACAAATACCAAAAAACGCGATGGCTTCAACCGTATGATCGCCGACGCAAAAGCTGGCAAAATTGACCTGATTCTTACGAAGTCGATCAGCCGTTTTGCCCGCAATACTGTCGATACGCTTCAGACAGTTCGTGAGCTTTCCGCCCTCAAAATCGAAGTAATCTTTGAAAAAGAGGGAATCCGAACCTTGGATAAGCAATGCGAAGTTATGCTGACAATCATGTCCAGCCTTGCGCAGGAGGAAAGCCGGTCTATCTCGGAAAATGTTCGCTGGGGAATGCAGAAAAGTATGCAGGATGGTAACATCTCTTTGCCATATAAACGTTTCCTCGGTTATAGAAAAGGCGAAGACGGCAGGCCGGAAATCGTACCAGAAGAGGCTGAAATTATCAGAGATATCTACAAAATGTTTCTTGATGGAAAAACGATCCGCACCATTGCGGACACTTTAACCGAACATGGCATTAAGACGCCCGGCGGAAAAGATAGGTGGTCAGTCAGTACTATTAAAAGTATTCTCTCAAACGAGAAATACAAAGGCGATGCCTTGCGTCAAAAGACCTACACTGTAGATTATCTGTCGAAAACAGTCCGAAAAAACAATGGCGAAGTAAAACAGTACTATGTGTCGAACTCGCATGATGCCATCATCGACGAAGATACTTTTAATCTGGTACAAGCAGAGCTTGAGCGAAGAAGCAATTTTAGGTCTGCCCTAAGAGATAACAGCATGTTCAGTACGAAGATCATTTGTGGTGAATGCGGATATTTTTACGGCAGAAAAGTGCTTCACAGCAACAGCAAAAAGCATCGAAAGGTCGTGTGGTATTGTAACCATCGGTATGATGGTGACGAAAAATGTGCATCTCCCAGCATTTCTGAATCAGATATTAAGAAATATTATCTGGAAGCCCTGGAAAAATTACTGTCCAACAAGGATTCATACATTACAGAATGTCAGGAGCGTCTCGAAAATGAAGATGTATTAGTACAGCTTAAAGAAACGCGCCAGCAGGCTGAAATTTCACTTGAGGACCTTATGGCAGAGATTCAGGGGGTAGTCCACGAAAACGCCCGAAAGTCTCAGGATCAGCAGAAATACCGAGCTAAATTCAATAAGTTCGTCCAGCAAATTGATGAACAGAAAAAGCGCATGGCCGTTCTGAAAGCCGAAGAACTTAAACTGGTGGGTATGCGCGAGAAACTTCATCGTTTTATTGAGACGCTGAAAAACTGCAAAGATGCTACAGTATTTAAAGAGCAAGAATGGAACAACTTAGTAGAGCGTGCAGTCGTGAAGACAGAATCGCTTGACTTTGAATTTAAGAATGGCGAGAGGATAAAAATCACAATCTAATCTCAGGCAAACTATATACCACAAAATATGAGCGGCCAGCAATTGACCGCTCTTTTTTCTTGCTTCTTTTCTACTCATATAGCCTCACAGAACTCTAGTTCTCATAAAATTGGTGCAACTGTGAAAAGGCGTGTGCTTATGATTATTCTCCTCAACTCCAAGATAATCCGTGCGGCTTGCGCTTATTTCTTTTCAGAATGTAAGAATCCGTGCAACTTATGCTTGTAATGCACCAATTCTGAGCAAGACAGAGATCATTAAAATTGGTGCAGACTGATACTGAGTCTATAGCAGTGATTAGAAAAACACTCATTTTCTAACCCTGTGTTTATATTGTTCCTAGAAAAATTGGTGCAGACATAAAGAAAAACCCCCGAAAAATCGGGAGTTTTTCTCACGCCATTTTGTATCAAAAGTGACGTCTAAACCTGGTCTAAAGGTTAGGACACAACCCTTTCAAGGTTGTAATGCTCGGTTCAAGTCCGGCGGGGATCACTGTGGCTATAGTACAACGGTTAGTGCGGCAGATTGTGGCTCTGCATATCCGGGTTCGATTCCCGGTAGTCACCCCATGGGTAGGTAAGCCTAGCGGCGAAGGCGGCGGACTGTAAATCCGTTACATCAGAAACATCGAAGGTTCGAGTCCTTCCCTGCCCACTTTGTCAGCGTGTCTGAGTTGGTTTATCCTGATTATTCCAAATTGCTTTCTTAAAGATGAGCAGAACTGGCTAATACTACAGATGAGTGTGATTTTATGAGTGAAAGGTTTAAATGGTACGAGGAGTGATGTAAATGGATTTAAATAAAACAAGCAGATTTATCAGTTTGATTCTCCGGCACAGGCCAAATACTATTGGGATCTCGTTAGATGAACATGGATGGGCAAGTGTTGAAGAACTTTTGGCTGGTATCTCAAAGACACAGTACATTGATATGGAAATGCTTGAGAAAATTGTGGAAACAGATAGCAAGCAGAGATATTCTTTTAATGAAGATAAGACATTGATCAGAGCAAATCAAGGTCATTCCATTGACGTGGATGTAGAACTTCCGAAGAAGCAGCCTCCGGTAATTTTATATCACGGAACGGGAGAAAAATACGTAATCTCGATTGATGAACAAGGCCTGATTTCCAAGAGCCGCCTCTATGTCCATTTATCTGGTGATGAAGCAACTGCGGCTGTTGTCGGTTCACGGCATGGGAGACCCGTGGTGTATGAAGTACTTGCGAGTCAGATGTACTATGACGGTTATGAATTCTTTCAATCTGTAAATGGAGTATGGCTCACGAAGGCAGTACCGGTACAGTATTTGAAAAAACTTAAATAAAGCAGTGGGAGAATTAAATCCTATGACATGTACGATGCTAAATGGCAAAGGTTACAATTCTTTCTAACATTACAAGCATTCATCGAATTACTATAGACCGGGCAACAGAAAAAAAGGACAAATGGCGGAGTGAAGAAAAGTCAGTCAACGATGTGTTGAATGACAAAAACGGAGTGCTCATTTAAAATAGAATTATTCTGTAACACAAAATGCTTGCGAGTCAGATTGAGGAGGAGAAAAAGAAAGATAAGGAAGGTGTGAAATAATTGGAGAAGAGAAAGTTAGCATCCGTACAGTATGTACATCATATCACACCCATTGAAGGTGCAGATAAGATTGAGTGTGTACATGTCCTGGGATGGCAGTGTGTAGCCAACAAGGGGCAGTTTCAGGTGGGAGACCGTTGCGTATATATAGAAGTGGATTCATTTCTTCCTGTATGTGAGGAATTTGAGTTTCTAAGAAGCAGCAGTTTTAAAAAGTCAGAGATTCTTGGAGAAGGTTTCCGTTTAAAGACATTGAAGTTCAGAGGACAGATTTCACAGGGATTGGTCCAACCTTTATCGATTCTTCCGGAAGGTAAATATGAAATCGGAGCGGACGTGACAGAAGCTCTGGGTATTCGAAAATGGGAGATTGAGGAGAGAGTTACCAGCAGTGGTACGGTAATCGGAGATTTCCCTTATGGTATTACAAAGACAGATGAGCTTAGAGTTCAGTCTTATCCAGACTTAATCAGTGAGTTCAAGGAAATACCTGCTTACTATATCAGTACGAAGATGGATGGAACCAGCGTGACAATGTACTGGAAGGATGGTAAGTTTGGCGTCTGTGGACGAAACTATGAATATGAAGATAACGATAAGTGTGCCATGTGGAAATATGCCCATGAGCATAAGATTGAAGAGCGTTTAAAAGAGAATAACATTCCTGATGTGGCAATTCAGGGCGAGTTCTGCGGAGCAGGGATTCAGAAAAACAGATTGAAGCTTGTAAAACCGGAATGGTATGTCTTCACGATAGTCAATATGGAGACCGGACGTAGATATTCGCTTCAGCAGATGCAGGAACTTTGTGAGAAGGTCGGCCTTAAGATGGTACCTGTCGAAGAACAGGGAGAAGAATTTCCTTATAGTTCTGTTGAGAAACTGCTTGAAAGAGCAAAAGGAAAGTATGATTCCGGGATGAATAAGGAAGGGATTGTTATCAGACCAGTGGAGCCTGTTTATTCAAGAACAATAGAAGGACCATTGTCCATGAAAGTTCTGAATAATGATTATTTGCTGAAGGAGTGACAGGGATGACAAGAGGAATTATGTGAAAGATGGCGCAGGTTCAGGAGAAACCAGATGTTTAAGAAGAGAAGAAAAGAGGATCTTGAGGAAGGACATACAAATAATATATGGAACAGGCGCGATTTTGTAATGTGCGGCTTGGGAGAAAAAAGCAGAGTGTTGGCAATTGTTAAGCATATCAGAAAGTGTATGAAGTGGAGTAAGCAGAGAGTTGTCAGAGGATATGCAGATTCGGATATCTGGAATATGTATGGTTATCTACAGGTATTATTGCCGGACATGCTGGAATATCTGAAAAATCATCGTTGCGGTTCTCCTGGTTATTTTGGAGAGAACTATACAAATGAGGATGGGATTCTTGTAAATGATACTTGCCATGAGGTCTGGGATAAGATACTGGATCGTATGATTTTTCTTTGGAGAGAAACAGATGAAGAAACATGCTCTAAAAAAAATCCATACGAAGAGGAGTATATGAAAGCTCTCGATGAATTCACAGATAAATATGGAATATTTGGAGAAAAACTTCAGACACCGGAAGAACTGGAAGCCAATCGAAAACGTGGAGGCGGTGGCACTGTTCATTTTATGCATGAGCTGCCAGAATACAAAGAGATATCGGAAAAAAACATGGAAGAAGAAAAGAAGTTGGAACAGTACAGAATCGACTGTAAAGACGAGGTTATGGATTTGATGAAAGAACACTTCTTTGCCTTGTGGGATTAAAACGAATGAATTTTCCTGGAGAAGTGGTAAGAAACTTCTGAGATTGGCTTGCGATTTACCAGCGGATAAAGTAAACTAAAACTAAGAAAGTATAGGGAATATATGTTGAAGCAATTGCTTGCTGAGAATGGGGAGTGAGCAATTGTTTTTTCAACTATTATGGAAGAACGCCGCCGGTTCCGTGAAAAGCTGAAAGAGGCTCTGAAAAAAGTGGTGTGAATCAGGAAGGAGAGTGTATGAAGTACAGACCTGAATATGATCCAAAGGTAATTGGGAAAAATTTAAAACGGCTGAGAGAAGCGAAGAATCTGTCTGTGAATGAGGTAAGAGAGTACTTGCGTCTCAGCAAACAGGCAGTTTATAATTATGAAAGTGGTAAGCGATATCCGCAGTCAGATACCATGTTTGCGTTAATGGAACTGTATGAAGCAGATCTGCATGACATTATAGATGAACACGTGGAAGTCTCTGCGATCATGGACATGCCATGTAATGCATTGGAAGAATCTGAACAAACGATTTGTAAGGAAGCAAGTTGTGATGTATTAGAGAATACGGAGCCTGAGGCAGTACAGGGAATCGAGATGGTGGTTACGAATGTAATCTCGATTGAAGAGCGCAGGAAAAAATATGCGGAGTTGTTAGGCAAATACTATAAAGCTGGGTAAAGGTGGACAGCCATAAGCTTATGGATATGAGTGTGAGGCTGATGATCTGTATGCCTATAGCAAAACGCTCGCGGATCAGGGGAAAGGGGTTGCAAATGAATAAAAAAATATGGGATTTATATGCACCAATATATGAACGGGCAATGCGTTCAGATCGTAAAATTTATCAGACAATGTATGACAGGATTCCAAAAGTTATTCAAGAAAAAGATGTGCTGGAAATCGCTACCGGTCCCGGATTGCTGGCAAAGCATGTGGCATATGCTGCAAATAAAATGATTGCCACGGATTATTCCGAAGGAATGATTGCGGAAGCCAGAAAAGGAAAATACCCTGCTAATCTGACATTTGAAGTTGCAGATGCTACAGACCTGCCGTTTGATGATAGTTCCTTTGATGTGGTTCTGATTGCCAATGCACTTCATGTTATGTCGGATCCGGAAAAGGCGCTCATGGAAATAAAACGGGTATTGAAGGATAAAGGAATACTGATTGCGCCTAATTTTGTAAATCATAAAGGTGGGTTTATAAGCCGCATATGGTCGGGCATACTGAAAATAGCAGGAATAGGTTTTGAACATCAGTGGAAGGAAGAGGAATACAGGCAATTTCTTGAAAAAAACGGATGGAAAGTAAAAAACTGGAAATTAATGCAGGCGCGTATCCCTATTGTCTATGTTGAATGTGTAAGAGAACGGTAGATTCCGGTGTTATGTGGGGCCGCAGCCTTCTAAGCTGCGGCACCACTAAGTTTCATTATTTTTTCATCAGTTCGACACCGGCATTCCAGGCAGTTGCAACTTTCTCTCCGGTGGAGTAGTAACCATTCTGGAATTGATCAAACATGAGTGCCTGAAGTTTTGTCGGATCGACCTTTCCATTTTCAGAGAGTACGTTTTCTTCTGCTTTAACATTTACAATCTTTCCAACGATTGCGGATACATACTCGGTTTCCAGAAATTCCAGCAGTTCGCATTCCATAACAACAGGAAATTCCTCAATAATCGGAGCGTTTACTTTATCACTCTTTACGGCATGGTAACCGGTACGTTCAAATTTGTCATTAATTTTATTTCCGGAAGCGATGCCAAAGAAATCTGCAACATCTACATGTGCTTCATCAGCCAAAGCGACAGTAAAAGCTTTGCTTTCCTGAATATTCAACCAGGTCTTCTTGCCTTCGCCGATAAACAGAATGATTTTATCCATATCGCAAATCTGACCCCAAGCTACATTCATTACATTTACTTTTTCGTTTGCGTCATATGCGGCTACCATCAGAACCGGCATTGGATAGACAGCCGGAATGACACCAATATCTTTCTTCATATTGTAGATACCTCCTTATAATGATTTGATTGTATTTCTTTATGAATCTACTTATAATTATATTAATATCGGGAAAGGATGGCAAGTTTTTCAGTGATATATTTGAGTAGTTTTAAGCTAAGTAAAGAGAGAATAAATAACCCCAATATATATCCGTATAATGTATTTCATGGGAAAGATGTGGAGCCATTTGTCTTTTCGCCAGTTACAGTGCTATATGGGAATAACGGATCCGGGAAATCTACTATTCTAAATATCATAGCGAACAAGCTTATGTTAAAAGGCAAGGAGTATGCAACCAGCAATTCTTTCGGGAGTGTAGATTACTGTGGCAGATTTTCATCGGAATGCAGGTTTAGTTTCGGAGATGATGAGTCTGGGAATACAATTAGAAAACTTCCGGAGAATAGCAGGTTTATTAAGAGCGAGGATATTTTATACGAGATCAAAAAAATTCAGCAAAGACAGATTCTGGCTGATGGCATGGAATATGATTATATGAAAAATGGACATTCGCACAAAGAGGCAGCAGATTATTTCCGGACGAAAGAAGGAATGCAGCAGATTGAATATATAGAATTTGCGCAGGAAAAATATTCAAATGGGGAAACAGCGATGCAATTCTTTGAGGACTATCTGCTACCGGATGCATTATATCTGCTGGATGAACCGGAGGTATCGCTGTCACCGGCAAATCAGGTATTACTGGCAAAAGAGATTAATAAGCTGGCGAGACTGCTTTCGTGTCAGTTTATTATTGCGACACATTCGCCGTTTATGCTTGGAACACTGGATTCTAAAATATATAATATAGATACGGAAGATTATAGTATTTGTGAATGGTACGATCTTGAAAACGTGAGATATTTTTATGATTTTTTTAAGAAGCATGAAAGTGAATTTGAAAGATGATATAGTATAAGATACGGGATTTTGGAGGGGTACGATGGAAATATAAAGAACAGGAATATAAATATCATAACGGATTTGAAGGGAAATAAGATTGTCCTGATTAATGATATTATTTTTAAAGGAAAGAAAGCAATCAACTGGAATGATGTAAAGGTTTACCTGGAATCCTATGTAAGAGAGTTTTATGAAATTGCTGATACAAAGGATATTGTGTATATCGGGAAAGACTTGCCGGATGAATATACAGGTTCCAGATATACTTATTCGCTGAAGGGTGCGAATGCAAAAGCAAAGGCGAATGCTTCCCAAGGGATACCGGAAATGTTGGAAATAGCAGTTGGTAAACAATTTCGGGAAAACTCCGGAGAGAAACATTTGAGAAATGCGGCAAATGGATGGTACAGGTATGATTCCCGTTTTGCGCTTCCTGTTTATGATGAATCGGGAGAGGTGGAGCGGTATAATATTTTTCATGCGTCTATGCTGATACGCCACGCGAATGATGGAAAAATGTATTTATATGATGTTTTAGACATAAAAAAAGAAACGAGCAACCCGTTCAAATCATAAAATTCTACTTGGCAAAAACCCATTTCCTAAGACCCACTATAGAATATGATTGGGCATCTGTCAAGCAATATTTTGAATCCAGCATTGAAACTGTAACAGTTCAGCCCGCGTCATTCGCAAAACGCATCTGCGATGCTTCTCCGCTGCTATGCAGCTATTTTTGCTCATAAAATGGCGCTCCACTCATAAGTCAAACAGTAGGAATCAGAGATATATCAAAAGAGTGAAGATACCGCGATGGAAAAGTATCTTCACTCTTTTCTTTTACAACATGTTTTTATAAGCATTTCCCCACTCAACCATGGAATCAAGAATTGGTTTCAAAGACTTTCCTAAATCACTTAATGCATATTCTACTCTTGGCGGAACTTCCGGATAGACCGTTCTTGTAATCAAACCATCGTTTTCCATAGAGCGAAGGCTGTCAGTGAGAACCTTCTGGCTGATGCCTTCTAAATCCCTTTTGAGTTCGTTGAAACGCCAGGGGCGTTGTAAAAGATTCCTTTTTTATATCATCTACAATTACTTCCTTCAGCTCTACGGTTTCACTTTCCCGGAAAAGTATAATACCATCTCCCTTGCTTTCATTCGCTGGACACATTATGCCCACAAATACAGATAAGTATTACACCTAAATCAGTGCTGTTTTCCAAGTTACAGAATGAGAACATATCAATTCTACTCATTATTCTAGCCAGCGTTTGATACGATTGACACGATAAATGATATCATAGAAGTGTAATTGAATCTGTTGTCTTATAATTGTTCCAATACCGCTCCAATGTCTGCATCGATGCAGATGGAGCGCTCTGCGATTTTTGATGGTGCATAAGCTTCCCCATAATTGATACAGGCATAGACAGCCTTCGGGTTCTGCGCAGTCATCTGCCAGAATGGATATTTAATAATCCCGGGGGTGTTTATACCAACGCCAAGCTCCAAGAATAATACGTTAAGTCCTTTATGCCTGCGGAGAAAGTCAGAATATCTTTCACTTGCACGGTACCAGCCGTCATCCTGAACAAAGGTATTATCAGCTCTTAAATTCATTGTCATTGGTTTTCCACAGACGGGGCAATAGGGAATTAGCCTGGCAGGTATCTTCCGATTGGTCTGTTGTTTTACCATATCACGGATAACTGTCTCGTTATCATAGGTGGCATTATGGCAAGGCTTGCTGCATTGAAACAAACCGTAATCACCCTGCGTATAAAACAATCTGTGCTTATCAAACCCTGCTTTCTGGAATTGGTGGTCAACATTGGTTGTAAGCACAAAATAATCTTTGTCTTTTACAAGTTCAAACAGTTTTTTATATGTTCCATTATCCCTGTCTCGATAGCGATTGATAAAAATATATCTCGACCAATACGCCCAATGTTCTTCAAGGCTTTCAAAAGGATAAAATCCACCGGAGTACATATCACGGAAACCGTATTTTTGGGTGAAATCCGAAAAATTGTCCTCGAAGCGTTTTCCTGTATATGTGAAGCCTGCTGAGGTGGATAATCCTGCGCCTGCTCCGATAATTACCGCTTCTGCATTTTGCAAAAGTTCTTTTGTCCGGTTGATATTATCCAAGTATTCTTTTGTAGATGTCGTAATCTTCCTGTTTGAAAACATTAAATACCACCCTTTCTATCTGTGTGTCTGTCTGTAAAAATTCTGTAACTGTCTGTACGGCAATTTCTGCCGCTTTTTTCTGTGGAAAATGAAACTCTCCTGTGGAGATACAGCAAAAGGCAATACTTTTCAGCCCCTTGTCAGAAGCAAGTTGTAAACATGACCGATAGCAGTCTGCAAGCTGCCTTCGATGTGTTTCCGTAAGAAGACCGGACACAATCGGCCCGACGGTATGAAGCACATAGCGGCATGGAAGATTATAGGCAGGGGTTATTTTTGCCCCGCCTGTCGGCTCGTCATAGCCCTGTTCGTTCATAATTTTATCGCAAGCTAAACGAAGCTGTATGCCGCTGACGCTGTGAATGATATTATCCACGCAGGAATGGCAGGGGATGAAACAGCCCCTTAAAGCGCTGTTCGCGGCATTTACGATTGCATCAATTTTTAGCGTGGTAATATCGCCGCGCCATAATACCAGACGGCTATTCAAAGGAGAAACCGGCAATAAAGCGCTATCTGTAATTCCTTTTTCTGCTACTTCTTCACTTAAATATTCATTCTGAAGCGCAAGAAAGCTGTCACTTATCGGACGGGGGGAACGAATATTCATCAGACTCCTAAGAAGCCTTTTTTGTTCATTTTCATTTGTGGGTATCTGCATTTCTCTGTACTGCGGCAGTTCTGTAAGCAATTCTTTAATCAAAATTTCCCGCTTTTCTTTATGTGTCATTTCTATCCCTCCTGAATATTATGCCATCATTGTATCGCTGACGGTGTCAACTGTAAAGTACGTACAATATTGTGCCGTAGTTACCGCAAGGAAACCATAGTGAAGAAATATACGATGGCTTTAGAGACGAAAGGAGAGGTATAAGAACACTTTCAGAAGTTGTTTTTTACTTATAAATAGGGTAAGATAATAAGTAAGAAAGCAAGGGGGATGCGGGAATGAGGTATTGCAGGTACATATTGGCAGTGATCCTGGCAATAATGGTATTTTCGGTTTTTACACAGCCTGCAGCAGCTGCTGAGCCTACAGAAACTGCTGCATCAGATGCGAAACCCGCGGCAGATGCTGAGGAAGAGAAAACAGAAGAGGAAAAGAAGAAAGAAGCCTATGAAAAAGAGCTTCAGGCCGTCTATCAGCTTCCGGTTCAATCCAATGAATTAGAGGACTGGGCGCAGGGACCGGGAACATATGGCGATGCGGCAATTGTTATGGAAGCCGGGAGCGGCGCCGTTCTCTATGCCAAGAATATTGATGCGAAAGAGTATCCTGCCAGTATTACGAAGGTTCTGACGGCACTTCTTGCGTATGAGTATGGGGATATGAACAGTAATGTTGTGATTACGAAGGAGGCATTGTCCTGTCTTGGCTCCGGCTATGCGTCAATTGGTATGAAGGAGGGCAACTCGATTTATATGCGTCAGGCTATGCACGCGATGCTGCTCGCTTCCTCGAATGAGGTTGCCTATGCGGTCGGTGAGACGGTTGCCGCCGGGCAGGGACAGAGCTATGACTGGTTTATCAGTCAGATGAATGAGAAGGTAAAGGAACTTGGCGGAGTAAATTCTCATTTCATTAATACGAATGGGGTTCACGATGAGAATCATTATACTTGTGCCAGAGACATGGCGCTGATTGGAAAGGAATTATTTGCTTATCCCGAATTTTTTGAGACCTGCCGGACGCAGCAGTATAAGATTGATGGGTCGGCCACCACGGAGGAGCATGTATTTCAGCAGAAACATGAGATGCTTATTGCCAATAACAGTGAGTACTATGAGAAGGCGGTCGGAGGAAAAACCGGATATACCACGGAAGCGCAGAATACGCTGATAACGATGGCAGAAGATGGAAATCTCCGGCTGGTATGTGTAGTTTTTAAAACTTACGGCGGCCATGTGTATTCAGATACCAGGGCGCTTTTGGAGTATGGCTTTCAGAACTTTCAGAAAGTGTCTGTTCTGGAAAATGAGGCGGATAAGCGAATGAAAAATATACCGAAAGACGCATATGTCTGTCTGCCGGAGGGAATAACCTTTGAGATGCTGGATAAGGAAATTGAAAAGATTGACGGCAGCAGTGAAGCGAAAATCACCTATCTGTATCAGGATATGCCGGTGGGGACGGTTACAGCGGAGGTGGAGGATGTTTTTGCAAGTAATCAGACAGTCAGAGTTGCGGCAAAGACTTCGGAAGAATCGGGAAAAAACAGTGGGAGTGGCTCCTCACAGTGGATGCGGACATTTGCTGCCACACTGGCAGCATGTATTGTGCTGGTTATTGTAATGATGACAGTATTATCTGTCAGGCGGGAAAGAAAGAGGCTGGAAGCAAGAAGAAAGAGAAGGAAAAATTAAAGCAAACCCTTGACTTGCAGAAAATTTACGATTATAATATCCCCGTATATAAAAAGATGTTAAAAATGTTGACGAAGACAGTAAGGCATAAAGGAACGTGTCAGAGAGCCGGTGATGGTGGAAATCCGGTGCAAGTAGAGTATGCCCGAATATCACTTCTGAGTTTCAGTTTCTGAAAGGAATCGTTGTTTTTGGCGAGTAAGAACTGACGGTGTCCGCCGTTATATGGAGAACATATGATAGTATGTTTAGGTGGTTTATAAGCGAATTTAACTTTCGTCCTATACAGGACGGAAGTTTTTTTATATAACAGGAAATTCCTTTGGAATCCCCTGTTATATAAAATGCACTTCGTGCAGCGATTGCGCGCAGGGCGCAATCTTTTTCATGATATAGGAAAGTGAGGATTGGATATGTATAAGAAGGTTTCTACAGATCTTAAGTTCGTGGACCGTGAGAAGGCTACGGAAAAGTTCTGGGAAGAGAATCATATTTTTGAAAAGAGTATGGAGAACCGCAAAGAGGGCGAGACTTACACTTTCTATGACGGACCTCCGACAGCAAATGGGAAGCCTCATATCGGGCACGTTCTGACACGTGTTATTAAAGATATGATTCCCAGATATCGTACAATGAAGGGATATATGGTTCCGAGAAAAGCGGGATGGGATACACATGGACTTCCGGTAGAGCTGGAAGTAGAGAAGCTTCTCGGTCTGGACGGCAAGGAGCAGATTGAGGAATACGGAGTGGAGCCATTTATCAACAAGTGTAAGGAAAGTGTGTGGAAATATAAGGGTATGTGGGAGGATTTCTCCAGTACGGTTGGCTTCTGGGCTGATATGGAGCATCCATACGTAACCTATGACAATAATTTTATTGAATCGGAATGGTGGGCGCTGAAGCAGATCTGGGAGAAAGGGCTGCTTTATAAAGGATTTAAGATTGTACCTTACTGTCCCCGCTGCGGTACGCCGCTTTCAGCACAGGAGGTAGCACAAGGCTATAAGGACGTGAAGGAACGCTCTGCTATTGTCCGCTTTAAAGTGAAGGATGAGGATGCCTACATTCTTGCATGGACAACAACGCCATGGACGTTGCCTTCTAACATCGGACTTTGTGTGAATCCGGATGAAGAGTATGCAAAGGTAAAATGTGTGGATGGATATACCTATTATATGGCGTCTGCACTTCTGGATACAGTGCTTGGTAAGTTAGCTGAGGAAGGAAAACCGGCGTACGAGATTCTTGAGACTTATGTCGGAAAGGATTTGGAATATAAGGAATACGAGCCGCTTTACCAGTGCGCGTATGACTGTGCTGCGAAGCAGAATAAGAAAGCATTTTATGTAGTATGTGATTCCTATGTAACGCTGACCGATGGTACAGGCGTTGTTCATATTGCCCCGGCATTTGGTGAGGATGACGCTAAGGTAGGACGGAAGTATGATATGCCGTTTGTCCAGTTGGTAGATGAGAAGGGAAATATGGGAGAGACAACCCCATTTGCCGGAATCTTTGTGAAGAAGGCAGACCCGCTTGTGTTGAAAGACCTGGAAGAGAGAAATCTTCTTTTCGAAGCCCCGAATTTTGAACACAGTTATCCACACTGCTGGAGGTGTGATACGCCGCTGATTTATTATGCGCGTGAGTCCTGGTTTATCAAGATGACGGATGTGAAAGAAGACCTGATTGCAAATAACAACACCATTAACTGGATTCCTGAGAGTATAGGGAAAGGCCGTTTCGGCGACTGGCTGGAAAATGTACAGGACTGGGGCATCAGCCGTAACCGTTACTGGGGAACTCCGCTAAATATCTGGGAGTGTGAGTGCGGACATCAGCATTCCATAGGAAGTATTGCAGAGCTTAAGGAGATGTCTGATAACTGTCCGGAAAATATTGAGCTTCACCGTCCGTATATTGACGAGGTAACCATCCGCTGCCCGAAGTGCGGCAAGCCGATGCACCGTGTGCCGGAGGTAATTGACTGCTGGTTTGACAGTGGTTCCATGCCGTTTGCACAGCATCATTACCCATTTGAAAATAAAGAAGTATTTGAGCAGCAGTTCCCGGCAGACTTTATTTCCGAGGCTGTTGACCAGACGAGAGGATGGTTCTATTCTCTGCTTGCGATTTCAACTCTGATTTTTAACAAGGCACCATATAAGAATGTTATTGTTCTTGGCCATGTGCAGGATGAGAACGGGCAGAAGATGAGTAAGTCCAAAGGAAATGCGGTGGATCCTTTTGAAGCCCTGGAGACTTACGGGGCAGATGCAATCCGCTGGTATTTCTATGTAAACAGCGCGCCTTGGCTTCCAAACCGTTTCCACGGCAAGGCGGTTGTAGAGGGACAGCGCAAGTTTATGGGTACTTTATGGAATACCTATGCATTCTTTGTTCTGTATGCGAACATTGATGAATTTGATGCAACGAAATACAGCCTGGATTATGAGAAGCTTCCGGTTATGGATAAATGGCTTCTGTCCAAGCTGAATACCTTAATAAAAGAAGTGGATACGGATCTTGAAAATTACAGAATCCCGGAGGCTGCAAGAGCGCTGCAGGATTTTGTGGATGATATGAGTAACTGGTATGTAAGACGTTCCAGAGAGCGCTTCTGGGCGAAAGGGATGCCGCAGGATAAGATTAATGCATATATGACCCTTTATACCGCCCTTGTTATCGTGTCTAAAGTAGCGGCTCCGATGATTCCTTTCATGACGGAAGAAATCTATCAGAATCTGGTGAGAAGTATTGATAAAGAAGCGCCGGAGAGTATTCATCTGTGTGACTTCCCGGAAGCAGACGATGCAATGATCGACAAGGATCTGGAAGCGAATATGGAAGAAGTTCTGAAGTTGGTAGTTATGGGACGCGCCTGCAGGAATACGGCGAATATCAAGAACCGGCAGCCAATCGGACAAATGTTTGTGAAAGCAGATTTTGAATTGCCGCAGTTCTATCAGGATATCGTGAAGGAAGAGCTGAATGTAAAAACTGTGACATTTACACAAGATGTAAGAAACTTTACTTCTTATACTTTTAAACCTCAGCTAAAGACAGTCGGGCCAAAATATGGTAGAATGTTAGGAGGTATCAAGGCAGCTCTGAACAGTCTTGACGGCAATGCGGCGATGGATGAAGTGAACCGGACAGGTGCGCTGAAGCTTCAGATAGACGGACAGGAGATTACACTTCTGAGAGAAGATCTGCTGATTGATACTGCTCAGACGGAAGGTTATGTATCTGAAGACAATAATGGAATTACAGTAGTCCTGGATACGAATTTAACAGAGGAACTTCTGGAGGAAGGCTTTGTGCGTGAAATCATCAGTAAAGTTCAGACGATGCGTAAAGAAGCCGGATTTGAAGTGACGGATAAGATTCAGATAACCTATACAGGAAGCGGGAAGGCTGAGAATATCTTTGCGGCAAATGCAGATACCGTGGGAAGCGAAACACTTGCGACGGCCGTAAGTAAGGATGAGCCAAAGGGCTATGTAAAAGAGTGGAATATTAATGGCGAGAAGGTAACCATAGGCGTAGAAAGATAAAAGAATGTTGTGAGAGGGAGGAATTCGGCATGTACAACCCAAGATTTGATAAGAAAACATTTAAGAAAGAAGTAAAGAATAACGTAAAGTCTCTTTATAGAAAAACGGTAGAAGAGGCGACACCGCAGCAGTTATTTCAGGCGGTATCTTTTGCGGTGAAGGAAGCGATCATTGATGATTGGATTGCAACACAGAATCAGTATAAGAAAGATGATCCGAAGATCGTGTACTATATGTCCATGGAGTTCTTAATGGGAAGAGCGCTGGGGAATAACCTGATTAATATGACTGCATATAAGGAAGTGCAGGAAGCTCTGGACGAGATGGGAATTGATTTGAATGCAATTGAGGATGAAGAACCGGATGCGGCTCTGGGGAATGGCGGTCTGGGACGTCTGGCTGCATGTTTCCTGGATTCTCTTGCATCACTGGGCTATGCGGCATATGGCTGCGGCATCCGTTATAAATACGGTATGTTCAAACAGAAGATTGAAGATGGATATCAGGTAGAGACGCCGGATAACTGGCTGAAGGACGGTAATCCTTTTGAACTGCGCCGTGAGGAATATGCGAAGGAAGTACGTTTTGGCGGAAATATCCGTGTAGAGTATGATGTAACAACAGGGAAAACCCATTTTGTACAGGAAAATTATGAATCCGTAATGGCAATTCCATATGATATGCCTATCGTAGGATATGGTAATCATGTAGTAAATACGCTTCGTATCTGGGATGCGAAAGCGATTGTGGATTTCCAGCTGGAGTCTTTTGACCGGGGAGATTACCACAAAGCGGTAGAGCAGGAAAATCTTGCAAAGACGATTGTCGAGGTGTTGTATCCGAATGACAACCATTACGCAGGAAAAGAGCTGCGTCTGAAACAGCAGTATTTCTTTGTATCTGCAAGTATTCAGGCAGCAGTGGCAAAATATAAAAAGACACACAGCGACCTTCACAAACTGCCGGAGAAGGTTACCTTCCAGATGAACGATACCCATCCGACCGTGGCTGTTGCAGAGCTGATGCGTATTCTTCTGGATGAAGAGAATATGGAATGGGATGAAGCATGGGAAATCACAACAAAGACCTGTGCATACACTAACCATACAATCATGTCCGAGGCGCTGGAAAAATGGCCGATTGACCTGTTCTCCAGACTGCTTCCGCGTGTATACCAGATTATTCAGGAAATTGACCGCCGTTTCGTAATCAAAATCCGCGAAATGTATCCGGGCAATGAAGAAAAGGTACGCAAGATGGCAATCCTGTACAACAATCAGGTTAGAATGGCACATCTGGCAATCGTAGGAGGATTTTCTGTCAATGGTGTTGCAAGACTTCACACAGAGATTCTGAAACAGCAGGAACTGAGAGATTTCTATGAGATGATGCCGTCCAAATTCAATAATAAGACCAATGGTATCACGCAGAGACGTTTCCTGAAGCATGGCAATCCGCTGCTTGCAGATTGGGTAACAGAGAAGCTGGGAACAGAAGATTGGGTAACGAATCTGTCCTTGATGGAAGGATTGAAGCCGCTGGCAGAGGATACGAAGGCACTGGCAGAATTTATGGATATTAAGTATAAGAACAAAGAGCGCCTGGCAAAATATATCCTGGAACACAACGGAGTTTCCGTAGACCCGCGTTCCATCTTTGACGTACAGGTAAAACGTCTCCATGAGTATAAGCGCCAGCTTCTGAATATCCTGCATGTTATGTATCTGTACAACCAGATCAAAGAACATCCGGAGATGTCCTTCTATCCGAGAACCTTTATCTTCGGGGCAAAGGCAAGCGCAGGTTATATCCGTGCAAAGGAGATTATTAAGCTGATTAACTCTGTGGCAGATGTGGTAAATAATGACAGAAGCATCAACGGCAAGCTGAAGGTAGTATTTATTGAAGATTACCGTGTATCAAATGCGGAAATTATCTTTGCGGCTGCAGATGTGAGTGAACAGATTTCTACGGCTTCCAAGGAAGCATCCGGTACGGGTAACATGAAGTTCATGCTGAATGGCGCACCGACACTGGGAACGATGGACGGGGCGAATGTAGAGATTGTAGAAGAAGTAGGCATCGAGAATGCATTTATTTTCGGACTCAGCTCAGATGAAGTTATTAATTATGAAAATAACGGAGGATATAACCCGGTAGAGATCTACAATAACGATCCGGATATTCACCGTGTGGTAGATCAGTTGATCGATGGAACTTATTCAAATGGTGATACAGAGATGTACCGTGACCTTTACAATTCTCTGTTAAAGGCACAGGGAGGCGCCCGTGCGGATATGTATTTCATCCTGAAAGATTTCCGTGCATATGCAGACGCACAGAAGCGGGTAGAGGAAGCATATAAAGATACCGAAGGATGGGCGAAGAAAGCGCTGCTGAATACGGCATGCTGTGGTAAATTTACTTCTGACAGAACCATTCAGGAATATGTAGATGACATCTGGCATCTGGATAAGGTAAAGGTAGAGCCGATTATAGACCAGACGTCACAGTATTAAGCTTAGCTTTAAAAATAAAGGGATAATTAAACAAGCCCTCTCATACATTGAAGTATACCCTTTGGGCAGGCTTCGGTGTATGGGAGGTTTTTTTATGCGGCAGAAAATAAAACAATGGGGATGTTATGCAGTTATTATTATTCTATTGCCTTATATAGTGACGGTATTTTTAAATGGCCCGAGTATAGAAACTTCTGCGAATGTAGATCATATTTATATAAAAGTGAAAAGCGGGGATCAAGAGATAGAACTTCCTATGGAGGAATATTGTATCGGCAGACTGGCAAAGGAAATTCCGGCTTCTTATGAGACGGAGGCATTGAAGGCGCAGGCGATTCTGGTGCGCACGGCTGTTTTGAAGAAAATTAAGGAGGCAGGAAGCGGCGCGGTTCTGGAGGATGAATTCTGGAGTGAGGAAGAGATGAAGAAAAGCTTTGGCACTTCAAAATACAAAAGCAGCTATGAAAAGCTTAAGAAGGCATGGATGGATACGGAGGGAAAGGTACTTATGTATGAAGATAATCTGGCGCATACACCGTTTTGCCGACTGACCAATGGAAGTACCAGGGATGGAAATGAAGTGCTGGGCAGTGAAGAATATCCTTATCTGAAAATCAAAGAATGTCCGCTGGATATTGAATCTAAGGAGCAGATTCAGACAGTGGTACTGGAAGATATGGACGCGGAGATAACGGGAACGGATACGGCAGGATATGTGACGACTGTGCGGGTAGGGCAGGAAACGATAAACGGAGAAGAATTCCGGAATACCTATCATCTTGTTTCGGGCTGTTTTACAATACAGAAATATGACGGAAAGCTTCGAGTTACAACAAGGGGCGTGGGACATGGGCTTGGAATGAGCCAGTATACAGCTAATGAGATGGCGAAAGAGGGCAATAAAGCGGAAGACATACTGGAATATTTTTTTGAAGGAACCCA
Organism: Dorea acetigenes; assembly: GCF_025567385.1. NCBI lineage: Bacteria > Bacillati > Bacillota > Clostridia > Lachnospirales > Lachnospiraceae > Dorea > Dorea acetigenes. The sequence continues at coordinate 85,969 of NZ_JAOQJU010000004.1, forward strand.
GATAAAAGAAGTTGCGGATATTGTGTTGGATACTGAATAAGAAAAAGCACTTCTGGCAAAAATACTGTCAGAGGTGATGATTATGAATAAGGAGCAAAAGCCTTCAAAAAGCAAGAAAGGCGCATCGGTCGGAATCGCAATCTGCTTCGTGGCTGCAGTTGCAATTGTAGGAACATATACCCTCAGGGACTATCAGGAAGCGAAACGTCAGGAGCTTTCCGTGACGGAGGATACTGACAGTGCAGAAGATACCGACGGCACAAAAGAAGAAGAACAGCCTCTGGAAGAGGCAAATAATGATAATTTGACGATTGGCACGGAGGAGGATGCGGACGGTACGGGTACACAGACAGAAGATGGCGCAGGTGGGCAGGAGACTACGGCGGCTGATACAGCCCAGACCACAGGGACAGCCCAAACCACAGGATCAGGAACTTCCGTTAATTTTACGGAGGACAGTCAGATTTTATGGCCGGTAGACGGTAATGTCTTAATGAGTTATAGTATGGACAAGACTGTTTATTTTTCTACATTAGACCAGTACAAGTATAATCCTGCAATGATTATCTCCGGTGCTGAGGGAGACCAGGTAATCTGCGGAGCGCCCGGCATCATAAAATCTATTGATGTGACTGCTCAGACGGGAACAACGGTTACGGTGGATCTGGGAAATGGGTATGAACTTCTGTACGGACAGCTTAAGGAAGTTCCAGTCAACGCAGGGGAATATGTGGAATCAACGACTGTTCTCGGCTACGTCAGTCAGCCTACGAAATACTACAGCTTAGAAGGTTGTAATGTCTATTTTGAGATGAGAAAAGACGGGCAGCCTGTCAATCCGATGGATTATATGTCAGAAGATTAAAAGTAACAGGATGATTCTTTAATGCCATGGTGCAGGAGAGGAATCATCCTTTTTGTGTTAAAAGAAAATTCCAGAAAAATGTTTTGTTTTTCTGAAAATAATGATACAATGACAATATCAGCAAAATAAAGGAGGAAAGAATTTATGAAAAAGAGACGACTAATGTCAGTATTACTGGCAAGTGCGCTCACAATTACTTCAGTGCTTCCGTCTATGGCGGTATCGGCTGCTGGGGATTCTGTGGAAGACGCATTGGTTGCATCTTATGATTTTGATGATCAGACACTGAACAATTCAAAATTAGAAGGCGACGTGGCTCAGGCGATTGTTACCGGACTTAACAATTATACTGGTACGGTAACATACGGAGAAGGAAGAAATGGTGGTAAAGCGGTAAAGCTTGGAGACTATGGCCTTAAGCTGAACAAGCAGAATCTGGGCGATAACTTCACCGTATCTCTGTGGTTAAAAGCGGAAGGCAGAATTGCTAATAACCAGAGCGTAATGTTCCTTGGATACCATAATCCAGAGAAATGGTATGCTATAGCAGGAAGAGATTCCAATAATGGCGTCAAGATGTGGGCAAATGGAGGAATTTACGGCTGGACGGAATTTGGGACACTGCCACTTGCTAATGACTGGCATTCTGTGGTTATAACAGGAGATTCCGAGAACATCACCACTTATTTTGACGGGGTAGCCGTTACATCAGACGAGACAAATCATCCGTTGGCAGGAACAAACCAGGACATTTACCTTGGTGTTACATATTGGGATCCAGAATTTACGGGCTATGTGGATGATGTGAAGGTTTACAATACTACCTTGACAGAGGAGCAGGTTCAGGCAGAGGATAAGGAATATTATGAGAGCGTGCTTCAGGAGAAAGTGGATGCAGTGTCAGCAGACAGTTTACTGGGATTGAACGACAGTGCGGATGCAGTTGAATTTGATCTGGTGCTTCCAGAGACAATGGCAAATGGAGCTGTAACGTGGACGAGCTCCAATGAAGCAGTCATTGCTACAGACGGTACTGTTAAGAATCCAGACGAGGATGCACAGGTAACACTGACGGCTACAGTAAAAGCAGGAAGCCTTACTGCAACAAGAGAATTTACATTTACGGTTAAGGCAATTGACAGAACCGATATTGACGCATTGATTGCAAAAGCAGAAAGCCTGGATACATCCAAGTATACGGAGGAATCTGCTGCAGAGCTTGCCGATGCATTAGAAGAAGCGAAGGCGGCGGCAAGTAATGCTGAAGTGAAAGCGGCTGTAAAGAATCTGCACAGCGCAATCGCGGGACTTACGTATATGGAAGAGTATAGCAATCCATTTGCAGCGATTGATGCAGCAGCTCCGGCTGCAAGCAAGGAAATGGCTGTGGGAGACAGCGAGCAGCTATTTACCCTTCCTGACAGTGTAAAGGATAATGTTACGGTAGAATATTTCTCCAGTGATGAAGAGTCCGCTACATATGCAGACGGCAAGGTTACAGCGCTGAAGGACGGCAGAGTTACCGTGACCGCTATCGTAACGGCAAAGTCCAATGGCTATAAGGAAGAGTATTCTACAGCACTCAATATTTCTGATGCAGATGCAGCAGAAGCACAGGCAGTTCAGACGGCAGAAGCCTCTGACGGACCGCTTACCATCAAAGAGTCTGAGATTAACCAGCTTCTGACAGAAGACCTGGAGCTCCCGACTCAGATAGATGGAAAAGATGCAGACATTACCTACAGTGTAGGTAACGCTGATGCCGACTATGTCAAGGTAGAAGGTTCAACATTAAAGGTTACAAGACCATATGCAGGAGAGGGCAATTATTCCTTTACATTGACAGCAACGGTGAAGACTGCTGATGGAACGGTAGAGCAGGAATTCCCGCTGACAATTGCAGAAGGAATATCTGCAGATACCTATGCAGGATATGTCTATGTATGCTTTGGTAATGTAGGCGGCGCTGATGTGCAGCAGCTTCATATGTTCCTGAGTGAAGACGGACTGAACTGGACGGCATTGAATGGATTTAACCCGGTTTTTGAAGTGGGAACCGATTATGCAGATTTGATTCAGAATGCAGGAACCCATAACTATACCATAAAGAGCGGAACAGACATTACGAAGACGGTATCCGGAGATGCTTCTGTATTATTCCCGTTCGAGGGCGATGATCAGGGTATCCGCGACCCATATGTATTAAGAGGAAGCAGAGAAGAAGATAAGAATAAAGTATGGATTCTGGCAACAGACCTGAATACCATGTCTTCACAGTACGGCGGAAATCTTTCCAGCAACAGAGTAGGTAACTGGGGAACCATGTCAAGCGCCGGAAGCACCAGCATTTTTGTATATGAGACAGAAGACTGGGTTCACTGGGAGAGACGTTATATTGACGTTGGATCAGAAATCGACGCAGGCGCAGCGTGGGCTCCGGAAGCAGTGTACAATCCGGAGAAAGACAACTATCTGGTATACTGGTCCTGCCGTGTAGGGACGGACGGTTATGCAAGAAACAGACTGTACTGTAATGAGACTACAGACTTTAAGACCTTTGGCCCGACCAAGATGTATGAGGAAGAAGCTTTCTATCAGAAATGGGGTCAGCTTGTAAATGCGAATGATGGCTATGGAAATATCGATACTTCCCAGCTCTGGGTGGCAGATGAAGACGGCAATCCGTACGGCACTCTGTACAGACTGGTAAAAGATGAAACGAATAACCATATTGAGCTTATGAGTGCAGACACAGTTCTTGATCCGGACGTTGATTATGACAATACGGATCCGAAACGCATTACTCCATATACAAAGAATGGTAAAGAATATGCAGCACTTGCAGATCTTGCCGGATTAAATGATTTTGAGAAGGCTGACATAGTATGGAACTGGTTCAAGAATGAGAGCACAGGAAATCATTTTGAATACATTTCCCAGAAAAACATGGAAGCAAAGAGCGGCGCTTATGAGGGTGCTACCATGTTCAAGTTCAACGACAGAGACGAATGGTGCGTTATGATTGACTTCTATGGAAATAACAGTGTCCGTTATGAACCATACACCACCACAGACCTGTCAAAGGCCGACAGTATTACGAAGGTAAGCAGCGGTTATGGAAGAACCGGCGGCGACGTAGGATGCCACGGCGGAATGATGCCGATTACCGTAGAAGAATACAATACATTGATCGATACTTATAATGCAGATTCTTCTGTTGACAATTATCACCAGATTGATTACATCGAGTGTGATAAGAGAGAACTTGAAGATACTGTTAATACAATTAAAAAAGCTCTGGAAGACGAAAATATTTCTGACGCAGTACGTAAAGAATTAGAAGCGAGTCTGATAAAGGCAGAGAGCATGATGCAGATGCCGACTGTTGACAGTGATGAGGTTGCAGCATTGACAGAAGTTCTGGATGCAGCAGAGATTACCGTTTCTGACGAGAAAGTTTCCTCAAAAACAGGGGAATCCAAAGAAGTGACGGCAACTATCGATGCAGAGGGCGTTGACCTGACCTGGAATAGTGCAGATGAGAAGGTTGCAACAGTAGAAAACGGAAAGATTACGGCTGTGGGCGGAGGCTCTACATTTGTATTTGTAAGAGCCGGAAGAACAGCGCTGGCGAAAGTTCAGGTAACTGTAACGGAACCATCCGTAACTTCCATCACAGTAAAAACTGCTCCTGAGAAAACGGAATACAAGATTGGCGAAGAACTGGATCTGAGCGGAATCGCTATCGAAGCAGCTTACGATGATGGAACAAAGAAAGAAATCGACATCAAGGATTGTACAGTAACCGGTTTCGATAATACTAAGGCAGGAACACAGAAAATTACAGTTACTTACGAAGAGCAGACTGTAACCTTTGAGGTAACGGTTTCAACAAAAGCGGTTAGCGATATCTTTGATGATGTTGACAGCGAAGACTGGTTCAATGATTATGTACAGAATGTATATGACAAGGAAATTATGACCGGTCTTACTCCGACCCACTTTGGACCGACAGATACCCTGGCACGTGCACAGTTCGCACTGATGCTGTACCGTATGGAGGGAGAACCGGCGGTTACTACCACAACGGCTGCATTCCCGGATGCCGGTGAGGACTGGTTTAAGGATGCTGTTATCTGGGCGAACCAGAATAAGATCATCACAGGATATACGGACTCCGGTTTATTCGGACCGGCGGATCCGATTACCCGTGAACAGATGGCAACGATTATGTACCGCTATGCGAACTACAAAAAGTGGGATGTTACGAAATCTGCTGACCTGAGCACATTCCCAGATGCATCCAGCGTAAGTGCATATGCAAAAGACGCGATGTCCTGGGCAGTTGCAAATGAAATCATTCAGGGAAATAACGGACGTCTTGACCCACAGGGAAGCGCTGTACGTGCACAGGCGGCTACGATTGTTTCCAGATTTATAGCAATTTATCCGGTCTTTGAATAAGACAATAAAATGAAATTTCCGATGAAACCGGCGTGGCGGAGACCACGCCGGTTTTTCTAGTCTTTCAGACAGCCAATCGGAATCATCAAAAAAGATGGGGCTTTCTATATTTTCGGCATTTTGGCATTATTCGCAATTTTTTTTCTGCCGTTTTATCTATCTCTCCTTCTCCCTTTCGTTGAATCAGTCTGACACGATATCTTTCAATATCTCGCTGATATCGCTCTCTATACAAAGCGCGGAATCCACGATTTCCCGCGGAGCATAGGCCTCCTGCTTATTGATACAAACATAGACCGCTTGTGGATTTTTCGCCGTCATTTTCCAGAACGGATACTTGATGATAACCGGGGTATTTGCGCCGACTCCAAGTTCTAAAAACAGAATGTGCAATTCTTTGTGACACAGGATAAACTCATCATAACGGTTTGAAGCAGCATACCAGCCATCATCCTGCACAAAAGAATTATCACAGCGCAGATTCATCGTCATTGGCGCGCCGCAGACAGGACATTTCGGAACCAGTTCTGTTGGAATCTTCATGTCTTTTTGTTCAGCGACCATCTGCCGGACAACATCTTCATTATCGTAGGTTTTGTCATGGCAGGCTTTGGAACACTGCCAGAGGCCGTAATCGCCTTGTGTGTAGAACAAGCGCTTTTTATCAAAACCAGCAAGCTGGAACTGGTGATCCACATTGGTTGTGAGAACGAAATAATCCTTATCTTTTACCAGTTCCAACAGATCGGCATAGGGCTTTCCGATACCGGTGTCATAGCGGTTTACAAAAATATGCTGCGACCACCATGCCTAATACTCTTCTAAAGTGTCGTAGGGATAAAAACCGCCGGAGTACATATCCCTGATTCCATACTTCTTATGAAAGTCTGAAAAGTATCTTTCAAACCGTTCTCCATCGTAATGCATTCCTGCGGAGGTGGACATCCCTGCACCAGCGCCGATCACAATAGCATCGGCCGTTTCAATCGAATAACAAAAAATGCTATGCAATCGGCGAACCTTTTGCATAGCATTTTTTGTTATTCCTTTTGGCTGGTTATTGATTAGCCGAAGTATCTCTTTAACAGACCTTCAAATGCTTTTCCATGTCTTGCCTCGTCTCTTGCCATCTCATGTACGGTATCATGGATTGCGTCAAGATTAGCAGCTTTTGCACGTTTTGCAAGGTCGAATTTACCTGCTGTTGCGCCGTTCTCAGCATCAATACGCATCTCAAGGTTCTTCTTTGTGCTGTCAGTTACAACTTCGCCTAATAATTCTGCAAATTTAGCAGCGTGTTCAGCTTCTTCGTAAGCAGCTTTCTCCCAGTATAAACCGATTTCCGGATAACCTTCTCTGTGAGCAACTCTTGCCATTGCAAGGTACATACCAACTTCTGAACATTCGCCTTCAAAGTTTGCTCTTAAATCAGCAAGGATATCTTCGCTAACGCCCTTTGCCACGCCTACAACGTGCTCAGCAGCCCATTCTCTTTCGCCTGTCTGCTCTTTGAACTTTTCAGCGCCTACGCCGCAAACTGGACATTTATCCGGTGCTGCTTCTCCTTCATAAACATAACCACATACTGTACATACAAATTTTTTCATAGTTCATATCTCCTTTTTATATTTATTTTTAATATTAGTAACGATTACTAATATTAATTTACCATGTTATTACCTATCTGTCAAGTGCTATTCTTTAAATACTTTTTTTCTTTTTTAGACATTCCCGGCAAGTTCCGTAAAAGAGAGTCGTGTGAGAATGGATGCTGCCATCAAAGCATTTTTCAGCCTGTTCATTGATTGAATGAACAATATCCATGTTTAGATCAATAATTTCTCCGCACTCGGTGCATAATACGTGATAATGCGGTTTGGTAACGCCATCGAAACGATCGCCGCCGTGCGGGGTCGTGATTTTGATGACTTCTCCCATATCAGCCAATAAGTTGAGATTGCGGTATACAGTTCCCAGACTAATATGTGGAAACTCTTCTCTTACATGAAGATAAACTGCGTCCGCGGTGGGATGACTGGTAGTACTGGCCAAATATTCTTTGATAGATTCTCTTTGCCTGCTGTATTTTAATGCTGCCATGTGCTATCCTCCCTCTGTTAATAACAATAACAATTACTATCATTGTTATAATAAATGAATTTGACGGAAGTGTCAATATATTTTTCTTTTTTGTATCGGCGTTATTGTAACATTTTGTAACAAATTAATACAGTAAAAGTCTGTTTATTTAAGAAAAAGATAATAATTTGAAGATAAAATTTCGGATAAATGCCTTGACAGCCCGAATTTGCGTTGATATAATAACGGCGTAACATTTGTAACAATTCTGTAATATTTACAAAAGATAAGAAAACATAAACGTATATAAGGAGGTTGTTTATGAATTCTAATCTTAAGAAAGGATTGTTTCTGGTTACTTTATTTGGAGCAATATCGGTTCCCGGGGAGAAAGCGGAAGCTGCCGATGAGGATGCATCGGCAATGCCCGGTGTGGGAATCGAAGAGGTGCTGAATGACTGTTATGCTGCCGATGGGCAGATTGATGTGGAGAGTTATCTGGTACCAACAGAAAAAGGTGAGTATTTAGATATGGCGTTCGCAAATGTAGATTCAGATACGTTTCTGTTTATACGGAGCGAACCGACGAAAGAAAGTGAGTGGCTTGGTAAACTGTACCCGGATTATGCTGCGAAGATTATAGGTCCGGTGGGAGAATGGACGAAGGTACAATCCGGTACAGTTACCGGTTACGTCTGCACAAAATATATTACAATAGGAAACAGTGCAGAACAAAAAGCGCAGGAGCTGATACAGAATGCTTCTGTAGAAGTGGCAAATGAGCCGGAATATGCATTTTCATACGCAGAGTCTCGTGAGGAAGAAGAAGAGCGGCTTAGACAGGAAGCAGAAGCGGCGGCTGCTGCAGAAGAAGAAAGGCTGGCAGCAGAACAAGCTGCAAATGCGTCTCTTGGACAGCAAATTGTCGATTACGCATGTCAATTTATCGGAAATCCTTATGTGTGGGGCGGGACAAGCCTTACAAATGGTGCAGATTGTTCCGGATTTGTACAGACTGTGTATGCGCAATTCGGAATCAGCCTGCCGAGAACTACCTGGGATCAGGAATCTTCCGGAACGGGTATCAGCTATGAAGAGGCAATGCCTGGCGATCTGATTTTGTATGAAGGACATGTAGGAATCTATATAGGGGACGGGCAGATTGTAAATGCAATTAATCCATCAAAGGGAATCGGAATTCTTTCTGCTACGTGTATGAACATCAAAACAGTAAGAAGAGTACTTTAAAAAAGCATCAAAAATTATGTAATATTTCAAAAATCGAATATTTGTACAAATTACACAAAAATGTAAAATGCTGTAAAAAAATGTAAATACCACTTATCCAAGTTATCCACATCGAAACCAATGAAAAAGGTGGAAAAACTGACATTTTCTAAAACTTATCCCCATTATCCACAGAAAAAGAGGGGATTTTGGTGGATTACTTAATGAAAAAAATGGAACAAATGTTTTGTGAAGAAATAATGAAATTATGATTTTGTCGAAAAAAATGGAAAGATTTATTGACTTTTAAATAATCAAAAATTAAATGGAAATTCATTTTAAATGTTTACACAATGAAAAAAAGCGGATATAATATAGATTACCACGGTATACAAAGGAGGCGTAATGATGGCAAAGGTAACAAAGGATATGACGATTGGTGAAATCGTTACTACCACTCCGGAAGTTGCACCGCTTCTTATGGAAGTCGGAATGCATTGTCTGGGTTGTCCTTCTGCGCAGGCAGAGACACTTGCAGAAGCGGCAATGGTACACGGAATCGATGCTGATTTATTAGAAGAAAAGATTAATGCATTTCTGAATGCATAATAAATGAGGCGGGATGTGGATATCCCGCCTTGTTTTATATAACAGGGAATTCCAAAGGAATTCCCTGTTATATAAAATGCACTTCGTGCAGTGATGCGCACGAGGCGCAATCATCTTTATAAAGCAGCAAGCTGCTGAACGGCATGTGTGGAAATCAGAAGCTCGCAATGTTCTTCCAGGAATGCCAGAGCAGCACCAGAAGACTTTTCCATAGAACCATATTCAGACAGCATATTGCAGATACGGTTAAAATCATTTGTCGTATGGTCTGACTGCGTCAGGGCAAGAAGGTACAACCCCATCCCGGTATCTTTATATAAAGTGTTGGATCCAAAGTACATTCCATCTAATAATTTGGCGGCATGTATCACGCTATCCATTGTGGCGAATGAAAAGAGGCGAAGAGCCGGTTTCTTTGGCTTATTGTCCTTTTCAGAAGAATCGCCGGTTTCCTTCTTCTCAGGAAGAGATTCCTTGACTTTATTCAGCAGGTTGAAAAGTTCTTCAGCGCCTTCCAATTTAGAAAGCGGGCTTTCCTCTCTGCCGTGCGAATCGCCGGATAATGCCGGTGCAAACTTTGAAAATCTGGTGTCGAGCTCATCAGGATCTTCGACTTTAGTAATTATCAGCACAATGGAATCGGCAGAGGCAGGAATCGCTTCTATCATAAGCGGTATGTCATCTGCCTCGAAGCCAAACTCAAAGGCTGCTTGCTGCATCATATCATGGAAAAGTGATTTTGCTTTTTCAGTTCCGTAGGCTAGTTCGCTGAGTCTGAGTTCGCGGGCCGCCAGATCAGCACGTGTAAGAGTACAACGTATCTGATTATCGTTAATTTTCTCAATTTTCATAATCATCACTTCCTTTTAACACAGTATAGCATAGAGCATAATCATAGTTCAATAAAATAAAAATAAAAAAACGCTTGCGTTTACATAAAGAATCATATATAATAGTCGTACAGAAAATAGTATTCCCCAATAGCAGTGTTCCTAGAACAAGAGAGAGGAATCTTTTCAGTTCTATCAATATGTCGGCACCGCCGATGTATGAATATCAGCGTAAGGTCATTATAATGGTCAATTTAATTTTCAACAAGAGTCAAATCAGACAAATATCAGCAGATTTTTAGAACTAATTTTTATAATATCAATGTATGATACTATTTTCTGCAAGGTTCGGTATTTTTCAGGGAAAATCATATCACGCACTTCCAATGGAAAAATTTGAAAATATGCCGAGAATCTGAACATGCTAACAATACATTGGGAACAGGAGAAGGTTATGCCGGAAGAAACACAAGTGTTCCAGGATATGTTTCGGGAACTGAACCAGTATGAAAAAAGGGGAGTATACATGGCGATGGATGGGAAACCGGCAAGTCCGACACAGATTGTTAAGGCACATATGGTAAAGGAAGAATCCGGCTATATGCGAGATTATGTTTTGAATGAAAGGGGAGATTTAAAAGCACTTTATTTTTATATGATAAAATGATACTGATATGTAAATATCCCTCTTAAAATATTATTAAAATGTCGAAATAATTAATGACGGAACCCCCAAATGTTGATATAATGAACGCATAGCGACGAACGCAAGACCGAAAGAAATCCGTCTGCCCGCTTGCGGGCAAGAGGATTTCTAAGGTCTTATGTGAGTGCAACGAACACTGAGGAAGCAGGGCTTCCGAAGTGGCGTTCGGAGCGTAGGGAAACGCGAGAGTGCGGAACACAAATGTAGGAGGTGCAGTATGGATGATCAGGGACGGAGAGAGTTAGCTCGCCGTAGACGGTCACAAGCCAAAAGAAGACGTCAGAGAACCATCATTCTGAAGGGAATTTTTACATTTATAATAATAGTAGGTATTATTGCAGCATTATTTTTGTGGAGACGGTATGGCCCTTCAAAAGAAAGAGCGGATTTGGATGAATATTATGGAATAAAAAGTGAAAATCAGCTTGCAGTTGTTGTAAATAATGGGATTCTTGAACCGGGAGGAATGCTTTCTGACGGCAAGGCTTATGTGGAATACAGTCTTGTACGTGACTATATCAATGAAAGATTTTATTGGGATCCGAATGAAAATACCTTGCTTTACACTTTGCCCAACGATGTGGTTTCAGTGGGAGTGGGTAACAAAGAATATTCAGTATCAAAAGCAAAAAACAGTGTGGATTATACTATACTGAGAACGGAAGGAAGTACTGCTTATATTGCCCTTGACTTTGTGAAGCAGTATACCGACATGGATTATGAGGTCTATGACAATCCGGGACGGGTTATGATCTGTACAGAGACAGGCACGACGACGGTTGCTGAAGTGAAGCGTGATACGCAGGTACGTTATCAGGGAGGCGTCAAGAGTCCGGTTCTCACAGATGTTGAGAAAAAGGAAGTTGTTACGGTCATTGAAACAGAAGGAAGTTGGAAGAAGGTTCGGACAGAGGACGGCTTTATCGGATATATAAAAGAGAGCGCTCTTAAAAAAGAGAAGACGGAGAAGATTGACAGAGGCTTTGAAGAACCGGATTATACCAGTATTTCTAAGGATTATACCATTAATATGGCATGGCACAATGTGACAAATACAGATGCTAACAGCAGTGTACTGGAGATGATTGCGCAGACAAAGGGTCTGACTACGATTTCGCCGACTTGGTTCCATGTGGCGGATACGGCGGGTAATCTGGAGTCAATTTCCAGCGCGGATTATGTAAATTATGCGCATCAGTCCAATATTGAAGTGTGGGCTTCAATCCGCGATTTTGACGGAGGTATTAATTCCCAGGAAGAATCTTATGAACTGCTGAGCCATACGTCTAACCGTGATAATCTGATAAATCAGTTGATTGCGGCAGCATTGCAGGTAGGGCTTGATGGAATTAATGTGGATTTTGAAAAAATTTCTACAGAATGCGGAGAACATTATATTCAGTTTATCCGTGAATTATCTGTCAAGTGCCGGCAGAACGGGCTGGTTCTTTCTGTGGACAATTATGTTCCGCAGGCGTATAACCAGCAGTATCACAGGAAAGAGCAGGGAGTTTTTGCTGACTATGTAATCATTATGGGGTACGATGAGCATTACGCAGGTTCACCGGAAGCAGGACCGGTTGCATCTTACAATTTTGTCAAAGAAGGTATTGAGCAGACATTAAAGGAAGTCCCTGCCGAGAAAGTGATTAATGCGGTGCCGTTCTTTACGAGAGTATGGAAAGAGACGGCGAAAACGGCCGAGGAACTCAGGCAGCAGGAAGGAACGGAGAGTGCGGAATATTCCATGAATGTGGAGAGTGAGGCTTACAGCATGACGGAAGTAGAGAATATACTTTCTCAGGTTGGAGTTACACCGACATGGGATGACGAAGTTAAGCAGAATTATGCGACGTGGGAATCCGAAGGAAGTACTTATGAAGTGTGGGTTGAGGACGCAAGTTCCCTTGAGCCGAAACTGCAGCTTATAAAAGAGTACGGACTGGCGGGAAGCGCAGCATGGCGTCTTGGATATGAGAAGACTGAAATCTGGGATTTGATTTTGAAATATGTGAATTAGTTTAATAAATGTCCCCTGACAGGAATATATTTAACCAATATAGACTGTTAGGGGATGTTTTTTTGCGTCAAAAAGCAGAATTTATTCTGGCGGTTTTATTTCTGGCGGGGCTGATTGCTGCCAGCAGAAATATTACCAGGTATGTGGCTTCTGCACAGGTAGGGAAATCAAGCGAGCTGGTGGTTCTGGATGCTGGACACGGAGATTCTGATCCCGGCAAAGTAGGCGTGAATGAAGCGAAGGAGAAAGACATTAATCTGGCGATTGCGAAAAAGGTAGAAGGGCTCTTGAAAGAGAAAGGAATTCAGGTGGTTATGACAAGGAAGGATGATACATCGCTGGCGGAAGAAGGGGCGTCCAATAAGAAAATAGAAGATATGAAAGCAAGGGTTGCGCTGATTAACAAAGAGTCGCCGCGGCTTGCCGTGAGTATTCACCAGAACAGTTACCATGAAGAAAATGTGTCGGGAGCGCAGGTGTTTTATTACAGTCATTCTGAAGAAGGTAAGGCGGCCGCAGATGTTATGCAGAAGGCGATGCTTGCATGTAATGCTGAAAATACCAGGCAGGCGAAGGCGAATGACACCTATTATCTGCTGAAGCGAACGGAAGTTCCGACTATTATTGTGGAGTGCGGTTTTTTAAGCAACTGGAAGGAGGCGGAACTTCTGATTACAGAGGAATATCAGGATAAAATAGCGGGAGCGATATGCCAGGGAATTCTCGACTATCTGGGAAAATAATGCTATAATGGAAAACATGAAGACGAGAATAGAAAAAATAGACAGAAACAAACTGAATAAAAAAATTCTCTGTGAAGCCGGAGATATTTTAAAAAAAGGTGGTCTGGTGGCATTCCCGACGGAGACCGTATATGGGCTTGGGGCAAATGCGCTGGATGAAGAGGCAGCCAGAAAGACCTATGCCGCAAAGGGAAGACCGTCTGATAATCCGCTGATTGTACATATTGCGCGGATGGAAGATCTTCCGGCAATTGTAAAGGAGATACCGGAACAGGCAAAGGTGATTGCAGAAAAATTTTGGCCGGGACCGCTGACTATGATTTTTGAAAAAAGTGAGATTGTCCCATATCCTACGACAGGAGGACTTGATACGGTAGCGGTGCGTATGCCCGTTGATGAGGTTGCATGTGCCTTGATTCTTGCAGGAGGCGGTTATGTATCCGCACCAAGCGCCAATACATCCGGAAGGCCGAGCCCAACCACAGCGGAGCATGTGGCAGAGGATATGAATGGGAAGATTGAGATGATTCTGGATGGCGGAGCTGTAGAGATTGGGGTGGAATCTACGATTCTGGATATGACAGTTACGCCGCCTATGATTCTGCGTCCCGGAGCAGTTACGGAAGAAATGCTGGAAGAATTAATCGGTGAGGTGAGTGTGGACCGGACAATTCTTGACGCAGGCAGCAAAACGCCGCCGAAAGCCCCCGGAATGAAATACCGTCACTATGCGCCCAAAGCCGAACTGAGTATCGTGGAGGGAGAGATAGGACAGGTTGTATCTTTTATTAATGAGATAGTAAAGGAGAAGATAGAAGAAGGCTTTAAAGTGGGGATTATTGGAACAGAAGAGACGGTGGGACGCTATCCATACGGCGATGTAAAATGTGTAGGGACACGGGAAGATGAGATGACAATTGCAGGACATCTGTATGGGATTCTCCGGGAATTTGATACCGACGGCGTGGACTATATCTATAGCGAATCATTTGCCGCAGAAGGAATCGGAAGCGCAGTAATGAACAGGCTGTTGAAGGCGGCAGGACACCATGTGATTACTTTGTAAGGAGGAAGAAAACGATGGCAGAGGTACATGTTATGGATCACCCGTTGATTCAGCATAAAATAAATTTTATTCGCAGAAAAGAAGTAGGCTCCAAAGATTTCCGGTCGATAGTCGGAGAAATTGCAGCGCTGATGTGCTATGAGGCGACGAGGGATCTGAAATTGCAGGATGTGGAGATTGAAACGCCAATTTGCAAAATGGTGGGAAAAGAACTGAGTGGAAAGAAGCTGGCAGTAGTGCCGATTCTCCGTGCCGGTCTGGGAATGGTAGATGGAATGCTGAACATGATTCCGGCCGCTAAGGTGGGACATATCGGATTATACCGTGACCCGGAGACATTTAAACCTGTTGAATACTATTGCAAATTGCCCGCCGACTGCGATGAAAGAGAGGTCTTTGTGGTAGACCCGATGCTGGCGACGGGAGGATCCAGTTCAGCGGCAATCACCATGCTGAAGGAAAAAGGCGTAAAGCATATCCGCTTCATGTGTATTCTTGCAGCCCCGGAAGGCGTTGCAAGGATGCAGAAGGACCATCCCGATGTGGATCTGTATATTGGCGCGCTGGACGAATGTTTGAATGAACATGCCTATATTGTTCCGGGGCTTGGAGATGCAGGGGACAGGATATTTGGTACAAAATAACCGGAAGAAGGAGGAAAATGATGGGAAGCAAGCGGAAGGATTATATAAGCTGGGATGAGTATTTTATGGGAGTAGCGATCCTGTCAGGGAAGCGTTCCAAGGATCCGAATACGCAGGTGGGGTGCTGTATTGTGAGCCAGGACAATAAAATCTTGTCTATGGGATATAACGGGTTGCCGACAGGATGTTCTGACGATGAATTTCCCTGGGCGAGAGAGGGTGAGAATCCGTTGGAAACCAAGTATGTATATACCGTCCACAGCGAGCTGAATGCTATATTGAACTACCGCGGCGGAAGCTTGGAGGGAGCGAAGCTCTATGTGTCGCTGTTTCCCTGCAATGAATGCGCTAAAGCAATCATCCAGAGCGGAATCAAGGAAGTTATTTACGACAGCAATAAATACGAAGGAACGCCTTCCGTACAGGCATCCATGAAAATGTTTGACGCGGCGGGGGTACGGTATTATCAGTATCACCGGACAGGGCGGAAGATAGAGGTAGAATTGTAGGAGAGTGAGGATTGAATAAAAACATCGGGTAACCGGTGTTTTTTATTGCATACAGTTCTTTTAAGGTACATATGTATAGAAAAAGAACGAAAAGAGGGCTTCATATGTCTGAGCGGAGACCGGGATTTCTGGTGAATTTTTTCGTACGTGCAGTAATTGGGATGGCAATGATTTTTTTTGTAAATGAATTTCTTTCTATGAAAGAAATTCAGGTGAGCGTAGGATTGAATGCGGTTAGTTTTGTGGTATCGGGAGCGCTGGGAATTCCGGGTGTGGGGCTTTTATACGGAATTATGTTTTACAACATTATGTAAAACATATACGAAAATAGAAAAATATATTTATGTAAAATTCGTGAAAAACAAACAAAGTTTACATATTTTGAAAAAAGGTATAGACATTTGTGCGATGTGCGGATATAATACATCGTACAAGTTGTCATAACTTGTATCTGATTTGTTGAAATTTGTTGAATCTTGTTGAAATCTGATTATGTTCTGATATTCCGAAGCCTTATCGGCAAAGAATTCAAAACAGAAAAAAGAATATGAACTTACAGGAGGTAATAGTGAGCAGTAAGAATTTGGTCATCTGCGATCCGGAGAAAAGTTACGCCTCCAGACTTGCCGCATTTTTAAATGGGAAAAGGGGACTTGCCTTTCAAGTGAAAATATGTAGTGATCCCGAACAGGTGCGGGCAGTTCAGGAGGAGTTGACGGTTGATTTTCTGCTTATCAGTGATAAGTATCCTATTGAACAGCGAAAAGAACTGGCGGCAGAGGTTACAATCGTGCTTCTCTCTGAGATGTGCAGTACGACAGACAAAAATGAAAACAGTATATTCAAATATCAGTCGGCGGAGGAAGTGTTCAGCCAGATTATGAGAATTCTTTCGGAAAAAGAGAAGGAGGATGTTCTCTATGTCCGTAAAAAAGGAACCGGGAAGATGATAGGAGTCTTTTCTCCGGTACATCGAACCGGTCAGACGGTATTTGCGCTCAGAATGGGGAAGGAACTGGCGAAGAAGCAGAATGTTCTTTATCTGAATTTAGAGACTTATGCAGGAATTGACGGGCATTTTCCAAAGACAGAGAGAAATCTGTCCATGCTTTTGTATTATGCAAAACAAAGGATGGGGAATCCGGGAATTTTGCTGCCATCTTTAATCAGACAGATGGAACGGCTGGATTATATTCCCCCGGTTTCTCTTCCGGAGGAAATTAAGGCAGTGACGGAAAAAGAATGGCTGTGGTTGTTTTCGGAGATTTTGAGAACCAGTATTTATGAGGTGCTGATTCTGGACATAGGCGAGTGCGTCCAGGGTTTGTACGAGATTCTTAAAAGCTGTGATACTGTATATCTGCTTACGGCGGATGACCCGATTGCTGCTTCTAAATTGGCACAGTTTGAGCAGGTTATGTACCAGCTCGGTTATGGAGAAGTATGGGAAAGGATGGTGCCCTGTGATAAAGGCAGAACAATTATATGACAGGATCCTTGCAAAACTGGACCTGTCGCGAGAGGTGGAGGACGAAGAACTGCAGGAACTAATTTTCAGGGTCCTTGAGGAACAGAGCAGGCAAGAGTACATTCCGCTGCAGGAGAAAGCGGTTTTGGGAAGAGATTTGTTTAATGCGTTCCGTAAGCTGGATCTTTTGCAGGAGTTAATTGAGGACGATGAAATTACGGAGATTATGATTAACGGGACGCAGAATATTTTTATTGAGAAGAAGGGAAGGCTTTATCTGACGGACAAAAGATTTGCTTCCCGGGACAAGCTTGAGGATGTGATCCAGCAGATTGTGGCGGGATCTAACCGTATGGTAAATGAAGCTTCACCGATTGTAGATGCAAGACTTGCGGATGGTTCGCGTGTCAATGTAGTGTTGTATCCGGTTGCATTGAATGGTCCGATTGTTACAATAAGAAAATTTCCCAGAGAGCAGATAACGATGGAACAGTTGATACAGTTTGGGACGCTGGATGAAGAATTGGCGGATTTTTTGAAAATTCTGGTAGCCGCTGGATACAATATTTTCATAAGCGGGGGGACGGGATCCGGAAAGACCACATTTCTGAATGCATTGTCCCAATTTATTCCCAAGGATGAGAGGATCATCACAATTGAGGATAATGCGGAACTTAGAATCATGGGCGTGGCGAATCTTGTACGGATGGAAGCCCGCAATGCAAATCTGGAGGGAGTGGGTGCCATTCCCATCCGTGAGCTGATTCGCGCGGCGCTCCGTATGCGGCCGGACCGGATTATTGTGGGGGAGGTAAGGGGCCCGGAGACGATTGATATGATTCAGGCAATTATATGTACTATATAATAATTATATATATAACGTATATAAGGATGGAAAATATAGATTAGAGGGAGAGACATAGGAACGATATGAACATTAAGTATAGGTTATTGTGTAAAAGGTTAATAGAGGAAAGGAAGAGAGTAGGTGTCATTCAATATTATAATGTACTGTTCATAATGGAGTTAGTGTCAGATAAAGACATATGGTCTTTAGAACAGTGGGTGAATGGTATAAATAACATATATATGAAAGATATACATAATTGGTGTAGAATACATTTTGTTAAATATCACACTGTATTTGTTTACAGGAAAGAGTATCCGGTAAAAGCAAATATTTGGAATGGGTATTCATATATAAGGTGGCGGATGGAGCGGATGATGAATTTGGGATAAGATAAAATAGTGATTCTCTTATACGTTTGCCTATAAGTGCATAATTTATTTCCATGTCCTCACCTCCTTTCCATCACAACTTGACTTTTTTGTGTTGTAGATAGGAAAAATGGTGAGCTATACAACAGCAATTGGTTGTATAAAGAGAAGTATATCATATGTATATAGCAAAAAGAAGATTGTCGATTGATGGGAGAAAAAGGCGATAAGTTGTAATTGAACAACAGCGAAAAAAGGGTTATCACTTATGTATTAAAAATTATGTTTGGGAGGAAAATACATGGCAGATAAAGAGGAAATCAAAACACTGGAGGAATTAGAGGAAAAAGGAAGAATACTGCGGGAGTACAAAGAAAAATTCCGGCAGATGTGCCAAGAAAATAAAATGATAAAGGGTTCGACAGTGCTGAAACTATATGATAAAATTGAAGAAATACAAAGAGAATATGAGCATTTAGATAATAAGCTGACATTAATGGAATACAACTTTATATAGTTCTATTTTTTTTGTTTTAATACTACTGTTTCCCTTAGTAAATACTTGTAAGATACATCTCTAATATTTTTGCGGATTTCTAGTTACAATTAAGGTAACTACTATCGGAAAGAGGTGTATTTACTTGCGCACAGAGGATTATATTGCGGACAATATTATAGCTTTATGTAAAAAACGTGATATGAGTAAATATCGGCTGTCACAATTGACTGGTATATCTCAATCTTCGATTGGAAAAATTATTGCTAAAGAAAGTTTACCAACTATGCCTACTGTAGAAAAGATATGTGATGCACTGGGAGTAACAATGGCACAATTCTTTGCCGGAATGGATGTTCCAGTAAGCTTATCAGAATCACAACAAGAGGTTCTGAATATTTGGAATAATCTTGATGAAAAAGAACAGAATGTAGTGATACAAATGCTCCGGGGACTTCAAAAATAAAGGAAACAGTTGTAACGAAAATGTTGACTGTTTCTTTTTTTATGGAGTTGGGAGATTATGGTGATTGAAAAGAAATATTATGATATTGCACAGCGTGAATTGGAAGAAATGCAAAGAGAAATTAATGAAGAAAAAGCGCAAATGTCAGAAGAAGAGATACTAGAAGATAAAAAATGGCATGATGAACAATTGGAAACAATTATTAAAAAGGCAGAAGCTCATATGCGTCGTTTTAAGAAAGTTCCAGATTCTCAAAAAGTAGTGAAATTCACTTTTTTACAAAAAGATGCATTGGAAATTGCACGAAATATGCAGATGAATATAAAAACTGAGCGTAAAGAAGATGATTTATGGGGGACGATAGAAATGTCATTTAATAATATGTGGTTTTTAGATTCGGCTCCTAGTGAATGGAAAGATATTTGGAATAACTTGATGAAGGAAGCTCAGAGAGTGTATATAGAAGCAAAAGATAACATGATCATGTATCAATATTATTATGATTTGGCGGTAGAAGTTCCTTGTGTGCAGACACAATACAAATAATGATATATGAATGCTGTTCTGTAATAATTTTATGATATACTGTGGATATGATATGTAAAAATAGTCGGAGAAAGATTTGTGAATGCACGATTATTTAGGAGGAAAAAAGCATGACAGATGCAGAACAAAGAGAGGCTGCCCGTCAATTTGTAAACCGATGGATGGGAAAAGGGAAAGAAGATGAAGATGGACGTTCTTATTGGATTGATTTATTGACGAACGTTTTGGGAATGGATAATGTGACAGAACGTTTGAACTTTGAAAAGAAAGTTGTAATTGATGGAAATACAAAACGTATTGATGTATATATTCCTGAAACACGAGTAATTATTGAACAGAAGAGTCTTGGAAAAGCATTGGATCAGAAAATCAGGAATTCAGGAGATGTTGATCTTACTCCATTTGAACAGGCAGACAGATATAATGGAAAGCTGACTTTTGATGAAAGAGCTCGGTGGATTGTTACGTCAAATTTTGCGGAAATTTGGATTTATGATATGAACCAGAAACAGCCAGAACCGACAAAGATTGCTTTAGATGAATTACAAAGCAAATATCCATTGTTGGATTTCTTGGTAAAAAAAGAAGTAAAGACAATATCGCATGAAATGGAAGTATCAATAAAAGCAGGAGATATTGTTGGGCTTATTTATGATGCGTTTTTAAAACAATATCGTATACCGGATATTAAAGAAAAAGATGAAACGTCCGAACAGAAAGAAAAAAGAGAGCATAAATTAAAGAGCCTGAATGCTTTATGTGTACGGATTGTCTTTTGCTTATATGCTGAAGATGCTGGAATTTTGGGTAAGAGAAATATGTTTCATGATTATTTGGAAACATATGAAGTAAGGGATTGTCGAAGAGCATTAATAGAATTATTTAAAGTATTGGATACGCCGATATCAGATCGGGACGAGTATTTGGAGGAAGATCTTGCTCAGTTTCCATATGTAAATGGCGGGTTATTTGCTGATGAAACTATTGAGATACCACCTTTTACAGAGGAAATTAAAGAATTACTTCTTACAAAAGCGTCAGAAGATTTTGATTGGAGTGATATTTCTCCAACTATATTTGGAGCCGTATTTGAATCTACATTAAATCCTGAGACCAGACGTTCTGGAGGAATGCATTATACATCTATCGAAAATATTCATAAAGTCATTGATCCACTTTTTTTGGAGGACTTACAGGAAGAGTTTAATGCAATAAAACAAATTCAGGTAAAGCGGACTAAAGATAAAAAGCTGGATGAATTTCAGAATAAATTAGCAACTCTTACATTCCTAGATCCGGCATGTGGTTCTGGAAATTTCCTCACAGAAACTTATTTATCACTTCGACGTTTGGAGAATGAAGTGATACGTGAAAGAGTTGGCGGACAAATGACTTTAGTAGAAGCTCATAACCCAATTAAAGTCTCAATACAGCAATTTTACGGAATAGAAATTAATGATTTTGCAGTAACCGTTGCAAAGACAGCACTATGGATTGCAGAATCTCAGATGTTAGAAGAAACAAAAAGTATTGTTTATGGATTTAATGATGATTTTCTTCCTTTGAAAACATATGTAAATATTACAGAAGGAAATGCTTTAAGATTGGATTGGAATGAGGTCATTCCAGCAACAGGTCTATCTTATATTATGGGAAATCCACCTTTTGTTGGTGCTAGGTGGATGAATAAAGAACAGAAAAAGGATATGGAACTGGTATTTCATGGAATAAAGGATTTTGGAAACTTGGATTTTGTAACAGCTTGGTATAAAAAGGCAAGTGATTACATTCAGAACAGAGATATATTTACTGCATTTGTTTCAACCAATACTATTACACAAGGTGAACAGCCTGCAATATTTTGGAAGCCATTATTTGAAATGGGGATACATATCAATTTTGCTTATAGAACGTTCCGTTGGGATAGTGAGGCGAATTTAAAAGCACATGTTCATTGTGTAATTGTAGGATTTAGCCATGCTAAAAGTAATAAAAGAAAAGTCATTTATGATACGAATGGGGATATGAAAATTGCTGAAAATATTAATGCGTACTTAATTGATTCAGACGATATTTTTGTTGGTAGTAGAAAACACCCTATTTGTAGTGTACCGGAAATAGGAATTGGAAATAAACCAATAGATGGGGGATACTATTTATTTGATAAAGAAGAAATGGAGGAGTTTATAAAACAGGAGCCGAAATCTCAAAAGTATTTTCACCCATGGTATGGAGCAAGAGAATTTATTAATCGTACTCCAAGATATTGTTTATATTTGGGAAACTGTTCACCAAAAGAACTAAGAGAATTGCCAGAATGTATGAAAAGAGTGGAGGCTGTTAGAGAGTATCGACTTCAAAGCACAAGTGCAGGTACACGAAAAATTGCAGATACACCAACAAGGTTTCATGTATCCAATTTCCCTAAAGGGAGCTATATAGTAATACCACAGGTATCTTCTGAACGAAGAAGGTATATACCAATGGGATACATGGATGAAAGTGTGCTATGTAGTGATAAAGTTAGAATAATGCCAATGGGAACATTGTATCATTTTGGTGTACTTGAATCTAATGTACATATGGCGTGGATGAGAGCTATATGTGGAAGATTAAAGAGTGATTATAGTTACACAGTAAATCATGTGTATAATAATTTCCCTTGGCCAGAATTACAGGAAAAACAAAAAGAAAGAATAGAACAATCGGCACAAGGAATATTGGATGCAAGAGCATTATATCCAGATAGCAGTCTTGCAGATTTGTATGATCCTTTAACGATGCCAGTGGAATTAAGAAAAGCACATATTGCAAATGATAAGGCAGTTATGGCAGCTTATGGTTTTGGCATAAAAATGACAGAAGAAGAGTGTGTTGCAGAATTGATGAAACTATATCAAAAAATGCAAGGATAAGTAAGAGGAGTAGCGAAGAAAGATGGATGCACATAAAGCGTTAATTACCAATATTTTTAATAATTCGACATTGGTGGAAGTCCCTTTTTTTCAGAGATCGTATGTGTGGAAAGAAGATCTCTGGGGGCGACTTCTTGAAGATATGGAGTTTGTAGTAAAGACAAAAAAACCACATTTTTTGGGCTCTATTATTTTAAAAGAAGGTCGCAAACCTAGGCAAGGAGAAAATTTTGCAGATTGTAGAACTATAGTTGATGGTCAGCAGAGATTAACAACTTTTTTGATTTTTATGAAAGTGCTTTGCTTAAAATTAGGACAGACTGCACTGTTTGACTGCCAATTTAGAATCATGGGTCAAATGATTGCGCTTAGGCATGGAAGGAATGATATACAGGCTTTTGAAAAAGTAATGACATTAAGCAAAGCGGAAATAATCGACAATCCAGAGCCGGCGTCCAGAATAATAGGAGCATTTAATTATTTTGTGGAACATATTGACGAAAGTAAGTTGGACATTATGACAATATTTGTAAATACGCAATTTGTTCGTATTGATTTGGATGCGGATGAAGACGAACAGCAGATTTTTGATACAATTAATTCTTTGGGCGTGAATCTTACTACATCTGAGTTATTAAAAAATTATTTTTTCAATCGAGAGACTGTTGGCGAATATGAAAGAAAATGGGCAGATGTATTTGAAAAAGATGATGAGACTAAAGTATATTGGGATAGGGAAATTGAGACAGGACGAATAAAGAGAGCAATTATTGACATATTCTTTGATTCCTATTTTCAATTATTTATTCAGGATAAGCAGTACAATATTTCTAATGAAGACAAACTTATGTATTCCAGGGTAGACAGGCTTGCTCAGTCTTATCAGCATTTCATTAATAAGTATTGTGGTGGCAATAAAAATATTGTGCTAGATCAGATGAAAGAATATGCGGAGTGTTTCAGAAATAATTTGAAGCCAAATCAATGTGGAATGAGTATACCGAAGGAAGAAGGTATTGAACGTATAAATGTTGTGATTTTTGGATTAAAAAATACGACGATGATACCATATATTTTATATATTGCAAAAAACGTGCAGGACAAAAACGAGCTAAATAAAATGTATGGAATTTTGGAAAGTTATATAATGAGAAGAGTTGTGGTACATGCATCTACTAAAAGTTACAATAATTTATTTACTTCATTGATTTTGAATAAAGTGCTGGATTCGCAGACTTTAACTTTACGTTTAAAAGGAATTGGTGATGCAACTACATATTGTCCAGATGATAATGAAATGAAAATTGGCTTTGAAACATCAAAACTGGTTAATCTGCAATCAAAAGGAATTATTTATTTGTTAGAAAGTAAAATTCGTTCAGACAATAGTTCTACAGCATTGCTTGGATTTAATAATTACAGTTTGGAACATTTAATGCCAAAGAAATGGAGAAATAATTGGGGAGCTTGCGCGACAGAAGATGATGCAAAAAAAAGAGATTCTCTATTACTGACATTGGGGAATTTGGCGATTATTCCACAAGCTTTAAATGCATCTATACGTGATGCTGCATGGAATGTAAAAAAGGCAGGAAAGGGACAAAATAAACCAGGTTTACTTTTGTGTGCGAGCGGACTTTATACATTACATGACGTACTTCAAAAAAATGATTGGAACGAACATGAAATAGAAAATCGTGCAGAATGGCTCTTAGCTAATGCACAGAATATTTGGAAAATATAGAATATTCCAAATCCATAAAAGCTGAATGAAAACCAATATGGGAATTTTACAGGTGGTACAAAATTTGTAAAATTCTCATATTGGTTTTTTGGTAATCTGTAAAAATTATAAATTTGGATATCAAGTAAGGTTTCGGATTTTTGATTTTTATGTATTTTTCAATTTTGGATATGGCTCCGAAATTGGCAATTTTGCGGAAGTGTATCCACACTTCCTGTCCTTGCTGTTTTTATAATCACACAGTGATTTCACAGGGATATAGGGATATTTAGCCTATTTTATATCCCTGTGTTGTGACCGGAAAAATTCGGGGAACCAAGTGTATATTTATGCTGAATGTGAGGAACTGGGGAGCACAATCCTCAGCAAGATTCCTACGTCCGGAAAATACTATATTGCTAAAATAGCGATATGGTATTACCGGGGTGGATCTTGCTCTAGTGTGTACTGAGACCTCGGCATAAATAGAAAAATGGGTTTGGGGAATCCCCAGCAAGATGAAAACCTGATGAGAGAATATTGTGATGAAAGACAATATTGTTAAACACAGGTGGATCTTGCTCTGGGGTAAGAAAGAAGTATCTTTATATTATCAAAATGATATTTGGAGTTTATGTTGTTGGAAAGTCGTAAGCAGGAAGATAACTTCAAGTTGTTGGTGCAAATATAATGAATAGAAGTGTCCAGTACATTTTTGGTGATGGGTATTTTGGTGGAATCCATTTTTATTTATTTTTGAATAATATAATTTTGAATCTGCAGCCGATTCTGCCTGCCGGACAATGTTTTTAGATATCTGTAAACGTCACGGACTGGAACTTGATGAAGAACCATCGTATGATGGAAGAAAGTATTTGGAAACACGATAGAAGCAAACGCTGTACTTATCGTCTTGTCTGGCAGGGAAGATTATTAGGCATTAACCAGAGAGATATCGGCAGAGAAAACAGAAGTGATAGACAATGATATTTGTTAGATATGCTTCTTGTCGTTGGCTGCATCATATTAAAACGCTTTTTACGTTAAAAAAGTGCTGTGATCACAAGGCTTTTTGCAAGCAAAAATGAAAAGGCTATATATAGGTAGCCTGTGAAACTGGAAGTGCCCATTTTGGGCCTGATTTAAAGAATAATGTTCTGACAGAGACCAATGGAATGACTCTCTGCTGGGGCTCCAAAAGAAAGGAAAAATGATTATGGAAAAAATGATGAATACAAAAACAGAGGGTAACACATTTACAAAGAAAATCGGGCAGACAGTCTATGTTGACTATACTGCACAGTTTCCATGGGAAGCAAAAGAAGAATTTCCATTACTTTTTAATTCAATTTATAGAAACTACAAGACTGTCGAAGTAATTGCCAATAGCATTGGAGCGTATTTTGCTATCAATGCCTTATCAAATCAGCAAATAGAGAAAGCATATTTTATTTCGCCCGTTGTAGATATGGAAAGGCTTATTGCTGATATGATGATTTGGGCAAATGTTACAGAGGATGAACTCAAAGAGAAAAAAGAAATTCAGACAACCTTTGGAGAGACTCTTTCATGGGATTATCTTTGCTATGCAAGAGAAAATCCTATTATATGGGAAATCCCAACGCACATTTTGTATGGTGAAAAAGATAATCTTACCGCTTATGGAACGATATTTGAATTTGTACAGAGGACTAATTCAACACTTTCTATTATGAAAAATAGAGAGCATTGGTTTCATACGGATGAACAAATGAAATTTCTTGATGAATGGATAATAAAATCTTCCAAATAAATTCAAGTTTGGAGAATTGAGAAAATCGGAAGTTGCTGTGTCAACTGTACCGATATATCACTTCAGCAATTCCGGAACAAGATTACTGTAATACGCTGTCTTGCCTGACAGCACATCGTCATAGAATCTCTGCTTCCAGTCAATGTATGCCACTGCCTTTTGCAGTTCAACAATGGATTGGAGCAAGGTTTCTTTTTTTTCCGCAAGAATCACCTTACGTTCTGGAATTGTGCCTTCGCCCTCCATGCACAAAGCAAGATATTGCTTCATCTCTGCAATGCTCATTCCACAGCTTTTCAGGCAGTTCAGACTCTGAATCCATTTGATGTCATGTTCGTCAAAGACACGATAATTTCGTCTGTCTCGCTTGACATTGGGGACCAATCCCTCGTTGCAGTAGAATTTCAGATTTTCATAGGTCATATTGGTGAGAGTACAAGCCTCTTTCATAGAATACACAAAAAAGCCTCCTGTTTTTGAAAAAAATCCTTGACCGGTAGTAACTACCGGCTGTTACGATAATATCACAGAATAAAATTTAATACAACAGGAGGTTTTTGTTATGGACTATATTACTTTGAGCAATGGTGTGAAAATGCCACAGTTGGGCTATGGTGTATTTCAGGTGCCACAGGAGGAATGCGAACGTTGCGTACTGGATGCACTAAAGGCCGGCTATCGTGCCATTGATACGGCACAAAGCTATTTTAATGAAGAGCAGGTCGGTGCAGCAATCGAAAAAACCGGTGTTGACCGTAAAGATATTTTCCTGACCACAAAGGTCTGGATCGAGCATTACGGCTATGAGAAAGCTAAAGCGTCGGTTTTAGACTCTATGGAAAAGCTACGTACAGATTATCTTGATCTTTGCCTGCTGCATCAGCCGTATTCGGATTATTACGGGGCATGGCGGGCACTGGAAGAACTATACGAAGAAGGAAAAATTCGTGCCATTGGTGTATCTAATTTTTATCCTGACCGTTTGGTGGATATTTGCTCCTTTTCCCGCATTAAACCGATGGTAAATCAGGTGGAGGTACATCCTTTCTATCAGCAGGAAGAGGCAAAGAAGTGGATGGACAAGTACAGCGTACAGATTGAGGCCTGGGCTCCGTTTGGCGAAGGCAGAGGGAATATGTTTCAGAATCCTGTGCTGAATGAAATCGGCAAAAAGTATGGTAAAAGTGCAGCACAGGTTATTCTCCGCTGGCATTTGCAACGAGGCGTAGTGGTGATTCCAAAGTCCACACATATTGAACGAATGCAGGAAAACCTGAATGTATTCGACTTTGCACTCTCTGCGGAGGATATGGCAAGAATTGCCGCACTGGACACGAAAATGAGTGCTTTCTTTTCCCACTATGACCCGGCTAAGGTGGAATGGTTTGCAAATATGGTGGAAGAACGCAAAAAGAACCATGACTGTACAAAAGAAAAAAAGGATTGGTAAGGGAGGAAAAGGTTAGCAACGAAAGTACGTAACATAAGCAGATAAATTCCAGTTTGTAGAATTCAAAAATTTAATATGAAATGTGAGATAGAGCGTATGGAAATAATCTATACGTTCTATTTTTTTGCCTTTTTTGAAAAAGTGATTAAAAAACTATTGACATTTTGTTACTGGTAGAAGCAGATGGTTATAAAAAGCTTTTGATAACTATGAGTGCAAAAACAGATAGCTGCGAAAATTTATTATGAGCTAATAGCAAAATTTGATATTTTGTGATATTGAGGGTATGGGGAATCGTAATCTCCATTAAGTTCGTCAGAGAATCATAATCCAGAAATGGGATTTTGAGTTACTCTAGGCGATACTTGCTTTAGAAAATGATTTGCCATAATGAGTTAGAATATGGGAGGAGGAAGCGTTAAAAAAAGAGAGAGCCATAAGCAACTCTCTCTGTGATAAAATCAAAAAGTTATAGTATCAGTGATTCGGTAAGATTACAAAAATCCTTAACAGGAATATTTTCTTTAAGTGGTAAAGCTGTCTCTAAAAAGGTTTCGTCTGCAAATCTTTCGAGTTCAGAATCAAAATATATAATTGAAGCATTTGTATTTAATTGGAATGGTGGAATTGTAACAAAATAATCATAATCTTCGTAAGAAGGAGTGGCGCAAGAAACTTTGATTTTTCCGCCCAATTTCAATTTTGCAAATTCTCCATAAATGGCAGTTAAGGCTTTTTTCCTTTCTTCATCAGAAGTAATTCTATCTACATATCTAATATACCAATAATCTATATTTCCCTCTTTTAATTCAATTAAATAATCGTATGATCTGGGCGTTCCAGATTTTATTGTCCATTCAACTTTATGCAGACTTGTCATCATGGAAAGTCCACGCATTAAGGTAGAAAAAAACTTTTCATGCACCTGAACAGTAGAGAGATCCAAAGAAAATCCATTGTCTGCAATTATCTTTTTTCGTTCCCGTATTTTTTTAGAAGAATATCCCGTTGCATCATATAATTCTTGGATAAGTTCTGGATCATCAATGGCTTTTGCAATTTTATCAATAGTGCTTTTATATGGTCTTCCAGATCGGGCACCGTTGAGCATTCGTGAAATGGTTGCATTATTTAAGCCTGTTTGTTCAGATAATTCTTTTTGTGTTTTTTTCTGTAAAATGATTTGAAGTATATTGATGAATCTTTCCTGATCGTAAACGCTGTCAGGATTTATTAGTGTGCCTGAATTTGATATAAATTCGTTCATTCAAATCTCCTCTTGATTTCTTTGACTTTGTATAAATTGACTTCTTGTATTTTATCTTATCAATTATATCCCTAAAAATCAATTTAAAACATAAAGAAATCAAAAAATACTTTATTGATATTCCCTTAAAAGTCAAAGAAATCAAAAACGTAATTGACATTTTGACGTCTTTGTGTATAATGTAAATCAAGAAGTCAAAGAAGTCAAACAAATCAAAAAGAAAGGAAGGAGGGCTGTGGATTGAAATATAGGGTTGTTTCGATTTTGAAAGATAATAGACCACGTTTTTTGATTATTTCTGATATTGAAGAAATTGAAATCCTTCCATCAAAGTATTTGAAGCATCTGGATCAGATTAATGCTTCTCCGAATACTGTAAAATCCGCAGCTTTCGCACTTTCATATTATTACAATTTTCTGCAGGAGCAAACGATAGGATTGGATGAGATTATATTGCTATCTTATTCAGAGCAGAATAAACATTTTATTGATTTCTTGTATTGGGTTAAGAGTGGAAAGCATACTGAGCATAATACACAGACGAGCAATAAGACCTGCAATATGTATCTTGGTGCAGTCTTCAGATACTACCAGTTTTTGGCACTGGAAGATGTTTTGCCAATGCTTAAAGCCTTACGAGTAAAAAAAGTATCGTATTTTGACAGTATGGGAGTAAATCATCAAAATGCAGTGAATTCGTTTAAAGGTTTCTTCAAAGAAGAAGAACCTAATCTGGAAGAAATAACATCCGAAGAAATACAGGAGCTGATAAATGCCTGTTCGAATGATAGAGATCGATTGCTGATAGCAATGATGGCAGAAACCGGTCTTAGATTAGGGGAAATTCTGGGAATCCATTATACCGAAGATATTGATTTTGAAAGAAGAACGGTTCGGGTAAGGTATCGTGAATACAATACCAACTTGGCAAGAGCAAAAAATGCAGAATATAGAATGGCTTTGTTAAGTAATACAACTTTTGAGTTCTTGGTTAAGTACATTTCTGATAACCGAAAAAGTCTGATGAACTCGGAGTATTTATTTACAAAATTGACTGGAAAAAACAAAGGAGAGCCATTAGATGCGGATTCTGTGTATAGCATGTTGAAAAGGCTATCCCAAAAAACGGATATCAATTCTCATCCGCATCAGCTCCGACACTATTTTGCGGAGGAAAGAAGAAAAGAAGGATGGGATTTGAATGACATTCGTTTTGCCCTGGGGCATAAGAAAGTTGAAACTACCATTAAATACTTGGGTGAAAATAATGAACGATTGATAGAAGCGACAGATCAATACTACTCAAATAATGAAGATTTATACCAAATTGCAGATTTTCTGTAAAAGGAAGGAGGGATTACCTTGGCAGTATTAAAAATTGTTCCGAAGTTATATCAGGAAAAAATATCCGAGAAATTAAAGGAAGAAATATCTTTAGTTACGAATGGAGAAGCAAAATACTATAACCGGTTATACAAATTTTTCCAGTATACAGATATACAGTGTACTGCAGATATTAACTATGAAACGAGAAAAATGTATATGGATTCTCTTGAAAAAGAGGATATTTCAGAAAAATATAAAGCGGAATTACTGAGCTTATTTGATCGTTTAAAAATAGAAAATATGCCGGATGTCTATTCACAAGGAAATCCCTTCTCTGTAGAACAGGAGTTTTTTAAGCAAGACAAATTGTTTTTGCTGTATGTCCCCAATAAGAAGAAAGCACACTCTTTTCGTCAGGTGGTCGATAAGAATGATTTGTTATGGGACTTAACGAGGATACATTCATCACAGTTGGTGCGACAGACAAAAATATTGCTGTGTGAAATTCTGAATATGGATAAGGTACAAAGACATCGAAGATATTTTTTAGAACCATTAAAAGCACTTATACGGTTTTGCGATAAGTACGGAATAGATGATATTGAAGAAATGGAACAGGCAGATGAAAACAGATTTTATCTGTATTTAAACAAAGAGTCGGAAATTATAAAAAAACAGGCTTCTAAGATTGTTGAGTTTGCGAGAAGAACGTTATTTCTAACAGATTCAGAGACAAATTGGCAAGCGTGTATCTGGTATATGGATAGGTTTCAGTTTGATAAATCGAGAATCAATGCCAGTTCACCTGTTAAAAGCCTTTCATTTATTAATATTTACGAAAAAGAAAATCGTTGGTATTTACAATTATACGCAAAATATTTGGTCGGGATATCTGATCTGTCTTTATCAAATATCCGAAATACAATAAGTTTTATTTCACAATTTTTAAAATATCTGGATGGACAGAGTAAGAAAGTAACTGAACTGGAGATGCAAGATATAGCGGATTATGTGTCTGCTTTGGATGAGTCCGATATTAAGTATTCCACTTTTAACCGATATATCACACATATGCATACATTTCTACAGTTTTTGAAAATGAAAAATATTGAAGTGTTGAAGTTTTATCCGGAACGATTTTTAAAAAAAGGTTTTTCGGAACACAATGAAAGAAGTGTTCCAGAAAAAACAATTGCTCATCTAATTAAGGAGCTGCCGGCATTCCCAGAGCATTTACAGTTGATGTATTTGATTTTGTTTTGCACAGGAATTAGGAAAAGCGAGGTTTGCACAATAAAATCGGGAGCCTTTTATTCACAAGGCAATGAGAATTGGATGCGCATATATCAAAGCAAAAT
Organism: Dorea acetigenes; assembly: GCF_025567385.1. Taxonomy (NCBI): domain Bacteria; kingdom Bacillati; phylum Bacillota; class Clostridia; order Lachnospirales; family Lachnospiraceae; genus Dorea; species Dorea acetigenes. The sequence goes on from NZ_JAOQJU010000004.1 coordinate 117,756, forward strand.
GCGGAGAGAAAAAGTCATTCCTGTTCCTAGTTTATTGGTTGGACTGGTGAATGATTATGAAAAAAAGTATGGAATAAAAAATGGGGAGTATTTATTCAAAAATAAAAAGGGTGGTGCATTTAATGGACAGACATTTTCAAATCAGATGATTCGGGAGTGTAAGGTTCGTGGGATTGCCTGCGGAGATTATATCTTTAGAGCACACGATTACAGACATAACCTTGCAACTTCAATGTACGGAAATGGGGTTTCTATACAAGGGGTACGAGATTATCTAGGACATTCAAGTGAGAATATGACAAAACAGTACATTGATTTCATGCCGGAACGTATTGTATCGGCTGAAGATAAATATTTCTTTAAAAATCAGTCATTTAAATTGAAAGGAGCAGAAGATGATGAAAGGTAATATTAATTTGATTTCGTATGACTGTTATCAACAAGCTACAGAAAAACAGTTGGCAGGACTGAAATGGAAGGAAAACAGGGTGTACTACATATCAGAGATTCATAATGAAAAGATGCAGGATGAGATTTATGGGTATATCGATGATAGATGTAGACGTTTGTCATTATCAACAGTAGTAAATGATATTTACAGATTTGATCTGTTGAAAGAATTTCTGAATGAGAAGTGTACAAGTTGTAGCAGCATCACTGATAAAAAATGGGAAGAACTGGAGAGAAGTTATAAAGCATTTTTATATAAAAAAGGATTGGCGCTGTATGTTAGAAGAAATAGACCGGATAGGCGGAATGTTGAGCAACAAAGTAGCGCTCAGATTTCTTTTCTGAAAATGTATTATGAGTATGTTGTGAAGTGTAAAACAGCAGATATTCCAGAAAATGAAAAAGATGTATGGGATATGAGAAAGTTGGATATTGTGCCAAGGAGTAATCCGATTCGTGGAAGATATAGATTAGATTTTCGTGAGATCAGGCAGAAAGAATTTAAAGAGATAATAAAGAAAATATTGTATAGCCACTGCCAGACAAAAGCAATGGGTAGTATAAAAGGTGAATTGCGTGGATTCCGTCGGTTTGCTAGTTTCATGTATGATCGATTCCCAGAAGTAAAGCACTTTACAGAAATTAGCAGGGATATGATAGAAGATTATCTGGTTTATATAAAAACGGATACCGGTCTTACATCAGTCAGTTACACGACAGAGCTGTCGGTTTTGGATAATCTGTTGGATGAAATAGGGCGTGAACTGGAAATAGGAAATATATGCAACCTTTTTCTGTCCAGTGATTGCAGAGCATATGACAACGCTTTACCAGAAGCGTATTCAGATGCAGAAATCAGAAGATTTAATTGTGCATTAACAAAATTAAAGCCCCAGTTAGGCAGATGTTTAATAATACATCAGATGCTCGGTACAAGAATAGAGGATACGTTGACTTTGCGAAGGGATTGCTTATCTGAGAAATCTGGACATTATTTTATAACTATTATCCAGCAGAAAACAAGGAAATACAAAAGACCAGTTAGCGATCAGCTGGCAGAATTGATTAGAAAAGCAATAGAAGTTTCAGAAAAGGAGCATCCAGATTCAGAATATATTTTTCTGCAAGATAATGGAAAATTGTATACAGATTCAATGCTGAAATATCATGTAAATATCATGATTTATGAAAATGATATCAGGGATGATAATGGAAATTATTTTGAGTTTCGTACACATCGTTTTAGACATACTTTTGGAGTAAAACTTACAGAAATGAAATTAGATGATGATAGCATTGCAAGGCTGTTGGGGCATAAGGATACACGAACCATACCACATTATCGGCGGTTAAGAAACGAAGCATTAGCGGAGGATACAAAGGCTGTACGAGATGAAATGAATGAATTATTAGCACAATACAGGAGGGAAAAGGAAAATGCAGAAACACGATAAAATGGTAGCACTGGCAAAAGAAAAAAGTGCGGAAATGACGGAAACAGCAATAACAGCTATTGAAACAATGTATAGAAAAAATATAAAAATTTCAGTTGCTGAACTTACAAAACTAACAGGACTTTCTAGAGGTTTTTTCTATAATAATCCGAATGTGAAACAGGTCATGATGGAATTGAAGGAAAAACAACAGGGAATGATATTGCGAAATCCTAAAAGTGATGCTATTGCAAAAGCACAGGAAGCACGGATTAAGAGTTTAGAACAGAAATTATCCGATAGTGTTCCGAAAAACGAATATGAAAGTCTTCAGAAAAAATATGAAGAATTACAGGTGAAATATAGTCAAATGAAAAAGGGAACACTGTTGAAGATGTACGACCAATTATAGGAAGAAAAGGAGAATATTTTATGCAGAACGAAATTTATGATGAGAAAAATGGACTTACTTATATGTTATGTGGTGATTATTATTTGCCAGAATTGGCACTTACAGATATCGAACCAACTTATGGGAAATATGGGATGCTTCGTAAAAGCTATTTACAGGAACACAGAAAGGCAAAATATCAAATATTGTTGTTACAAGGAAAACTTGTCGAGCATTTGAATCAGATTGATGCAGAAGCAAGGGATAGAGAAGAACAATTAGTAAAACAGATGATGGAGAAAGAAGGAATTACAGAGGAATTAAAAAGGCAAGACAACATGGAATGGACAAGGAGGATGAATACCCTTTGTCATGATGCAGAAGAGATGATTTTGACGGAAATGATATACACGAAAGGATAATGAACTGTATTGGATAGCAAGAATTTTGCAGCCCGGATAGCAAAAAAGTGGAAGTCCGGATAGCAAAAAAATGGAAGTCCGGATGGCAAGATTCTTGCTGTCCGGAAAGATAAAAAAGGGAGGGATTAAAAATGTTGGTTAAGTACATAATAAAAGTGTTTTTATATTTAATTCTTGCAGTAATGACATTGATTCACTGGTTATTAAAAATTCCGATGATATTGGGAAATATTTTGCTTTACTTTTTATCAATTATATTTATTCTGACAGGTGTTTTGAGTTATGGATTTGCATTGGAATCTGCAAGAGAATGTGGTCGAATGATAATAATTGGGATGGCATTTGGTGCAATACCAGATTTTGTCCCATTTTTGGGAAAAAGTTTAGAGACATTGGTTGCAAAACTGTTGAGTATGACAAATGAATGAGAAAGTCGATATGAAAGAGGGCTGTGAAAGGCGCTCTTTTCTTTTTGCAACTGTGGAATGGCAAGATAATAACGTTATATACAGTGTATATTAAGTAAAGCTATTGTATTTCTGCATGATGGGAACATAGGGAGTCCATATAAAGGCACTGTCTACCGGACACAAGGGAAGCTTAAGTACCGGGCATTCGGACAGCCCGGAGGATATGCTGCGCAGGCTGGAAACCATGGTGCTGATGGGAATGGAGATACCACTGGCAGCCATTCAGCGGCAGATTGCATCGGCGATAGACATTGTGATACATATCGGCAGACTTCGGGATAAGAGCAGAAAGGTGCTGCAGGTGGTGGAAGTTCTGGGATACCGGAACAAAAAGATTGAGACGCAGGTGCTGTATGAATTCAGGGAAAATCCGGAGAAAAAGGAGAGGATAACCGGTGAATGGAAGCAGATTCATGACCTTATTCATAAAGCCAAATTATTTTCGGCAGGATATTAAGAAGCGGGAATATCTGCTGACGGCAGTGCGGTGTATGGCACTTATGGGGCTGATTGCTTTTTTATATTATGATTCTTTCTGGGCAGTTCCGGCGCTTCTGCCAATAGGATTCGGGTATTTTCTTCAGTGGGAACAGGAATGCATGGAGAAGAAAAGAGTGGAATTTCAAAAGCAGTTCCAGGAAAGTATTCGGGCTTTATCCGCATCTCTTGGTGCGGGCTATTCGGTGGAAAATGCAATGAAGGAAACGAAAAAAGAGCTGTCGGTTTTGTATCGTGATACAGAACCGATTCAGAGGGAATTTACCTATATGATCCGGCAGATACATCTGCATATTCCCATAGAACAGATTATAGAAGAGTGGGCAGAGCGTACCGGGCAGGAGGATGTATATAATTTTGCGGCGGTTTTTGCAGCGGCAAAAAGGAGCGGCGGCAATATGACAGGAATTATAAAGAATGCAATCCGGCAGATTGAGGATAAGCTGGCGGTGGCGGAAGAGATAGAGACGATTCTTGCAGCGAAAAAGTATGAATTTAAGGTTATGTCGGCAGTTCCTTTCGGGGTGATTGCTTATATGAAAGTCAGTTTTCCAGAATTTATGGATGTTCTGTACGGCAGCAGTGTGGGAATTGGGGTGATGAGCGGATGTTTGGGCGTATATATCGCGGCATATTTGCTGGGACGAAAAATTATAAATATCGAAGTATGATACTGGTGTTATGTGGAACGGTCTTTCTGTCGCTGTCGCTTTTATATATGGATGTCCGGGAGAGCAGAAAGGAAGCAGAGGTTATAAGGCGTAATACTTATGGGCAGGGAAGCAAGACAGAAGAAAGGGAAGTCACCGTCGGCGGCGAGAAGATGGAAGAACCATTGGAGATTACCGTTGGCGAGAGACAGTATACAAGTGAGGAAATCAAGAAGGTATTTGAACAAAATATTCGAAGGCTGGATCTGTTGATCCTGGGAGAGAATAAGAGTCTGGATGAAGTTCGTTCTGACCTTGAGCTGATAACGGAGATTCCGGATGAGCCTGTGGAAATTGTGTGGGAATTGGACCGGTACGATGTAATGAATATGCAGGGGAAACTGCAGGAGAAAAAAATAGCAGAAGAAGTATCGGAAAATCCGGATATAAAGCGGGATGGAATTCTGGTGCAGCTTAAGGCGTTTCTCAGGTATACGGAAGACGAGACGAAGGAAGCTCTTTATGAAAGGGCAGTAAAAGTTTTTCCGCCCCGCTTAAGCGAAGAAGAAGAAAAAGTAGAAAAGATATTGGAGGAAATACAAAATGAAGAAAACAATAATTCGTCTAAAGAAACGATTGAATTGCCAAAGAAAGTGGAAGGTGAAAAAATTACATACCGCCGCCCGATAGATTTCAGGTGGTTCGGCGTATTGCTGCTGGGAATATTTGCGGCGGGATTGACAGGCTGTCTGATTCGCCAGGAAGAGAAAAAACAAGTAAAAAAGCGCAGGATACAGCTAATGCGGGATTATCCGGAAATTATAAATAAACTGTGTCTGTTGCTTGGAGCTGGTATGACGATTAAAAATGCCTGGAAGAAGATAACGGATGATTATGAAAAAAAGAAAGCGAAAACCGGAGAGCGTTTTGCTTATGAAGAGATGCTTGTAGCGTGCCGGCAGATGAGAAGCGGTATGACGGAAGCGGAATGTTATGAGCAGTTCGGGAAGCGATGTGAGACTCCTGCTTATCTGAAGCTGGGGGCGCTGCTGTCGCAGAATCTCAGGAAAGGAACCAAGGGATTGTCTGAGATGCTGCAGATGGAGGCGGTTCACGCGTTTGAAGAAAGAAAAGCGTTGGCAAAAAGAGTGGGAGAAGAGGCAAGTACGAAACTTTTGCTGCCTATGTTTTTTATGTTGGGGATTGTTCTGGTTATAGTGATTGTTCCGGCATTTTTATCTATACAAATATAAAAATTTCAACGAAGGAGGAAAGATTATGTGGAGACTGAAACATGCATTTTTTACAGTAAAAGAACGGTTGGAGATGAGTCTGCGGGATGAGAGTGGAATTGGAGTGGTAGAGGTTATTTTGATTTTGGTTGTGTTGATTGGATTGGTGATTATCTTTAAGTCACAATTAACCAGTCTGGTGGAGACCATTTTTCAGAAGATTACCAGCGAAAGTGCAGGAATTTAGAAATGCGGAAGGGGGAAGTAACAGCATTTTTAAGTTTGATATTTTTGTTGCTGATATCTTTCTCAGCGTCGATTATGGAGGCAGCTTCCATCCAGATGGCGAAAAATTACAGGCGTGCGGATATGAACCGCGCGGTGGAATCTGTGTTTGCAGAGTATAGAAAAGAACTGTTGGAAGAATTCGATATTTTTGCATTTGATGCGGGATACGAGACGGGAGAATATGAAGAAAACAAGATCAAAGAGCGGCTTGAATTCTATGGAGCATCCGGTATGGAGCAGAAGATTTCGCGGATTCGGCTCTTGACAGATCAATCCGGACAGGAGTTCTATGAACAGGCAGTCCGGTATGTACAGCACAGATATGGTCTGGATTTTCTGGACAGGTATGCAGGCCTGCCGTCTGTCTGGGAAGAACAGGAAGAACATGCGCGGGAGTATCAGGGAGAAGAATACGATGCAAGAGAAGAGCTGGAGCAGGGACTTCTGGAAAATGAAGGCGCGCTTCCCACTGAAAACAATCCTCTGCCAAACATGGAACTGTTAAGGAACCGTTCACTTCTGGATATTGTTATGCCCCGTGGAAAAGCGGTTTCTTCTAAACAGTTTTCTCTGAGTGAAATGGTATCAGAGAGGGAACGGCAGCAGGGGTATGGCAGTTTTGAAGATGTGGCCGAAGAAGGAACACAGTCGAAGCTTTTGTTCGGAGAATATCTTCTGGAGCATTTTTCTGTGGCAGTGGAAGAAACCGAGACGGCGGAGGATTCGATTGCAGAGGAAGATAAAGCTCTGGATTATGAGATGGAATATATTCTGGAAGGAAAGGGAAGCGATAGGGAGAATCTGGAAGCGGTGGCAAAAAAGCTGCTTCTCCTTCGCTTCGCCCCCAACTATGGGTGTATTTTGGGAAGCGCCGGAATGCGTGCGCAGGCAGAGTCGCTTGCATTGACATTGTGTACGGCGGCAGCGCTCCCTATGCTCACAGGGGCAGTGACGCAGGTTCTTCTGCTGGCATGGGCTTTTGGAGAAAGTATCATGGATCTTCGCTCTCTCCTGGGCGGCAGCAGGGTGGCACTTGTAAAGACAGAGGAAAACTGGCAGCTTCGTTTGACCGCTCTGCTTACTTTGGGGACGGAAGAGGATACAGGAGAAGGTGAGGATATGGCAGATGGTTTATCCTACAAGGAGTATCTTCGGATTCTTCTGTTTCTAAAGGAGAAGGAGAAGATGACTATGCGGGCGCTGGATATGACAGAGTTATGCCTTCGGAGAGAAAAAGGGCTTACCTGGTTCCGGGCAGACTGTTGTGTATGCAAAATGGAACTGGAGAGCACTTGTAGTCTGAGAAGAGGGATTTCTTATCAGTTCCGAACTTATTATGGATATAAATAAGAAGTGCATGGAGATGTCCTTATGGGGTTTCTCTAATGGAAATAAAATATGACGAAAGGAGTTATCGCATGATCCTCACAAAGCAAATACCAACGAATAGTATCACATTAACCCAAAATCCTCTTAACGCCCAAAGGACATCTCCATGCACTTCTTTCCATGAAAAAAGGAAAAGCCGGTGGAATGGGAAGCTTTGCGCCAGCATTACGGTAGAAGCGTCACTGGCGGTTCCGGTTTTCTTTTTTGCTATATTGACGTTTTTCTATATGTTTGAGGTGATGGCGGTTCGGACAAGTATAAGGAGCGGAATGCATTATGCCGGAAAAGCGTCGGCAGAGAAAGCTTATTTGATTTCGGTGGTTACGCCGGGGCAGTTGGAACAGGATATTGTAGAAGCAGTGGGAAGAGAAAGACTGGAAAGAAGTATTGTGGTGGGAGGGAGTAGTGGGATTCACTGTGAAGGGTCAAGGATGTCTCTAAAAACGTCCATATTGGAAATAAAAGTTTCTTACCGGGTGGAGCTTCCTGTTCCGCTGGTAGTTGGCGTATCGGTTCCCATGGAAGAAAACATGCGTTTCAAAGGCTGGTCCGGATATGAAAGAAACGCATTTGGCGGAGAGAATGACGAAACAGTCTATGTTACGGAGAACGGTGTGGTATATCACAGAAATTATCATTGTACCTATCTGGATCTTTCCATTCGCGGAGTAGCGGCTGAGAGTGTGGAGAATTTAAGAAATGAGAGCCAGGGAAAATATCATGCCTGTGAGAAATGTATGGGCGGCAGGATCCCGGCAAGTGTTTACATTACGGATTACGGGGATCGTTATCACAGTACGCTCGCGTGCAGCGGATTAAAGCGGACGGTTTATGCAATTCCTCTGTCAGAGGCGGTAGGAAAGGGAGCGTGTTCAAAATGTGGGAAATAGAGAAAATAAGCAAGGGGATTTGTCTGTGCTTTCTTGCTATCTGCAGTTGGCAGGATATAAAAAGGCGGGAAATATCCGTTTCTTTCCTGTGGGTGGGAAGCTTACTGGGGATTGTAAGTTTTATCTGCCGCGGCAGGGAATGTTGGTATTTGTATCTTTCAGGTGCCGGGATAGGGATAGTTTTCCTGATTATCAGTAAAGTTACCAAAGAGGCAATCGGTTATGGAGATGGGTGGATTGTCTGCATTATGGGGAGCTTTTTGGGAATTTGGAGTTTGTTAGAAGCGCTGGCGGCAGCCTGGATGTTCCTGGCCGCCGCGGCCATGGTATGTCTGGTGAAAAAGAAGTGGTCAAGAAAATCAGTGCTTCCGATGGTTCCTTTCCTGACAGCAGGGTACGTAGTTTCATTGGCGGCGAGGTGTGTATGATGTGTGTAAAAGGAAGTATGACGATAGAGATGGCTTATATTATGCCGGTAATTTTTCTGGTATTTTTTCTTAGCGTTACAGGTATTTTTTATTACCATGATAAAAATATTATCAGCAGTTGTGCTTATGAGACGGCAGTTGTGGGGAGTGTAAAGGCGAGAGAAAAAGACGGGATAGAAGAAGAGGCGTTAAACGCCGCTTTTCAGGAACGCATAGACGGGAAGTGCATACTTTTTGCAGGCGCACGGGCACAGATTTCGGTCGAAGAGGATGAGATCGCAGTTGCCGCGACAGCAAGAAAAGGCAAAATGAAAGTATCCGTCCGTCAGTCGGCCAGGGTTACAGAGCCGGAGAAATATATCCGGGATGTTCGAAGGGTAAAAGGAATTATAGAAAGATAGGAGCTGCGAAGATGAAAGAAAATAATATAGTGAAGATTCAAACAGAGTATAAAAGAGAATTAAATAAGACGCATTTACTATTAAAAAAAGCAGGCGTCTATTCGGAAGACTATCAGATACGGATGCTGAGAGAAAATCATATAGAAGGATTGCTGCCTCTGAAAACCTGGGGATTGGATGAAATGAGTGTCTGTGAATATGATATTAGTGGAATGCAGTCTTTGGAAAATCTATATGATAGAAAAGGAATAGTATCGAAAGAAATGAAAGAGTTGCTAGAAACAATATTGAAAGTTATGGAGGAGATAGACAAATATCTTTTAAATGCAAATTGTCTGTTATTGGATCCGGCTTATGTGTTTAAGGAAAATGAAGAGTATATTTTCTGTTATTGTCCTTTTCATGAGAAAGATGTCCGGGAATCTTTCCATGAACTGACGGAATTTTTTGTTCAGCATACGGATTATCAGGATGTGGACAGCGTGAAATTGTCCTTTCTTCTTCATAAAGAAACGATGGAAGAGAATTACAGCCTGGGGAAGATTCTGGATAAAATAAAGCAGGAAGAAACAGTCCGGAAGCCGACGGAAGAATACCGGCGGAAGAATATGGACGTATTATTTCAAAATTCCACCTGTGAGGATGCGGAGCATGACTGGATTGCCTGTCAGGAAATGGGGAATAATATTATGCGGGAGACAGACAATCTGTGGACTCCGGTAAGAAGATTTCTTCAAAAGCATAGGAAGCCCCGGTGGGGAGACTTTGACGGAATCTATATTGATGAAGAAGAGTTCTATTGATAAAAGCAAAGGGGTTATGCTATAATTCATCTATATTCTTCAGCGGAGGTGTTTTTCGTACCTGATGCTGAGGGAGAATTATGGTAAATGTTGTTCCGGCGTCTGGCATAGATTCTACAGAGATCTTGCCGTGATGCGCTGTGACGATACGGTCTGTAATTGCCAGTCCAAGGCCTGTGCCGCCTTGCTTATAAGTGACAAACGGGGTGAAGATATCGGAAAGATGCTCTTTGGGAATACCGCAGCCGGAGTCCTGGATTTTAAGGAGAATCTGACCGGAGGATATGTCACAGGCTGCAAAGAGATGGACTCTTTTGTCAGTGGACCGGTTGTCAACAGCGTCTGCGGCATTGCGGAGAAGATTCAGGATTACTTCTTTCAATTTTACGGAGTCACCTTCTATGGAAGGAAGATCCGGTGCTATGTAAGAGGTGAATTCAATATCGGTGTCTGCAAGAGACGCAGCGTAGGAGACGGCGATCTGCTTTAGCAGAGCAGAGAGGGAGAAGGAAGATACAGTCAGTTTACTTCCATTATGAAAAGAGGACAGCTCGTCAAGAAGCTGCTGCATGTATTCGGTATCTTTTTTCAGGGAGTCCCAGTGCCGGTATCCGGTTACTTCCGGGTGCTGATGTTCAATCAACTGGATGGTGCTGTATACAAGTGTTAATGGATTGCGGATTTCGTGGCTGATGATCCGCAGGGTTTCTGCCTGTGAGTCTAAAAGCCTCTGCAGCAGGGCCTTGTTTTCTGGATTTTCTTCCATTAAATGTAACAATTTGTCGTAATCTGTTTTTGTCAACATGTGATATTACCACCTTTCTGGAGTAACAGTTTATCACGCACGGTTTTAATATTCAATGAGAAAATGTAAGTCTAAGATTCAAGAAAGAAGGATGAGAAAATGAGAGATGAAAATTGTATTTTCTGTAAAATTGCAAATGGTGAGATTCCCTCAACGACGGTATATGAGGATGATGATTTCCGGGTGATTCTGGATCTGTCACCGGCATCAAAGGGACATGCACTGATTTTGCCAAAGGAGCATTATGCGAATTTGTATGAATTGCCGGATGAAGCAGCGTCTAAGGTTTTGATTGTTGCTAAGAATGTTGTCGCTAAGATGACGAAGGCGCTGGGATGCGATGGCTACAACCTGGTACAGAATAACGGAGAGGCAGCCGGGCAGACCGTATTTCATTTCCATATGCATCTGATCCCAAGATATAAGGAAGACCAGGTAGGGCTTGGCTGGAAGATGGGTGAACTGACAGATGCCGACAGAGAAGATATTCTTGCAAAGTTAAAAGAAGTGTAGTGTTTGGAAATATACAGAAGATGAAGGTAAAGTAATGTGGAAACAGAATTCAATACAGTATTTGAATTGTATCAGAATATAGTAGTTCAGGCCGCGGCACTTTATACCCGTAATCAGCATACAGCAGAAGATATTGCGCAAGAAGTTTTTCGCAGATATTACATTTATGCCGGTTGTGGAGAGGTAGAGAATGTCAAAGGATGGCTTTTAACAACTGCAAGAAATCTTGCATATAACTACGTGAGAGACCACAGAAAAGAAGTTCTTCTGGATGTGAATACAGAAGGAGAGACGCTCTTGGGATATGGCGACAGTCCTGAGAAAGCATTCTTCGAGAAACTTTGGACAACAGAGGTGCTGGAGACCACGGATACGATTTTGAGCGCACTTGCAAGAAAGAATGAGAAATGGTTTGACGCGGTAACGCTGGTGTATTGTATGGAGAAGCCACAGCGGGAAGTGGCGGAGAGTATGGGTATTAGTTACGAGGGCTTGCAGAGTATGTTATACAGAGCAAAGAACTGGATAAAAGAAAATTACAGAGAAGAATTCGACTGTATAAACAAAGCATAAAGAAGCAGGTGTCGAACGGACACCTGCTTTTACGCTAAGAATTGACAGCGGATTCAATTAATTCAATAATGGTATCGATAGAATCCTGCTGACCGGAGACGGTCATTGCCTTTTTATACTGTGCACGGTTGTCATATAGCTGATGTACGGCTGACAGAAGGGATTCGTCTGTCAGTTCTTCCTCTTCGAGAACCATGCTGAATCCCTGGCGCTCGAAAGAGCGGGCATTCAGAATCTGATCGCCGCGGCTTGCGCTGGCAGACAGCGGAATCAGAAGGTTCGGCTTGTGCAGCGCCAGAAGCTCGCAGATGGCGTTAGCTCCGGCACGGGAAATGACAATATCGGTTAGAACGAACAGATCCTTCAGTTCGTCCTTGATGTACTCATATTGCACATAGCCCTTTACTCCCTGCAGAGAAGTGTCCAGTTTATTTTTGCCGCAGAGATGAATAACCTGAAAGTCCTTTAAAAGCTCCGGAAGGACATTTCTGACGGCCTGATTAACTGCAGCGGCGCCCAGACTTCCGCCGATAATCAGGATGACCGGTTTGTCAGAGGTAAGTCCGGTAAATTCAATAGCTTTGGATTTGCTGCCGGACAACAGTTCCTGGCGGATTGGGGAACCGGTCAGAACCGCTTTGTCAGCCGGAAGAAGTTTTACCGTCTCAGGAAAATTGCAGCACACTTTGGCTGCGGAAGGTATGGATAATTTATTCGCAAGCCCCGGCGTCATATCGGACTCATGAATAATAGCCGGAACCTTGCATTTCTTTCCGGCTATGACAACCGGAACGGATACGAATCCGCCTTTTGAGAAAATAACATCAGGTTCTAAGAGTTTAATCAACTTTTTCGCTTCGCTGAATCCTTTGATAACGCGAAACGGGTCAGTAAAGTTCTGAAGACTGAAATAACGGCGAAGCTTGCCGGAGGAAATCCCGTGGTAAGGAATTCCGAATGGTTCAATCAGCTCCTTCTCAATGCCGTTATAAGAACCGATGTAGTGGATATCATATTGTAATTCTTTTAGACGCGGCAATAATGCAATGTTAGGTGTAACATGACCTGCCGTACCGCCGCCGGTTAAGATGATACGTTTCATAATGCGCCTCCGCTTTTATCATTATAAATGTAATTGTAAACGCAAGCGGGGCGCGGGTCAAGGAAAAGTAAAAAGTTAAGATTAATTTAAAGGGGAAACAGAATGAAAGAAGAATTAGACGGCTTCAAAGAAAAAATGAAAGAGGAAATGGAAAAAGATGCCGCCCGAATCGAGGAAGCCATCCGGGCAGATGAAGAGATCTCGAAGATGAAAGCCAGCGCCGAATTGAGGGATAAGGTGAAGGAGCGGATCGAGGCATATCAGAGAGAAGAACTTCTGTCCAAATTGTCGGAGGAAGACCGGGAGGCGCTGCGCCTTGGACGGGAGCTTCAGAAGAAGAAAGCCGGGGCAGAGCCGGATGTGGAAATTGCCGGGGAAATCGGCATAACGGCAGAAGATGTGAAGAAGGCACCCGTACGCAAGGGCAAAATTGTGTGGAAGCGTGTGGCGGTGCTGGCGGCGGCAGTTATTGCGGTCTTTGCCATTGGAATCACCAGCGTCGGCGGACCGGAGAGGTTTATAGAAAAGATGAAGCAGACGGTTGGCGGCAGGGAAATGACGCAAGTAGATTCGGATAATGATTATGTAGCAAATGGTGGAGAAGAAAAAGAGGAGGCGGCGTATCAACAGGTTAAGGATGAATATGGTTTTGACCCAGTGAAAATAATGGTAAAACCCCAAAAGATGGTCTTTGACCGGGTGGAGATGGATTCGGATATCCCGCTTGCCCAATTTGTTTATGATTTGGACGGTCAGATAGTCACTTACATTGCGGATGCCCTGTATCTGGATAATTCCTGGGGCCTGGATGTGGAAGACGTACTGCTGGAGGAATATGAGTATCCCCTGGAGAAGACGACGGCTATGGTGGAAGCTTATCGTATAGCTGACTCGGGAAACACTAGCTATGTGGCTCAGTTCGATTACCGGGATGTACATTATACCCTTATGGGGCTTACGGAGAAGGAAGATTTGGAATTAATTTTAAAAAATTTACATTTTTTGTAAAATTTGCGTCAGATTCTGCCGACTTGTGTGTCTTAATATATGTAAAGGAAAAAGAAAAGCATAACAAAACAAGTGTGGAGGTACGAAGATGAGGAAGAAGTTGGTGTCTGTGATTAGCGCCGTAGTATTGACGATGAGTCTGGTAGTAGGGATGGGAACCCTAAGCTATGCGGGAAGTGGCCAGCCGCTGGCGGACGGTTCTTACCTTACCCATGACGAAGAGTCAATTGGCCACGCGACGCTTATGACCAGAGGAGTAGACCTTCAGGCAGGATATTCTAAAGTAGCACGCCTCGGTCCTGGAAAATTATATGCAGGTGGAACAACCATTGCAAATCACAACGTAGAATCCATCCAGGTGAGTGTGCTGGTAGAACGATGCAAAAAGGAAGGTGCCCCATGGGAATGCGTGGATGGTTGGCACAAGGAGAATGAGGATACCAGTACTGTCAACTCCAGCAAGGTGATGACTGTGGAAGGGGGATATTATTACCGAGTAAGATGTACCCATTCGGCAGGCAACGACATGAGCAGCTCATATACCAACGGAATCTTTATCGAAGAACCGTAAGCACGGAGAGAGTGGAGAATTAATTCACGGAGGGTGGAACTGCCGCAGCCACTGCACTGCGGAGCGAAGGAATGATTCCTTACATTGAGAAGCCGTCAAGCATCCACAACCACAATGGGTGACACCCACAGTGCAGTGGCTGCGGCAGTTCGCTGAACATGGCTAAAATGTGAATTCAAACAAGGGAAGGCTGAAGCGTAGGCAACTTCAGACCTTCCCTTTCTCCATTTTGGCAGGTTAAGCCTGTTCTTTGGCGAGCTTCAGCGCTTTTGCCAGTTGATCCGGGCAGGAAGTGGGCTTGATGCCACAGGTGATTCCTTCCATGCGCTGAATTGCGTCGTCTACCTTCATGCCTTTTACAAGCTGGGAGATTCCCATTGTATTTCCGGCACATCCGCCGACAAATTCCACTGATTTTATAACATCGCCGTCCAGTTCTACATTGATTAACTGAGAACAGACGCCCTGGGGTTTGTATACCATATGATAAGCCTCCTTGATTTTTTATAAGATGTTCAGGGTTACTATTCACAGTCGATTTGGAATCCAATATGGATTCGTCGTGCTTGCACGTAAGAAGGTATATTGGATTCCAAATCAGGACTGTGGGGCAGTCACCCAACCCACATAAGCAGTCTTAGCTCCTTTAGGAGCGGGACTGGAGTATCGAAGATGCGACGAGTGCGCATGCTGGTGGGGTGCTGTGAATTGTAACTGTTCAGGAGGATTATAACAGATGACGGAGGAAAAAGCTAGCTTTCAAAAGAAGAAGCTGATACAATAGATATCAGTTCAGACGATGGAGGATGTGGAAGATGATAATTGGCATTATTGGAGCAATGGAGGAAGAAGTTGCAGTTTTAAAGGAAGAGATGGATGTTCAGGAGGTTGTGAAAGCAGCGTCTATGGATTTTTGCAAAGGTGTGCTGTGCGGAAGAGATGTGGTGGTGGTAAGAAGCGGCGTAGGCAAGGTGAATGCCGCAATCTGCGCCCAGCTTTTGGTGGACAGGTTCGGCGTGGAGATATTGATTAATACGGGAATCGCGGGTTCTCTGGATGCGCAGATTGATATTGGGGATATCGTGATTTCTACGGATTCTCTGCATCACGATATGGACGCCACTTTATTTGGTGATCCACTGGGGCAGGTGCCGAGAATGGATACTCTGGCATTCCCGGCAGATCAGCGGCTTGTGGAGCTGGCGGTGCTGGCGAATCAAGAAGCGAATCCGGATATCCATACGTTTACGGGAAGGGTAGTCAGCGGTGATCAGTTTATCTCATCTGCAGAGGTAAAGGACAGGCTTGTGAAGCAGTTCCATGCAAAATGTACGGAGATGGAAGGGGCAGGGATAGCTCATGCCGCCTATCTGAATAAAATTTCGTACGTCATTATTCGCGCGATTTCCGACAAAGCAGATAATAGTGCTACTATGGATTATCCGGTGTTTGAAAGGCAGGCAATCGCCCACAGCGTAAGGCTTGTGAAGAATCTGCTGCCAAGGATTTAAAGGATGAAAGAAACCGCAGAAGAAGCGGTGAATCGACAGCAATCCCGGCTTTCGACGGCAAAGTGTAGGTTTCGGGGATTGAACCGCACAATTTGGCGAACGGTTTTTCTACCCTCTTTCTGAGATTCAGGTATAATCGGAATCAAGAAGGAGGGTTTTACTATGTTAAAAGCGATTTTGGACAGGCATGTACTATTGATACTTATGGGAGTGTTCGCGGTTCTGGGGATTGTGAGCAAGTGCATTGCCGGCATTACACTAAAGAGGCTTGTACGGGCGGCGGGCAGTATGAACAAAAGCGCACATCCATTGATCCGGCTGGTGCGCGCCAAGTATGAACATGCATGTATGCTCAACGACAAAGTACAGAATGTGGGAGTATTTGTGGATAAGTATTTATACGAGTATAAGATCCTGGGGCTGCGCCTCTACCGGTGGAGACGGATGGAGAATGTGATGGCGGGATTGTGTCTGATTACCGGGGCAGCGGCGGCGTTCCTTACATACAGCGTTTACGGGATGTCGGACGCTGTGCTGAAGATGGGGGCCGGCGGAGCGGCTCTTGCAATACTGCTTTATCTCTTCCATTTGACGTCTGACGAAAATTATATGCTGGAGGCAGTGAAGACTTATATGGTGGATTATCTGGAAAATGTCTGTGCACGCCGTTATGAAAAGAACCAGCAGAAAGAAAAGAAGGAAATAAAAGGATTGGCAGTGCGGGAAGAGCCGGAGAATGCGGCAGAAGACAGAGCGCTGGCGGCGAAGGTGGAGAAGCTTGGAACTGCCGGAATAGAGGAAGACGTTCAGAAGTTACAAAAATCGGAGCCGAAAAAGGAAGAGGGGGCGGATGATGCTTCTGGGACAACGAAAAAAGAGATTCCGGCGGAAGTTCCACTGGAGATTCCGGAGCCGGGACAAGATCTGGAGAGGCTTCCGAAACCGGAAATATCAGCTGCATCGTCTAAAAAATCCAGGGAGGAGAAAAAGGAGCAGAAGCAGGTTTCGAAGGAAGTGCTGATCAGGGAGATATTAGAAGAGTTTTTAGCTTGATAAAAGCGTGGTAAACTGATAAAATAAGGATAGTGTATTTATAGAAACATAAGAGGGAAAGAAGGTATTGCGATGGCAAATAAAGTAACATTTGATTACGCAAAAGCAACAACATTTATTCATGACCATGAAGTGGAATCTATGAAAGGAATCGCAGAGGCGGCGAAGGAGGTTCTGGTCAGCAAGTCAGGCGCGGGCAATGATTTCCTGGGATGGATCGATCTCCCGGTAGATTATGATAAAGAAGAATTTGCACGTATCCAGAAGGCAGCCGCGAAGATTCAGAGCGATTCAGAGGTTCTGGTTGTAATTGGAATCGGTGGTTCTTATCTGGGGGCAAGAGCTGCGATCGAATTCTTGCGCCATAATTTCTACAACATGGTTTCTAAAGAAGTGCGTAAGACTCCTGAGATATATTATGCAGGAAACAGTATCAGCAGCACATATTTAAAGCATCTGATCGATGTGATTGGCGACAGGGATTTCTCTGTGAACATCATTTCCAAATCAGGTACGACAACAGAGCCTGCTATCGCATTCCGTGTTTTTAAGGAAATGCTGGAGAAGAAATACGGTAAGGAAGAAGCTGCGAAGAGGATTTACGCAACTACAGATAAGGCAAGGGGAGCGCTTAAGAATCTGGCGACAGAAGAAGGATACGAATCCTTCGTGGTGCCGGATGATATTGGCGGACGTTTCTCCGTACTGACAGCGGTAGGACTGCTTCCGATTGCTGTGAGCGGGGCAGATATTGAGAAGTTGATGGAAGGTGCTGCAGCGGGAAGAGAGATGGCGCTGAACCTGCCGTTTGAGGAAAATGATGCAATGCAGTATGCTGCTATCCGTAATATTCTCCACAGAAAAGGGAAAGCAGTGGAGGTTCTTGCCAATTATGAGCCAAGTCTCCATTATGTATCTGAGTGGTGGAAACAGCTCTACGGTGAGAGCGAAGGCAAGGACAATAAGGGAATCTTCCCGGCGGCGGTAGACCTTACGACAGACCTGCACTCCATGGGCCAGTTCATCCAGGACGGAAGCCGCATTATGTTTGAAACGGTTATGAATGTAGAAGAGTCCACAGAGGAGATTATTATTAATGAAGAACCGGTGGATCTGGACGGCCTGAATTATCTGGCAGGAAAGAATGTGGATTTTGTAAATAAGAGTGCGATGAACGGAACGATTCTTGCCCACACAGATGGAAATGTGCCGAACCTGCTTATTAATATTCCGGCGCAGAATGAGTTTTATCTGGGAGAGTTATTCTACTTCTTTGAATTTGCATGTGGTGTAAGCGGCTATATTTCAGGAGTGAATCCGTTCAATCAGCCAGGTGTAGAGAGCTACAAGAAGAATATGTTCGCGCTTCTCGGCAAGCCGGGATTCGAGGAAGAACGGGAAAAATTACTGAAGAGATTATAAGGACCGGAAGGTATGACATTATATCAGAGACTGAATGAGTACAGTGAATCGGACTATTACGGATTCCATATGCCGGGACATAAGAGGAACCGGAATCTTATGGGCAATGGATTACCGTACAGCATTGATATTACAGAGATTGAAGGATTTGACGATCTGCATCATGCGGCGAATGTGCTGAAAGAGGCGCAGGAGAGAGCAGCCAGAGTGTATGGAGCGCAGGAGAGCCATTTCCTTATCAATGGAAGTACAGCAGGAATATTGAGTGCGGTTCTTGGAAATACACAGAGGGGGGATGCGGTGCTTGTGGCAAGGAACTGCCACAAGTCCGTGTACCACGGGATTTATTTGAATGACTTGAAGCCGTACTATCTGTACCCGGAGTTCAGGCAGGATATTGAATTAAACACAGGAATTTCCGTAAGCGCAGTGAAAACTGCGCTTAAAGAGCATTCAGAGATTCGGGCGGTTATTATCGTATCCCCTACCTATGACGGCGTTCTGTCGGATGTCCGGGGAATTGCACAGGCAGTTCACGAGAAAGGGATTCCGCTGATTGTGGATGAGGCTCACGGCGCCCACTTCGGATTTCATCCGTATTTCCCGGAAAATGCGCTCGCGAAGGGAGCTGATGTGGTAATACACAGCGTCCATAAGACACTTCCTGCCCTGACCCAGTCAGCGCTGCTCCATATGCAGGGTTCTTATGCGAACCGCAGAAAAGTGCGTAAATATCTGGATATGTTGCAATCCAGCAGTCCATCCTATATACTGATGGCAGGGATTGATGCTTGTATGGATATGCTGGAGAACCGCAGAGAGGAAGTATTTGACCCTTATGTGGACAGGTTGAAAGCGCTGCGGGAATCTCTGAGGGAGCTAAAAGCACTGCGGCTGATCGAAACGGAGGGGGAGACTTACGACCCGTCTAAATTGCTGATTTCCGCAGGGGATACGGGACTTAGCGGCAGGCAGCTTTACAGGAAATTGTTGGAAGAGTATCATCTTCAGATGGAGATGGCGGCAGGCAGCTACGTGCTTGCCATGACGGCAGTAGGGGATACAAAAGAAGGATTTGACAGGCTGAGAGATGCTTTGTTTGCCATTGACGCTCAGGTTTTGGAGGGAAGATGGAAGGATATGCCGATAAGGAAGCGCGTATGCGGGAGACTTCCGGCGGCGGAGATGGTCTATACCAGCTATGAATTGGAAGCGCTTTTGGAAAATGCAAAGGCGCACGGTGTGCAGTTTGTTCCGTGGCAGAAAGCGGCGGGATATATTTCCACGGAGTATGCATATCTTTATCCGCCGGGGATTCCGTTGATTGTCCCGGGCGAACGGATTACAGAAGAAATTGCAGATATGTGTGCTGCTTATCATACTCTTGGATTTACCATTGAGGGATTAAAAGGAGAAGAAGGATACATTGAGGTTTTAGAAAATGGGTAGAATATATTATATCATGGGAAAAAGTTCGGCGGGGAAGGATACCTTGTTTCGGGAGATCAGGCACCGTCTGCCGGAGCTTCGAACCGTAATCCCTTATACGACCCGCCCGATCCGTGAGGGCGAAGAGAACGGAAGAGAGTATCATTTTGTAGAAGAAAGCCGTCTGGCAGAGCTTGAGGCGGCAGGCAGAGTGATTGAGATGCGCGCCTATCATACGGTGCACGGTGTCTGGAAATATTTTACGGTGGATGATGGGCAGATTGATGTCCGGACTGCGGATTATCTGATGATAGGAACGCTGGAGTCCTATGAGAAAATGAGAGAATATTACGGCGCGGAATCTTTGGCGCCGATTTATATAGAGGTGGAAGCCGGAGAACGGCTGTCCCGGGCGCTTGGGAGGGAGCGGATGCAGAGGTCGCCCAAGTACGGGGAGATGTGCAGAAGATTTCTTGCGGATGAGAAAGATTTTGCAGAAGAAAATCTGCACCGCCTGGGAATCACAAGAAGATTTATAAATGATGACAAAGAACAATGCTTAGAAGAGATTATCGAGGTAATACACAATGGGAAGCTTTAAAGACGTGGTAGGACACAAAGACATAATTAATTATATAAGGAATGCAGTCAGTGAAGATAAGGTCTCACATGCTTATATCCTGAATGGCGAGCGGGGTTCCGGCAAGAAGATGCTGGCAAATCTTTTCGCTTCGACGCTTCAGTGTGAGAAGGGCGGACCTGACCCGTGCAATGAATGTCATTCCTGTAAGCAGGCAGAGAGTGGCAACCATCCGGATATTATCCATGTAACCCACGAAAAGCCGAATACAATTAGTGTGGAAGACGTCAGGACGCAGGTCAATAATGATATTATGATTAAGCCCTATCAGGGGCCTTATAAGATTTATATTATCAGTGAGGCGGATCTGATGACGCCCCAGGCACAGAACGCCCTCCTTAAAACGATTGAAGAACCGCCGGAGTACGCGGTGATTTTCCTGCTGACGGAGAATGCCCAGATGCTGCTTCCTACCATTACTTCCAGGTGTGTGATGCTGAAGCTGCGCAATATTAAGGATACGCTGATTAAGAAGTATCTGATGGAGACTGTAAAAGTGCCGGATTATAAGGCGGACATGTGTACCGCATTTGCCCAGGGAAATATGGGACGGGCAATTATGCTGGCAAATTCGGAGCATTTTAATGAAATCCGTGAGGAAGCCGTGCAGCTTCTGAAATATATCGATGAGATGGATCTGAATGAGGTTGTGAAGGCGATTAAACGGATTAGCGCATATAAATTGGAGATTAACGATTATCTGGATATTATTATGATATGGTATCGGGATGTACTTATTTATAAGGCGACACAGGATGTTACAAAGGTAGTTTTTAAAGATCAGCTGTCCTGCATTAAGGCAAGGGCAAGGAAGAGCTCTTATGAAGGGATCGAGAAAATTTTAGAAAGTCTTGAGAAAGCGAAGAGCAGACTGAAGGCAAATGTTAATTTTGATTTGGTAATGGAGCTTTTGCTGCTGACGATAAAGGAGAATTAGAAATATGACAGAGGTAATAGGAGTAAGATTCCGTCCCGCGGGCAAGATATATTTTTTTTCACCGGGGAAGTTAAAAATCGGGACGGGCGACCATGTGATTGTAGAGACTGCCAGGGGCGTGGAGTATGGAACTGTGGTGACAGGACCTAAGATGGTGGAAGACGACAAGATTATGCAGCCGTTGAAGCCGGTTATCCGTATTGCGACACCTGAAGATGTGAAGAAGGAAGCGAAGAACAAGTCGAAAGAGAAGGAAGCGTTTGAAATCTGCCTGGAGAAAATACGTAAGCATGGGCTGGAAATGAAGCTGATTGATGCAGAGTATACTTTTGATAATAATAAGGTATTGTTTTATTTTACTGCAGATGGGCGGATTGATTTCCGGGAACTGGTAAAAGATCTGGCAAGCGTGTTCCGCACAAGAATTGAGCTGCGCCAGATCGGCGTGCGGGATGAGACAAAAATCAGAGGCGGCATCGGCATCTGCGGGCGTCCGCTGTGCTGCCATACGTATCTGACAGAATTTGCCCCGGTATCGATTAAGATGGCAAAGGAGCAGAATATGTCCCTGAACCCTACAAAAATATCGGGTGTGTGCGGAAGATTGATGTGTTGTCTGACTAACGAAGAAGAGACTTATGAAGAGCTGAACAGTCGTCTGCCGTCTATAGGCGACAGTGTGACGACACCGGAGAAACTTCATGGAGACGTGCAGTCAGTGAATGTCCTGCGCCAGCTTGTGAAGGTAATTGTTACGCTGGATAATGACGAGAAGGAAATCCGGGAGTACAAAGTGAGTGAGCTGCGGTTTAAGCCCCGCAGGAAGAAGAAGGATATCCGGCTGTCAAAAGAAGAATTCCAGGAGCTTAAAGCGCTGGAGGAAAAGAATGGAGCGTCCAGATTAGATGATGAATAGGTTAAAGGAAGGCGAGCGGCTGGATGACCTGCAGGTGAAAGGTTATGAAATCATTCAGCATCCGGGACGTTTCTGCTTTGGGATGGATGCGGTGTTGCTGTCATCATTTGCAAAGGTGAAGAGAAGGGAGCGGGCGCTTGATCTTGGATGCGGGACAGGGATTCTGCCTATATTACTGGAGGCGAAGAATGAAGGCAGCTATTATGCCGGGTTGGAGATTCAGGAAGAAAGCGCGGACATGGCGCGGCGGAGCATTTGCCATAATCGACTGGAAAATAAGATTGAGATTATAACGGGGGATATTAAAGAGGCGGCTAAAATTTTCGGTGCGGCCTCTTTTGAGGTTATTACTTCCAATCCGCCCTATATGATTGAAGAACACGGATTGAAAAATGAGATGGATACGCAATATATTGCAAGGCATGAGGTGCTTTGTACGCTGGAGGACATTCTGCGGGAGAGTGCAAAGATTCTGAAGCCAAAGGGCAGGTTTTATATGGTGCACCGCCCTTTTCGCCTGGCGGAAATTCTGGCGGGTATGAATCGGCATGGAATAGAACCTAAACGGATGCGCCTGGTATATCCTTATGTGGATAAAGAGCCGAATATGGTGCTGGTAGAGGGAATGAGAGGAGCCAGGCCGCGGATGACGGTGGAGCCGCCGCTGGTTGTGTATGAGAAGGATGGAAGTTACACGCGGGAGCTGCTTCGTATGTATGGGAGGAATTTATAATGGCAGGAACATTGTATTTATGCGCGACGCCTATTGGCAATCTGGAAGATATGACGCTGCGGGCCATACGGATTTTGCGGGAAGCAGATTTGATTGCAGCAGAGGATACCCGCAACAGCATTAAGCTTTTGAATCATTTTGAAATCAAAACTCCTATGACCAGCTATCATGAGTATAATAAGATAGAGAAAGGGCGTAAGCTGGTGGAACGGCTTTTATCCGGTGAGAATATTGCTCTGATTACCGATGCGGGGATGCCCGGGATTTCTGATCCGGGAGAAGAACTGGTGAAAATGTGTTATGATGCAGGGGTGGCGGTTACGGCGGTTCCGGGGGCGTCGGCATGTATTACGGCGCTGGTCCTTTCCGGGTTGTCCACAAGGAGATTTGCATTTGAAGCATTTCTCCCGGCTGAGAAAAAAGAACGAAAAAGCATATTGACGGAGCTTAAGGATGAGACAAGGACTATGATTATTTACGAAGCTCCGCATCGGCTTTTAAGGACGCTGGAGGAACTGTATGAGACGATGGGGGAACGGAAGATTACCGTATGCAGGGAGCTTACCAAGAGACATGAGACTGCATTTACCACAACATTAAAAGAAGCTTGCAGTTACTACCGTGCACAGGAGCCTAAGGGCGAATGTGTGCTTGTGATCGAGGGAAAGAGCAGACAGGAGCTTAAAGAAGAGGCGCAGGCAAGGTGGGACGATATGTCTGTCAAAGAGCATATGGAATATTACGAAAGCCAGGGCATCGGGCGGAAAGAGGCGATGAAGCTGGTGGCGAAGGACCGGGGCGCAGGCAAGAGGGATATCTATAAAGCGCTGCTTGAACAGCGGGAGGAAGAGTGAAATGGCAAGTGTATCACTAAGGCATATTAATAAGGTTTATCCAAATGGATTTGAAGCGGTGAAGGATTTTAACCTTGAGATTGAAGAGAAAGAATTTATCGTATTTGTAGGGCCGTCAGGCTGTGGGAAATCCACGACTCTTCGTATGATTGCCGGCCTGGAGGATATTTCTTCCGGTGAGCTTAGAATTGGGGGCAAGGTGGTAAATGATACGGAGCCAAAGGATAGGGATATCGCGATGATTTTTCAGAATTATGCTCTGTATCAGCGCATGACGGTATATGAAAATATGGCATTCGGACTGAAGTTAAGGAAGACACCCAGAGATGAAATTGACAGGATGGTTCGCGAAGCGGCAAAAATCCTGGAACTGGAAGCCTTGTTGGATCGCAGACCCAAAGCACTCTCTGACGGACAAAAACTGCGTGTTGCTATGGGACGGGCTATTGTCTGTGGACCGAAGGTCTTTTTGATAGGGGAGCCACCCTCAAATTTGGATGCGAAGCTTCGGCGGCAGATGCGTTTTGAACTTTTCAGGCTGCATCAGAGATTGGGAATGACAGTTATTTATGTAACAAATGATCCGGTAGAGGCTATGATGCTTGGGACAAGGGTTGTGGTTATGAATGGCGGTGTCCTGCAGCAGGCAGATACGCCGCAAATGCTGTGTGATTATCCCCGTAATCTGTTTGTGGCTGGTTTTGTCGGTTCGCCGCAGATGAATTTTGTGGATGCAGCATGTAAGGCTGCCGGCGGCAAATTGTATCTTACGGCAGGCTCTCTGGAACTTGAGATTCCGGTGGAGCAGGTAAAGAAGTTTACTGACGGCGGTTATGTTGGGAAAACGGTGGTGCTGGGAGTTCGCGGGGAGGATGCCGGCGCTACTTTGAAGGCGCTTACACAATCCCCGGAGGCTATGAAGAAAAAGATGATTCATATATTTGATAAGGAAACGGAGCTTGCCATTACAAGTTTGTCATAGTAAAATAAAAATAGAAAAGAAAGTACAGAAAAGACGGCGTGGGATGCGCCGTCTTTTTATATGTAGTCGGGGAATGCAGCAGGGCTTTCAGAGGATTCGGGCTGTTATGGCTGAACGGATATATTTTGTGCGGTGATGGGCGTCTTAATTGGCTGAACTGGAACAGGGAGTGAGGAGAGACATCGCTTACAACAAATGGCTGGCAGAACAACGATGGAAGCAATGGAAGAAAGAGGAAGAGCAGATTCTCAGAGAAGAGGGGGCAAGTGAGGAAACCATACAGAAGTTAAGAGAATATGATTGGGAAATGTTCAAACAAGAGAGGCGTTTTCTGGAAAGGCAGACGCCCATGGCAATGCATTCGGGAAGAGAGAGAATGCAAAGAGAAGAAATCTATGATGAAAAAGAACTGCTGGAGGCAATCGATCATGAGGCGTTGTATGAAGTGGTAAAGAGCTTAGATTCCGTAAGCCGGGAAATCCTGGTTCTGAAGCTGCAACAGTACAATACAGCCGAAATTGCCAGGAAATTAGGGATTACAGAAAAGGCGGTATACAGGCGGATGGACAGGATAAAAGAAAAAATTAAAAAAATTGTCGAATGAGAGGGGAAAAAAGCAGCTTCCCGACGGCTAGTATATAAGAGGGATATTTTACACGTAACATCTGAGCTCTGAAATAGCCAAGCCTTGCGGCTGGCAGAGATCAGCAAACAACGGCAGACAGAAAGAGAGGAAAGGACTTATGAAGAGAGATATTTTGATGATGGGGATACTGACTGTATTCGGCTGCTGGGGAGTGCATATCGGAAAGATAAATAGGGAAATCAGCAAATTTGACAGAGAAATGAAAGTCATGAAACAGGCACAAAATAGTTCCCACCAAAAGAAAAATATGATACAATGAGCGCATAGCGACGAACGCAAATCCGGGGGAAGATGCGCTGTCTGCTTGCAGACGAGAGCATCTTCACAGGGATTTATGTGAGTGCAACGGACACCGAGGGAAGGGAGTTCCCGAGGTGGCGTTCGGAGAAGGTAGGTAGTGAAAGAGGTGATGAAAGTATGTTAGATGAAAAAGATGTGTTTATCATAAAAGATATTGTAGAAAGTGCAATTGAAAAGAATAATTATATCCTGCGAGATGAGATGCGAGAGAATTCGGAGAATCTGAAGAAGGAACTACGCGAAGAGATGCGAGAGAATTCGGAGAATCTGAAGAAGGAACTACGCGAAGAGATGCGGGAGAATTCGGAGAATCTGAAGAAGGAACTACGCGAAGAGATGCGAGAGAATTTGGAGAGCTTGAAGGAAGAACTACGCGGGGAGATGCGGGAGAATTCGGAAGAACTACGCGGGGAGATGCGGGAGAATTCGGAAGAACTGCGCGGAGAGATGCGAGAGAATTCGGAGAATCTGAAGAAGGAACTGCGCGGAGAGATGCGAGAGAATTCGGAGAATCTGAAGACAGAGCTGCGTGGGGAGATTCATAGTGCAATTGAGGAGAATAACGAGTTGATTTTCGATGAAATGGAGTGTTATTACCAGATGACACACAGAGAGCTCGAGGCATTAGACAAGAAGGTAACAGAGATTAGCGATTATTATCGGATTAGGAAACTGGAGGATTCCACCAGCGATAAGCTGCTGCGGCTATATGAACAGCAGCAAGAAGAAATAGAAGAAATAAAAAAACAGCTTGCAATGTAGCGGCACGCGGGACATTCTGTCCCGCGTGTTTTGATACTTATTATAGTAACAGTTCAGCCCGCGCCATTCGCAAAACGCATCTACGATGCTTCTCCGCTGCTATGCAGCTATTTTTGCTCATAAAATGGCGCTCCGCTCATAAGCCGGATTGTATGTTCATTCATGCAAGCATGATTCACCCACAATCCGGCTTATGGCTGAACTGATATGTATGAATTCTAAGGTTACATTGACTTTTTATAGGATGCGTTATAAAATAACAGAAGCGAAGGCGACAGGAGGAGAAGCAATGGTGAAATTGTATGACAAAGGTGTCTATCTTGTGAATGGCACTGAAATTGTAGAAGATGTAAAAGAAGCAGAGCGTAAGGCTGGCAGGGCGTTTTCCAGGGATGAAGCCGCGGAACAGACAATGGCATATCGTATTTTGGCTGACCATAATACATCCGGAAATATGGAACGCCTGCAGATTAAATTTGATAAACTGACGTCCCATGATATTACTTTTGTTGGGATTATCCAGACAGCAAGAGCTTCCGGCCTTGAGAAATTCCCGGTGCCGTATGTACTGACGAATTGTCATAATTCTTTGTGTGCGGTAGGGGGAACGATTAATGAGGACGATCATATGTTTGGATTGACATGTGCCAAGAAATACGGCGGAGTCTATGTTCCTCCACATCAGGCGGTTATCCACCAGTATGCGCGTGAGATGCTTGCGGGAGGCGGCAAGATGATTCTGGGTTCGGACAGCCATACACGGTATGGAGCCCTTGGTACGATGGCAATGGGTGAGGGTGGACCGGAGCTTGTGAAGCAGCTTCTGAATAAAACTTATGATATTAAGATGCCGGGAGTTGTAGGCATTTATTTGGACGGCGAGCCGATGAAGGGCGTAGGACCGCAGGATGTGGCGCTTGCAATTATCGGTGCAACCTTCGGAAATGGATATGTGAATAATAAGGTAATGGAATTTGTCGGACCCGGCGTAGGCAAGCTGAGTGCGGATTTTCGTATTGGCATTGATGTTATGACGACAGAGACTACCTGTCTTTCTTCTATCTGGAAGACAGATGAGAAGATAAAGGAATTTTATGAGATTCATGGACGTGTGGAAGATTACAAGGAGCTGAATCCGGGAGAAGTTACATATTATGACGGCATGGTATATGTAGACTTAAGTGAGATTAAGCCAATGATTGCAATGCCGTTCCATCCATCTAATGTATATACGATTGATGAGGTAAATGCAAATCTGAAGGATGTGCTTCATGATGTGGAGCAGAAAGCGCTGGTAAGTCTTGACGGAGCAGTTGACTATTCTCTGCAGAGTAAGATTGTAGATGGCAGACTTTATGTGGATCAGGGAATCATCGCAGGATGTGCCGGAGGCGGATTTGAAAATATTTGCGCGGCAGCGGACATTATCCGCGGCAAATATATCGGTTCTGATGAATTTACATTCAGTGTATATCCGGCAAGTACGCCAGTGTATATGGAGCTTGTGAAGAACGGCGCCGTAGCTGATTTGATGGCAGCGGGAACCATTGTGAAGACAGCGTTCTGCGGACCTTGCTTCGGTGCAGGAGATACGCCTGCTAATAATGCATTTTCCATCCGGCATTCTACCAGGAACTTCCCGAACCGTGAAGGTTCTAAGCTTCAGAGCGGGCAGATTGCATCTGTTGCGCTTATGGATGCACGTTCTATTGCAGCGACGGCAGCGAATAAAGGATTCCTTACTCCAGCGACGGCAATGGATGTGGAATACAAGGGACAGAAATACCATTTTGATAAAAATATATATGCAAACCGTGTATTTGACAGCCATGGAGTGGCAGATCCGTCTGTAGAGATTAAGTTTGGACCGAATATCAAGGATTGGCCGGCAATGTCAGCACTTCCGGAGAATTTGCTTGTGAAGGTTGTTTCAGAAATCCATGACCCGGTAACCACGACAGATGAGTTGATTCCGTCCGGCGAGACATCTTCTTATCGTTCGAATCCACTGGGGCTTGCGGAATTTGCGCTGTCAAGGAAAGATCCTGCATATGTAGGCCGGGCAAAAGAGGTGCAGAAAGCGCAGAAGGCGATTGAGGCAGGTTTATGCCCATTGGATGCACTGGAAGAGCTGAAGCCGGTAATGGCGAAGATTCAGGAAACTTATCCGGAAGTGGGGCAAGGAAATATCGGTGTAGGAAGCACGATATTTGCAGTAAAACCAGGCGACGGTTCCGCAAGGGAACAGGCGGCGTCCTGTCAGAAAGTTTTGGGAGGATGGGCGAATATTGCAAATGAATATGCGACCAAGAGATACCGTTCTAATTTGATTAACTGGGGTATGCTGCCGTTTATTACAGAAGAAGACCATGAACATTTAAGCTTCAAGAATGGCGATTATATTTTCGTGCCGGAAGTAAGAAAGGCAATCGAAGAGAAAGCGGAGACCATTAAAGCATATGTGGTTGGCGATGAGCTGAAGGAGTTGAATCTGAAGCTTGGCGATCTGACGGATGCGGAGAGAGAAATCATCTTGAAAGGATGCCTGATTAATTACTATAGAGGATAACAATATCTATATGAATAGAAATAGAGGGGCTGTCAGGAAATAGACAGCCTCTTTTTATATAACAGGAAATTCCTTCGGAATCCCCTGTTATATAAAATGCACTTCGTGCAGTGATGCGCAGCTCGCGGAGATGAAATTACTGTGTTACAGTCTGCTCGCGCGCGGCGATTGCACACAAGGCGCAATCTTTTTTATAATATAGGGGACAGCCAGCGCGCTTCCATCCGGCGGAACCGCTCCATATCGTCTGAAAATAAAATATCTGACAATGCAGGCGTGTCTGAGCGCAGCGGACGCTCTTTTGGAAGTTCACATCCCCGGCAATGGTTCTCATAGGAATTGTAAAGTGTGGCGCCGCAGAAATCACATGTTTTAACATTCCATACAAAACAGTCCTGCTCTGCCCTGTAAAAATGATAATACATATCCCGTTCAAGAGCCGTCATCCGGCGCTCACGGAGAAGAAGCTCTTCGTGCCATCGCAGATAATCTTCGTATGCAATTTGTGCTGCCTCTTCTGATATTTGAAATATAAAGGATACGTCACGCGCATTCTGGCATCTGGCATAGTAAATAGCCATTCTGGGAGCCAGAAGATTTCCTGCGAAGAAGTTTGCCTCAATTTCATTGTGCCGGGTTTCATTCTTGTGCCCTAAAATATGATGCCCCAATTCATGGGCGAGGGAAAATCGGATCCGCAGGGGAGATTTGTCCTGATTATAGGCAATAATTCTATGTGCCCCGTCCCGAAAGGCTTCTTCTGAATAAGAAATACACATTTCATAAAGAGCTTTATTTTTTCGCCCAAGTTCCTGGTAGGTATGCAAAGTATATCCGTAGTGTTCCAGAAGACTTGTACAGTCAACAGGAAAAGAAAATACACTGCATTCAGCGAACACATCTAAAATACGCTTCTGAATGTCATAATGATTCAAAATATCAGACCTCTTTTGGATTATCAATTTCGGACAGGAGTTTAATCAGCTGCATCTTTTGTTCTATGGAAAAATCTTTTCCGTTGCGGGCAATCAGGTGTTCCACATCTTCATAGGATGGAGCCGCCGGTTTTGCAGTGGTTCCGTCTGCTGCCATTTCTTCCAATTCTTCAACAGTAATCCCAAGATTTCTGCAGATCAGGCTAACATTATTTACGCTTGCGCGTCCTGCGCCCTTTTTCAGAATGGTATAAAGAGTACTTTCCGGAATTTCACATTTCTGGGCAAAAGACCGGACAGAATAGCCCTTTTCTTTAATTAATTTTTCTATAACGGCTGCTTTTTTCATATTCTTCTACCTCATATCAATTTTATTTGGAATGCAGATACATTCTTATAGAAAGAGTTTCACTTATGTAACTAATTATAAGCGAAATCGAAGTAAAAGTAAACGGAAAACCATAATAGAAAGAATGTTTTTTGTTACCATTCACAGAACCCCACCAGCATGCGCACTCGTCGCATCTTCGATGCTCCAGTCCCGCTCCTATCGGAGCTAAAACTGCTTATGCGGGTGGGGTGACTGCTCCACAGTTCAGATTTGGAATCCAATATATCTTCTTACGTGCAAGCACGACGAATCTATATTGGATGTCAAATCGGCTGTGAATGGTAACGAAAGTCCGCAAAAAAACTATTGACAAATTACGGATATCCGATTATTATAAAGCCATAGATTTACGGAGAACAGCAAATAAACATCTGTTCGATAGAATGAATATATCATGTGGAAACATTCATGTCAAGGACGAAATCTATTACAGCGGCCGGGCGGACGCCCGGGAGTCCTACCGGCCGTGCGCGCGCAGAATATTCCGGAGCCGGAAGAGGGGAGAACCGGCGCCGGAATCCCCAATACAGAAAATAAAATGAAAAAGAAAGGAAAGAAAAAATGAATACAAATGTAATAAATAAAACAAAAGAGGAGAAGATTCTCACTGAACAGAAGGAGAAGCGTAATGCCAATACTAAATACTTCCTTACGGAAAACCACGGAGGCATTGCTGCGGTTTATCCATATCCGGTTCATTTTGAAGAGGATGGAGAATGGAAAGAAATCGACAATAC
The DNA here is from genome assembly GCF_025567385.1 of Dorea acetigenes. Taxonomy (NCBI): domain Bacteria; kingdom Bacillati; phylum Bacillota; class Clostridia; order Lachnospirales; family Lachnospiraceae; genus Dorea; species Dorea acetigenes. Next base: position 148,889 of record NZ_JAOQJU010000004.1, read on the forward strand.
ATTGCAGGAAGAAAATACGGAAGAAGCAGGCTATCAAAATAAAGCCTCCCACTTTAAAGTGAAATTTGCTAAGCATGGAAATTCCAAGAAGCTGGTATCTGTAAAGCTAGAAGAACACAAGATTTCCTGGGGCTTGGAGCCGGAGGAAAAAAACGCTGCAGAAGCGTCTCTCCGGAGCGTGGAAGAAACCGGAGGCGGAGAAACTGCCATCTTCCGTATTTACGGAGAAAAAGTGCCTTCCGCAGAGGAAGAAACGCAGGAATCTTCTCTGGCGAGTGATGGAGATGAAGCGATTGAGGAGCCCGCGGCAGGTTCCGGGGATACACCGCTTGCGGCACAGGAAGATACCGCAGCATGGAACCACAGACAGATGCAGATAGAACGCGCAAGAGGCGGAGGTATCTATGAAAATGTACGGGAAGGCATGGATCTGCAGTATATCCTGGAGGGTGAGCGTTTAAAGGAGAACATTATTCTCAAAAAGAAAGAAGCGGCGGCGATTCCGATTCGTTTTCGCATCCGCCATAAGGGACTCACTGTGGAACAGGAAGGACAGGGCAGTATCCGTTTCTGCGACAGCAAGAATCCGGAGAAGGAAATCTTCCGTATGGCAGCGCCTTACTTGTATGACCGGGCAGGCGGACAAAGCGGCCAGGCATCCTATCAATTGGAAACCGGGGAAAAGGACGAGACGGTGCTTACTATTAAATTAGACAGGGAATGGCTGGAAAGTGAGGAGCGTCAGTATCCGGTGACGGTCGACCCGGGTTTGGAGACGTCCAGGACGGTTTCCAATATCATGGATACTTTTGTGAGAGAAAAATATCCGTCCAGCAGTGCAGCGGGAAGCTGGGGGTCTTTTGTAGTAGGAAATAATTCTAGTTATGGAAAGTGCAGGGCGATGTTAAAGTTCAATACGCTCCCGGCAATTCCGGAAGGAGCTGTCATCTATGATGCGAATGTATGCATCTGGCAGTATGGATTTTCTGCTAATAACGGGCAGAGCTTCTATGTGGAGGCACATGAGATAAAAACCGGTGAGGCAGGAGAGTGGCATAGCAGTACAGCAACCTGGAACAAACAGCCGGAATATGAGGCGGAAGTGCTGGATTTTGCAAAGATGGAAAATGTGGAAGCGCAGAGCGTAATTGCTCCAAAGCAGTTTCATGTGACGAAATTAATTCGTAAGTGGTATGAAGGAAACAATTATGGGATTTTACTGAAGGCGCAGAGCGAAGACGTTTTGGCAGACGCCCGGTTTGTAGCAAGCGAGTATGCGGTGGGAGACGGAACCGGAATCACCAGCTCTATGTTCCCGGCGGGAACGATTTATTATCGGGATTCCGTAGGGATCGAGGACTACTACAGCTATCACGAACAGAACGTCGGAAGGGCAGGAACCGTCCATGTCAATGATTTTAATGGAAATCTGGTGTTAGTCCATCCGGATACCCAGTTTACTGGGAATCTGTTCCCGGCAGGACTCTCTCATGTCTACAAGCTTTCCAATCGGAAGATAGACAAGAGCCTGGGGCTGGGATGGAGATTAAGCGCGCACCAGGAGCTTCTGGGGACAGGAATTCAGGATTATCCTTACCGTTACATTGATGAAGACGGCACCAGTCACTATTTCTATAAGGATACGACGGATAATAATAAATGGAAGGACGAAGATGGGCTGGGGTTTGTAATTACCCAAGTTTCCTCCGGTGATACGGAGAGTTACCGAAAGATTGAGACAAAAGATAAGACAGTTCTGACCTTCCGGCAGGATGGTTATCTGTCGAAGGAGACGGACCCCAATGGAAATACAATTACCTATACTTATACCAATATAGGTGGAAAGAATTGCCTGACAAAGATTACAAATGCGGCGGGCAAGACGATTTCTCTGCAGTATGGCACGGACGACAGGCTTCAGTATCTCTTCGATGAGGCGGGAAGAAGGTTCCTTTTCACTTATGAAGATGATAACCTGAAGAGTATTACTTACCCGGATGGGAAGACGAGCCGTTACGGGTATGATGTGGGAAGCCGCGCGAATGTGCTTAAATATGTAAAAGCGCCGGACGAATATGAGATGGAATATGATTTCGTGAGTGACTGCGGCACGGTTCGTGTATCTCATATCAAGGAGAAAAAAGGACAGAAGACCGGGCAGGAGATTCATATTACCTACAAAGACGGAAATATGACCGTGTTCGAGGAGCCGGGATTGGATGGGATGCTGTCAGGTCTGGCAGAAAATACCGGAGACGCTTCCTTAGATAACCGCATCTATACTTATCAGTTTGACAGCAGCGGACGCCCTACCTGTATTTGCGATCAGGATGGAAATGCGGCAAGTTACGGATATTTTAAGGAAGGGCAGAAAAACAATAAGCTGAGCAGCCAGGGTTCCACCATGAAGCCGGTCTTAAACCGTCTGATGAATACCCGGTTTGAGGATGGATTGAACAACTGGCAGTTATACGGAGGAACCAGTTCTCAGATCCAGGTGGTGTCCGGAAATAAGCTGGGATATGTGGGCGATAAATCGGTCAAGGTTGTAAGGACAGAATCGGGTTCCGGCGAGCTGGGTGTTCTTCAGACGATTCAGCTGGAAGAAGGGAAGACTTATACAGTCTCTGCTTACATGAAGGCAGATTCCATAACGGCAGGTTCGGATGGGAAGCTGGGGTTGATTGTCAGGGCGTTAAATAATGCAGGCAGTTGGGAGACGCTTGCGGAGTCGGATGGCGTCAGAGAGAAAACGGACGCAGGCATTGACAATGGCTGGAGACGGGACCAGGCGGTCTTTACGGTAAAGGCAGGAACTAATTATCAGTATCTGGTGGTAATCGGAGGATTCTTCCGTGCAGCAGGAACCGGGTATATGACCTGCTTCCAGTTAGAAGAAGGCAATGTAGCAAATCCATTTAACATGATGGAAAATGGTGATTTTGAATATGCGGCTTCTTCCGGCTCTATGGATCCGGCAACTTTCACCGGACTGCTTACCAGCAGCAGTTGTGCAGACGGCAGAGTACAGGGAACCACAGGAAAGAACGGAAACTGCCGGTATGGAACTCATTCCCTCCACATTTACGGGCAGCCAGGTAAGCGGAAAGGATTCTGGAAACGTATTCTTGTAAATGGAGATGAAACGGATGTATTCTCTGTTAGCGGCTGGGCAAAAGGGAAAGCCGTACCCGGCAAAGAATTCGGATTTACGGTAGGATTTGAGTACACGGACGGAACCTATAAATGGAGCAGCATTCCTTTCAACCCCTATATATCCGACTGGCAGTTTGTGAATCAGTCAATTTCACCGAACGACCAGGTTAGTGATACCGCGAAGAAATACCGCGCTATTCATTTCCATATCTATTATGGGGATAATGCTAACGATGTTTACTTTGACGGAATCCAGCTTATGCGAGATGACGGAGAGAGTTATGTCTATGATGATGACGGTAATCTGATTTCTGCAAAATCTGCGGCAGAGAAGGCAGGCTTTGCTCATGACAAAAATGGGAACTTAAGCAAAATGTCTGATATTACGGGGACATCTTTTGAGTATGGTTACGATACAAAACAGAATTTAAAACGAGCCGCAAGCTCGGAACAGTTGGTCTACCAATTCGAGTATGACAGTAAAGGCAACCCGGTTCGCACCCATGCCTACGGGGATAAACGCCGCGGGGCAGTACTGGCGGAACGACTCTATTATATCCGGGAAAAGGTATCCGGGAAATATCTAACCGTGCCAAATAGCAGCACAGCCAATGGCACGGCAGTGCAGCTACAGCCATTCAGCAAGAGTAATAATCAGAAATGGAAAGTGGTGGATATGGAGGCGGGCTATTATGTTCTCCTGCCAATGCACAATACCTCGCTGGCACTGGATGTTTATAACGGCAACGACGGTGATGGTGTGAAGGTACAGATCTACACCAGGAATAACCGGGATTCCCAGAAGTTCAAGCTACTCTCCCAGTGGAGGGGCGAGTATCAGATTGCAGCGAAATGCAGTAAGGATAAGAGGGTTCTCACCAATGCGGAGAATACCACCAGCGCAGGGGCGTTAATCACCACCTGGGGAGCCAATGAGGCTTACGACCGGCAGAAATGGTATTTTGAGCCGGCGGATTGGCCCGTAATTTCTGATGAACCGGAGGATGGCAGTATCTTTGCGATTCGTGCAAGGCACAGCGGGCAGTACCTGGACGTGCCGGGAGGATATCAGACGGAAGGACTGGGTCTTCAGCAGTATTACAATAATGGCAGTGAAGGGCAGAGTTTCTATTTTCAGAAAGAAGAGGGAACCAGTAACTATTCCCTACATCCTTTGTGCGCGCCGGGAATGGCGCTGACAAGGATTGCAAACGATTCCGGCATTAACAGACCGGCAATCGTATTGCAGACTTATTCCGGCACGAACCAGGCGCAGAAGTTCCAGTTCGTAAAGGTAGGAGATGTCTATGCCATCTATAACCCACAGTCTGCAGAAGGTATGGGAATTGTAGGAGGTGCAGAGAACTCCGTGGGCAGCGGTGCAAGAGTCGTGACAAATGGAGGAGACATCTCCACTTATGCAGACAATAAACTGTTCCTTCTGGAAAACCGTGGGAAGCAGATTGCATCTTCCATGACTTATACGGCGGACGGAAGGCAGGTAGCTTCTGTGACAGACGCCAGGGGATACACTACGCGGAATACCTATGACAGTGCCGGAAGGCTATTAACGAGTGTGACGGACGCCAGGGGAAATAAGACCGAGTATACGTATGAGGCTGCCAATGACCGCCTGAAGAGTGTGAGCATGGCAGTGAACGGGCAAAGGATCAGCAATACTTACACCTATGATAATTCCGACCGCCTGAGCAGTATCAACCACAATGGAACGGTCTGCTCCTACGAATATGATGACTTCGGCAACAAGGCAAAGGTAAAAATAGGCGACACGGCGTTGGAAAGTTATACGTACCTGCCCAATAATGGACCGCAGAAGACCCTGACTTATGCAACCGGCGAGACGTTCGAGAACGCCTACGATAATGACTTTCGCCTGATTTACCGCACGCTGACGGACAGCGCCGGGAAAAAGAGCATCCTGGACTGGAATACTTACGATGCTTATGATAAGCTCCTGCGCCATGAGGATCGAGTGCAGAATATAACTTACAATTATCAGTATGACCTGATCGGACGCCTGACGGCAATGGATACCAGCAAAACCCAGAAGCTGCGCCTGTCCTATGATAATAAAAACCGGTTGGAGAAGATTGTGAGCCAGATCGGAGGAAGTACAAAGACGACAGGCTATATTTATGGAAATGTAAGCGGCGGGGAGAAGCCGGGGCTGATGTACGGAATGCGCGTGGACAACTACCGGAGGAGTTATCTGTTCTATGACCAGATGTCCAGGTTAAAGGAAAAAAGAATCGCCCTCGGAGCAGGAAAGAACTACTATACCAGTTATACTTATGTGAAGGGACAGAAAGACTGGCAGACGACGACCCTGCCGGAGAGCATTAAAAACGGAAGCAATACCCTCACTTATAGTTACGATGCAGTGGGAAATATCACACGGATCCAGGAAAATGGCGTGAATAAGGCGTACTATAGTTATGATCCGCTGGGCAGGCTGACATTGGAAGATAATCTGTGGTTAAATAAAACATTCCGCTACTATTACGACGCAGGAGGAAATATCCTGTCAAAGGAAGAATATGCAAGGGGAGCATCAGGGACGGAGAAAAAAAGCATCTCCTATACCTATGGAAACAGCCAGTGGAAAGATCAGCTGACAGAATATGACGGCTATTCGATCCTCTATGACAGAATGGGGAATCCGGTTACCTATCGTAATGGCTGGAAAATGACCTGGGAGAGAGGACGGCTGCTGAAATCTGTTTCCCTGACGCCTTACAGGATCACCTATGATTATAATGCAGACGGTAAAAGGGTAAAAACCCAGGTTTATCAGAGTGAACAACTCAAAAAGGAGAGTGAATACTTCTGGAATGGCGATCAGATTGTGGCGATCGCAGATAACGGTAAGCTGCTACAATTCACCTACGACCAGGATGGGAATCCGTTCTCTATATCACAGGGAAGTAATACTTATTACTACCTCTACAATCTTCAGGGGGATGTAATTGGTTTGATTGACAGTGAAGGGACGCAGGTGGTAAGCTATCAGTATGATACCTGGGGAGTCCCGGTGTCCACGACGGATACTACCAGTATGAAGATTGGTACGCTGAATCCGTTCCGCTACCGTGGATACTGTTATGACGAAACGACAGGATTCTATTACCTGGGAAGCAGGTACTATGACCCGGTAGTTGGAAGGTTCGTCAATGCTGATGATGTGGATGTGCTGGGAGTGGAGAAAGATCTGCATGACAAGAATCTGTATGCCTACTGTGATGATAATCCGGTGAATAGGTCTGACAAAGAGGGCGATGTATGGCAATTGGCGCTGGCGGGCGGGGGAACATTAGCAGTAGAAGCTGGATTTTCCATGAGCGCTCTGGGGAGTGCAGTTATGGCTGGACTAGGAGCAATAACGCCGGTTGGCTGGGTCGTGATTGCGATAGGTGCTGCCGTGGTAGGTGGGAGTATTGCATACTCTAAAGCAAAGTCAAGGTACCGTCGAGAAGAGAAGAAAAAAGTACAACCCCAAGAAGAAAAAAAGGTAAAGGAGCGAAGCAAGCTTCCGCCGGGGAAACGTAAAAGGTATAAAACCAGAAAGCAAGCAGAGCAGGCAGCGAAAAGAGAATTGCGGAAAGTAAACAGAAGTAGAAAAACAAAAAAACAGGTTTTAAGGAATGAGCGGCATGTAGGTAGTAAAAACACTCAACCACATTTTCATCCTGGAGAAAGTCATGATCATTATTATTACCCGAGACGTTATTACTAGGATTATATAGTGATGAAGAATTAATGGTTATAGAATTACTATAACCATTAATTCTTAAGAAGCAAAGAGGTGTGAAAGTGAAAAAATGAGATGTTTTATAGTCTAAGGTGAAGGAGAAAAGCAGCATGAATAGTAATATTGAAGAAGAAATTGTTGATAGTTACTATCAGAAAAGATGCAGAGAAAGAATTAAATGGGAATTAAAGACACCAAGAAGAAGAGATGATGGAATCTGGAAGATGCGCTTAAAAAAATATTTGGACGAAGATAAAATGCATCATTTGGAATATCTTTCGATAGAACAATTAAAGAAAAAAATATTGAAGTTAGGAGGGAAGGAGACCGCATATTTAATTTCAATATATTTTGTCGGAGAAATTAATATTGCTGAAGGAATCGAAAAGGCACGCAATGATGATATGGGATGTATTTTATATTTTGGAAATGGTATAGGGTATTATCATGAAGGTGAACTGGGAAAAAATCCGCCAGAATTTTTAATGTTGAATGAAGTGAACGATAAGAATTAGAATTTCTTTATGGCGAAAGATGGACAGTAGTCATTGAAAGGGGAAAATTTATATGGAAGATATGGAAAAAGAACTCATAAAAAAATTTGTAAAAAAATCTAAGCAAGAAAGAATTCTTTGGGAATTGGGTTCACCTAAAAAAGGGAAGAGATGATAAAGTATCTTTTTGAATTAAGCGCTGCTTCGGATGTCTATTATATGGGGGAAAGTTATATCGGACATTTATTTTTGGAACAGGCGGCGGAAATAGGAGTTGTCTGTATTATTTATTGTGGAAAAGGAATTGGCTATTATCAGGGAGAACCAGGGTATGGAGCTCCACCAAGATTTATGTTATTAGCAGAAAAGTAAAGTTGGTTAGAAACAGGAAGTGGCCGCCACAATCCGGCTGCTTCCTGTTTTCATACTAATATAGGAAATTCCTGTGGATTTCCTATATCACAAAATGCTCCGCAGGATGCGCACGATGTGCAAAGGAAGGCTGCTTGTAGCAGCCGCACATCGGCGCCGCAAAGCGGAGCAAGGTCTGCATTTCATTTCGGTCGGTGCTAAGCGGACATCTGCAAGATGTCCAGCACCCCTCAAGGATTGAGGAATATAGGGAGTTCAAGGCAGACTTGTCCGCTTTGTTTTTCAGTATGTAAGGTGAGTTGCCAATGGCAGGTCATCTGCAAGAAAGAAGGTGAGAAATATGAGACAAATATTTATGGCTATAAACGGTATTGTAGGCGGTATCATCGCCGCCTGCTTCGGCGGCTGGGATACGGTACTGCAGACGCTGGTGTTATTTATGATAATTGACTGGGTTACCGGAGGAATTCTTCTTCCGGCGGTATTTAAGAAAAGTCCGAAGTCAGAAAATGGTGCGCTGGAGAGCCATGCGGGGTGGAAGGGGCTATGCAGAAAATCTATGATGCTGCTCTGTGTGCTGATAGCAGTCCGGCTGGATCTGTTGATGGGGACAGGCTATTTGAGGGATGCGGTGTGCATTGGGTTTATTGCAAATGAAGCCCTGTCTATTGTAGAAAATGCAGGACTTATGGGTGTGCCGCTGCCGGGCAGTTTGAAAAGGGCGGTGGATGTACTGCAGAATAAAAGTATGAATCTGAACGGAAATTGTGAAAGAAAAGAGGTGAGAGAGAATGAATAAAACAGAAAATGCGGCAGCATTTATGACAAGGATAGCAAATGACGCTTCTCATGGATATGATCAGCTTTACCGATGGGGCGAGAAGGGAGACTATGACTGTAGTTCGCTGGTGATTACTTCCTGGCAGAATGCCGGGGTTCCGGTGAAGAACGAAGGAGCGTCCTATACAGGAGATATGTATACGGTGTTTTTAAAGAAAGGCTTTCAAGACGTGACAAAGAACTGTAATCTTGCCACAGGAGGTGGCATGAAACGGGGAGATGTCCTGTTGAATCATGTACACCACACGGCAATGTATCTTGGAGATGGAAAGATTGCACAAGCATCTATGAATGAAAAGGGAACGGTTACAGGAGGGCAGCCGGGCGACCAGAAGCAGCTTTGGGGACAGAAGGGAGAGATTAATATTTGCGGATATTATAATTATCCCTGGGATTGTGTGCTGAGATATAAGGAAAACCTGGTGGGTGCGGACGAGGAGGCCCATGCGGGTAAGGGTGGAGCCCTTGTGATCGACGGCTCCTTTGGTCCTGCGACTGTAAGACGTACCCAGCAATTCCTTCATACAACACAGGACGGAAGAATCAGTAACCAGCCTTTGGAGAACAAGAAATATCTGCGTGCGGCAGATACAGGCTGCTGGGAATTTAAGATAAATGGCTATCGGGCAGGTTCCGAGGCAGTCCGGGGAATGCAGAAGCTGTTTGGGGCGAAGACTGACGGCTGGTTCGGAAAGAAATCGATTCTGTGTATGCAGGGATTTTTAGGGACAACGCAGGATGGTTCCATGGGGTCTGAGACAGTGAAAGTGTGGCAGAGGTATTTGAATAAGATGGAGGCTTAGGATGATAGGCCAATAATTACTGGAACGACAATCTGTTCTCCGTGTCACTGGGAAATGCTACTTACTATTACCTTTACAATATCCAGGGAGATTATAATTGGTTTGATTGACAGTGAAGGGACACTGGTAGTAAGCTATCAGTATGATACCTGGGGATCCAGTGTCCAAGACGGAAAAAACATAGATAGTATTTTTATCAGGGAGTGAATAAAGTGCATATATGGTATTTAGAAAACTGGAAAGAATGGATCGATTTAACTAAAGATAGTCATAGAAGTGGGTTACGGATGCGGTTTGACGCAGAAGTAGATATTCAAGTAAAAGAAGTGTGCAAAAATTTTGCAAAATGGTTAAGAAAGGAATTCTTTTTTCCTATTAGAGTTTATGTATATATAAAAGCACTTTATCGAATTAAAGCAAGAGATGGGGAGTTTGTTGTGGGGACTTTTCTTTGGCCGGCGGATTATGATACGGAACCGCATATAAGAATTGCGGCAGGTGATTATCAGGAATTAAAGAAAAAAAGAGGAGAAGAAGAGGCGATGTGGGCAATATTGGAAAGTATTGCCCATGAATTAACACACTATTTTCAGTATGTTAATGGTATTTCTTTGACGAAAATGGGGGAAGAAAGACAGGCCACAATGTATTCGGATTATATATTAAGTGATTATGATGAATATTTAGAAAAGGGAAAAGTGGTAAAAAGTAAAAAAGATATTTGGAAAAGTTATAGATGGGAAGAAAATATTAATTTTGAAAAAAGAAGCTCAAAGATGGGAATGCAGTTAAAATTTGATTCTGAAATAGATAGTGAAGTACGTAAAGTCTGCAAGGCATTTGCTGCATTTTTACGGAAGGAGTACTTTTTTCCGATAAGACTTCAGGTTTGTGTAAAGAAGACTTCAGAAATTATTGATGCGGATGGAAACAAAGTAATCAGCACATTACAGAAAAATGAAGACGATTATACTATTCAACCGCGTATATTTGTGGCAGTAGGAAAATATGCAAAATTTTGTAGTAAATGGGGCAGAGAAGAAGCTTTGAAAAATATTTTGATTACAATAGGGCGTGAGTTGACTTATTATTTTCAATGGATTAATGCTGTTGAGCTGACTCCGGTTGGTAAAAAGAGACAGGCAACCAGGTATGCAAGGAAAGTTGTAAATGAGTTTATTGAAGCCGATAAGCAAAAAAGCCGAGAAACCAGCCTAGACCGCACCACCCAAGTAAAAGAGGACACAGAAAATATTGATATGAAAGGGAGTAAGTTGTTTTGAGAAGGTTATGGGAATGTAAAGATTGGAGTGCTTTTTTAGATACTGATTGCAGAAAAGGAATAAGATTACGTTTTGATAAAGCAGTGGATAAAGAAGTAAGGCGGGCTTGTAAAGAATATGTTTTCTGGCTCAGAACACAATATGATTTCCCGATGCGGGTACCAATTTACTTTAAAGCATCAAAACAAGTGATTACGTCAACAGGAGAAAAAGGTTCAGCTCTTTTTTTCGGACCTTATGATAAATCTATAGAGCCATATATAAAAGTTTCGGTGGGGGATTATCAGGAGTCATTGGAGAGAGTCGGAAAAGATAATGCGTTGGCTGGAATCTTACATTCAATTACCCATGAACTTTCACATTACTATCAGTGGATCAAAGATTATGATATAGATATAGAAAAGAGTGAACGTCAGGCAAAATATTATGCGACAGTAATTGTTGAGGATTATGCAGAAACACGAGAGCATCCATAGAAAGAGTTGTCATTAAGCTAATCCTGTTTTGTATCCCTATAACCAGGCGCAGCAATTGGAGGAACAGTCGGAGCCGTTATAGGCGGTGGTTCTGGGTATGCAAAATACAAGGATTTTGGAATAGAAAAGGTTCACATCCGGTTGCTCGCTGGAGAATATGGGGGAAAGATGGAAATGATAAAAAAGCAGATGGATTTTAATGTGCAGCAAGAAATCATACAATGGGAAGAACAGTGTTGGATACTTTTTCAACAAAAAATGGGATTTTTTCGGCAAAAAGTTGAAGAGGAAGGCTTAGAATTGGTTTTAGAACAGTACTGGTACAATGATTATGAAAAGCAATTTATAGAAAGTCCTGAAAGAATAAAGTTTCTCCCTGGCTATACCTATTGTTGTCGGTTTTCTATTCGAAAAGACGGGCAGATATATGAATATAAAGGAGATGATGAAGATCTTGCTTGGTATATTTGTAGATTCGTTGAAATAAAAAATAAGCTTTGGCTTCCTCAAATATGGTATCGACATGGCGTTTTTCAAAGAAAAAAGCTTTATGTGGAAATGAAATTTGAAGAAGAATTTGATGACGAAGAAATACAGGAGACGGTAGAAGAATATTTAGAGGATATAAAGAAAGGAGATTATATGATTCCTTAATTAGGATTTGACAGAGAGCTTAAAACGCGTGACCGTTCTCGTTACTGATTTTTGTTTGGAGGTGGCGAGGGCGGTTTTTATAATCAGCAGTACATTTTAATATTATCCTGTCAGCGGGTGATTTGATAAGATAAAAATAAGGAATAGAGATACTGTAGAAAAAACAGTGAAAATACTGCTGAAATGACAACCAAATCGCGGCAATCCAAGACTGCGATTAGCTATCAGTATGATACCTGGGGAATCCCGGTGTCCACGACGGATATTACCAGTATAAAGATTGGTACGCTGAACCCATTCTGTTACCGTAGATACTGCTATGATGCAGAGACGGGACTGTATTATCTGGGAAGCAGGTACTATGACCCAGTGACTGGAAGGTTATAATCTGTATGCTTATTGTGATAATAATCCGGTAAATTTGTAAAAACAGGGAGGAAAATAAAGACTATGAAAATTGAAATAAAAAATGGAGATTGGGTAAAAGGGTATCATGCGGGATATTATCAAGTAGTAGGGTTTGGAGCCAGTTATGCGTTTGAAGATGTTGGTACGTCCAAAAAAGGAGAAAAATGTTCTACGTTAGCAAATTTAAAACAAGGTTTTACGTCAAAAATGAAATTTAAATTAGGAGCAGATGCAGTAGCGCTCGAATGGTTAAAACCAGTGTCAGAGGAAGTTTTACGTCAAATTGAAGATTATTGGAAAGAGAATCCTGAAAAAAAAGAAATATTTGACAGATGGCAAGTAGTTGAACAATTAGGAGATTTATGGTATCAATTGAACATTTATGAAGAGGGTATTGAATTTTGGCAGGAAAAAACGATGAATCTGCCGAAAAAAATTAATTATCAGCAATTTGCAGCGTGGTTTGATAAGACAATGATGGATTATGGGAAATTGTATGATGACAAAAAAAGCCGAAGAAGAAAAAAATTGTGTTTTGTATCGACAAAGGTAATCCCAGAAAGCGTTTCTTTGGGAAAAGTCCCATTGTATGAGCATCCTATTATGATTGTTGGTGATTAAAAAGATTTACCAATCCGATTTGGACCCTTGTCTACGGGGATAATATTGGATGATTCGTTATCAAAGCTAGAATCAGTATTAAAAAGATCAAACTTAAATTTAGTAGAAAGGAAAAATGGAATATGAATTCTAAAGCAAAAATTAACGAATGGACATCTGCGTTGGGGTATGATGGAGAAGAGGTACATGTAGGAGATTGGGTTAAGACGAAAATGTATAAAGGTTATTATAGAATAGTAGGATTTGAACCGTTTTATCATACTGTAGACAGACCGAGTGTTAATATAAGAAGAGGTGAATTTGTAGGTGTTCAAGTTAAAATGGAGCAGGTATTTACAGCTACTATGAAATTAAAATTGGGGATAGAAATAATGGCAATTGAATGGGTACAAAAGATTTCGGATGAAAAAAGAGTTGAGATTGAAACATTTTGGAAAGAACATCCAAAAGAACGCGAGAAATATGAAAAATTTGTAGTTGGAAAAGAACTAGGGAATGAATGGTGGGATTATTCGTGGTATCCGGATGAAGTGGAATATTGGAAAGAAGAAATATTGAAAAATTCGAAGAAGTTTACTCATGAACAGTTTCTTGCGTGGCTTAGAAAAACCAATAAAGCATGTTGTGAATTTTACGAAGACAAAAAATTGAAAGGTAAAAAAAATCAATATTACATTACTATTGATTTAATTGATGAAGATATTGAGGTGGGAAAGACCCCAATGTTTCATAATCCAAGAATACTATTTGGGAAGTAGATGTAGTTTAATAATAAAGATGGTTTGTATTTAATCCTTATTGTTGGAATAAGCAGCAACAAAGGAACAGGTAATAAAAATGAAGTTTTTTTTAAGTTTTGAAGCGTACGGAAAAGGTGCAAGTATTCTTTCTGATTTTCTTGGACAATATACAGAATTGTTGAATCAGTCATTAAATAGAAAAAATTATGGAGAAGAGCTTACAGAAATTGCTATTATATCCACGTGTATGCCGGATTCGGACACGTGGTATCGCGAAAGGTCGCTTTTTATAAGGAAGGATAAGAGCGCCGATATCCGTTTGCATATCAATTATAAAAGTATATGTAGGGCGAGTGCTTACCGGAGAAATAGGATATATCAGGAGCATTTGATTCAGTCAATAGAAACTTTGCGCCGTAAGGTCAGTAAGCAATTTGATTTTGAACGATTGATTTCAGATGTAAAAGAGGTACTGAATATTGCGCTGGGGAATAAAGCATGGACAGAAAAAAATATAGTTTCATTGGAGCAAGTGGAAAAAGATGATGTTATATATAGCTGGGATGAAATGAAACAAGAAAAAAGTCTGGGAAGATGTATAGATTCATGCACAAGTAATGTAAAGGAAATTATCGAAATTAAGATTTCAGGAGATAATTTTATATGTTCTGCAAATGATATGCTTTATGTACTAGAAAAAGGATGGGTTGAAGTGAATGAAATCCATCAGTATGATTTGATTAAGACAGGATTTGGCTCTTATGTTCGGATAGAAAAAATGAATAAAGAAATTTTTGAAGATGGTATAAAGTTACCACGAATAAAATTGGAAAAAGCGAATATAATGTTAATTTCTGAATCAGGTGTGTTATTAAAAGAAGCGTTTGAAGGATAATTATAAAGATAGGAAATTGCGTATGGGTGTTTGCTTTTTCTGACTTAAAGAAAAAAACGGATGATGGATAAATTTCTATTTTCAGAAAGAAGCAGGAACCAGTAACTATTCTCTACATCCTTTGTGCGCGCCGGGAATGGCGCTGACAAGGATTGCAAACGATTCCGGCATTAACAGACCGGCAATCGTATTGCAGACTTATTCCGGCACGAACCAGGCGCAGAAGTTCCAGTTCGTAAAGGTAGGAGATGTCTATGCCATCTATAACCCACAGTCTGCAGAAGGTATGGGAATTGTAGGAGGTGCAGAGAACTCCGTGGGCAGCGGTGCAAGAGTCGTGACAAATGGAGGAGACATCTCCACTTATGCAGACAATAAACTGTTCCTTCTGGAAAACCGTGGGAATCAGATTGCATCTCTGTCCGATCCTCTATGACAGAATGGGGAATCCGGTTACCTACCGTAATGGCTGGAAAATGACCTGGGAGAGAGGATGGCTGCTGAAATCTGTTTCCCTGCCGCCATGTAGGATCGTCTATGATTATAATGCAGACGGTAAAAGGGTAAAAACCCAGGTTTATCAGAGTGAACAACTCGAAAAGGAGATTGAATACTTCTGGAATGGCGATCAGATTGTGGCGATCGCAGATAACGGTAAGCTGCTACAATTCACCTACGACCAGGATGGGAATCCGTTCTCTATATCACAGGGAAGTAATACTTATTACTACCTCTACAATCTTCAGGGGGATGTAATTGGTTTGATTGACAGTGAAGGGACGCAGGTGGTAAGCTATCAGTATGATACCTGGGGAGTCCCGGTGTCCACGACGGATACTACCAGTATGAAGATTGGTACGCTGAATCCGTTCCGCTACCGCGGATACTGCTATGATGAAGCGACAGGATTCTATTATCTGGGAAGCAGGTACTATGACCCGGTGATTGGAAGGTTCGTTAATGCCGATGATGTGGATGGGCTGGGAGCGGAGCAGGTGCAGTGGTAATAGCATGTGGTGTTGCGGCACCAGCAATGTTAGGCGTTGCAGCGGTAACGGTTGCAGCGGGTGTATTGACAAGTGCAAATGGAGTGTCTGACAGGAGGCAAGAAAATATGAGAAAGTTAATTGTCAAAAGGAATAAATCTAGAGTAGGAATATGGATTAAATATTGGTGTGTTATTGATGGATCATTAACAGAATGTAAAAAAATATTTGGGACGGAGAATAGATGCAGCGGTGAATTTTATCCTATTGCAAATGGAGAGATACTTGAAATTCCCATAGAAAATAAAGAATATAATTTTTTTGTCATGGCACAAACATCAACAGGACTTATTTATAGTAATGAAGTGATTATAGAGCAAGGAGAAGAAAATGTAGTTTATGAAATAGAAACTCGATATAGTTTTATTAGAGGTAGCAAGCTATATATAAAAAAGATTATTGATTAAAGGATGGTTACAATGCCTTCATATCGGGTTATGGATTTATGTGGCGATAAAAAAGCATCAGGAGAAAAGAAAAAATTCTGAATAGGAAGCGAAAAGAGCGAATGTACTTTGAGACAAATATTTATGGTAATAAGTCTTTTTTGTAGTATAATGTGACTATTGATAAAATACTAGGAGGAGTTAGGTATGTTAGGCACATATATTGAAAATGTAAGGAAATGCGTGCCGCTTGTGCACAATATTACGAATTATGTTACGGTGAATGATGTGGCAAATGTATTGCTGGCTTGTGGCGGAAGCCCGATTATGTCGGATGAGCCGGAGGATGTGGCTGAGATTACTGCTATCTGTGGTGGATTGAATATTAATATCGGGACGTTGAATAAGAGAAGTATTGAGAGCATGTTTACGGCCGGAAAGAAAGCGAATGCTCTGAATCACAGAGTTCTGCTGGATCCGGTGGGCGCGGGAGCCAGTACACTGCGGACGGATACAGCGTTGAAATTAATGAAGGAAGTGAAATTTGATGTTATCCGTGGAAATATCTCTGAGATTAAGACGCTTGCCCGGGGAAGCGGAACCACAAAGGGAGTGGATGCGGATGTAGCTGATGCTGTGACAGAGGAAAATCTGGAAGATGCAGTGCGGTTTGCTAAGAGATTTGCGGAAAAATCTGGGAGTGTTGCTGCTATTACAGGTGCGATTGATCTTGTGGCTGACAGTGAAAGGTGCTATGTTATCCGCAATGGGCGCCCGGAGATGGGGAAGATTACAGGTACGGGATGTCAATTGTCCGGCATGATGACAGCGTTTCTTGTGGCGAATCCGGATCATATGCTGGAAGCTGCTGCCGCTGCTGTCTGCACCATGGGGCTTGCGGGAGAAATTGGATTTAGCCGGATGCAGGAAGGGGATGGAAATTCCACATACCGTAATCGGATTATTGATGCGATTTATAATATGGATAAAGATACATTAGATAAAGGAGCAAATTATGAGGTGCGATAAGAAGGATTTACTACTATATGCGGTGACAGACAGAAGCTGGCTTGGAGGGGAGACTCTGTACAGTCAGGTGGAAAAAGCGCTGAAGGGCGGAGCCACATTTGTTCAGCTTAGGGAAAAAGAGTTGGATGAAGGACGGTTTCTAAACGAGGCACGGGAAATAAAAGAACTATGCAGGAAATATCAGGTGCCTTTTGTAATTAATGACAGTGTGGAGATTGCGCTGGCAGTGGATGCAGATGGAGTTCATGTAGGGCAAAGTGATATGGAGGCAGGAGATGTAAGGGCAAAGCTCGGACCGGATAAGATTATTGGCGTGTCTGCCCAGACAGTGGAACAGGCGGTGCTTGCTGAGAAGCGGGGAGCGGATTACTTGGGTGTGGGAGCTGTTTTCCCTACTGATTCTAAGGCAGACGCCAGGGAAGTAGATCATAAGATTTTGCGGGCTATCTGTGAGGCGGTGCATATTCCGGTTATTGCCATTGGCGGAATCAGTAAGGAAAATGTGATGGAGCTTGCGGGAAGCGGAGTATGCGGCATTGCTGTTATCAGCGCCATTTTTGCTCAGAAAGATATCGAAGCGGCTGCGGCACAGTTGAGAGAATCCACAGAGAAGATGGTGGAGGTATAAGAAAGATATGATAAAAGGAGCTATCTTTGATGTGGACGGTACACTCTTAGATTCTATGTTTATTTGGAAAGATGTAGGAATTCGCTATGTAAGAAGCCGGGGAATAGAGCCGGAAGCGAATCTGAGTGAGGTTTTGTTTCCTATGACATTGGAGGAAGGCGCCGCCTATGTGATGCGGCGGTATGGTCTGAAAGAAAGTATAGAACAGATTGTACAGGGCATCCTGGATATGGTAAGAGATTTTTATTACTATGAAGCACAGCTAAAAGACGGGGCGAAAGATTTCCTGCAGGCAATGGATGAAAAAGGGATTCCCATGGTGGTGGCAACTTCCAGTGAACGGGATCAGATTGAACATGCTTTTAAACGGTTGGAGATACTGCACTATTTTAAGAGAATATTTACTTGCACAGAAGTAGGAGTTGGGAAAAGAAAGCCAGTTGTTTATAAAGAAGCGGAAAAGTTTCTTGGAATAGAAGCGAAAGAAATTTATGTCTTTGAAGATGTGATACATGCCATACGAACAGCGAAGACAGCAGGCTTTCAGACAGTGGGTCTATACGACAGTTCCAGTGAAGCTGTTCAAAAAGAAATAAAGGAGACTGCGGATATTTATCTGGGAAATCTGAAAGATTTTCAGAAATTCTGGACTTACGTGGCGAAAGGAAGAGAGAGATGAAGACAGCATTAACAATTGCGGGAAGTGATTCCAGCGGAGGCGCGGGAATCCAGGCGGATATTAAGACGATGCTTGCAAATGGCGTGTATGCCATGAGTGCGGTTACTGCTTTGACGGCACAGAATACGACGGGAGTGGCAGACATTATGGAAGTGACACCGGAATTTTTAGGAAAGCAGTTGGATAGTATTTTTACGGATATTTATCCCGATGCAGTGAAAATAGGGATGGTAGCATCTGCTCCGTTGATTTGTGTGATTGCAGATAAACTGAAAGAATATAAAGCAGAAAATATTGTGGTGGATCCGGTTATGGTTGCTACCAGCGGTTCAAGGCTGATTGGTAATGAAGCAATCCATACGCTGAAGGAGCGGCTTTTTCCGCTGGCAGCAGTTCTTACGCCGAATATTCCGGAGGCAGAAGTGCTTGCACAGATGGAGATTAAGAAAGAGGAAGATATGATCCGGGCAGCGGAGAACATTAATAAGAACTATGGATGTGCCGTGCTCCTGAAGGGCGGTCATCAGCTAAATGACGCCAACGATCTTCTCTGTCATGACGGTTCTTTTCGGTGGTTTTACGGAAAACGTATTGAAAATCCTAATACGCATGGGACAGGATGTACTCTTTCCAGCGCCATTGCATCCAATCTGGCAAAAGGGTTCTGCCTGGACGTAGCAGTAGAGCGGGCAAAGGCATATATTTCAGGGGCTCTTGAGGCAATGCTGGATCTTGGCAGAGGAAGTGGTCCGATGGATCATGGCTTCGGTCTTCAGGGGGAATTTTTAAGATAACTTTTAAAAAAGGGAAGCTTATGTTATACTGTCATTATACTGTATGTCAGAGCATACGCGGACGAAATTAGAGAAAGAAAAGGAGCTTATCGGTATGGATTTGATTACAATCAGAGAATTATACAAAAACAGAGAAGAATATCTGGATAAGAAGGTGACTGTCGGAGGCTGGGTGCGCAGTATCAGGGATTCCAAAACTTTTGGATTCATTGTGGTGAATGACGGGACATTTTTTGATCCGCTTCAGGTGGTATATCATGACAAGATGGACAATTTTGCTGAGATTTCCAGGTTGAACGTAGGAGCTGCAATTATAGTTACGGGAACACTGGTTGCTACGCCTCAGGCAAAGCAGCCATTTGAGATACAGGCAGATACGGTGGAAGTGGAAGGTGCTTCTGCGCCGGATTATCCTTTGCAGAAGAAACGGCATAGTTTCGAATATCTCAGGACAATTTCTCATTTGAGGCCGAGAACGAATACTTTTCAGGCGGTTTTCCGTGTGCGTTCTCTGACGGCTTATGCAATCCATAAGTTTTTCCAGGAGAGAGGTTTTGTATACGTGCATACACCGCTGATTACCGGAAGTGACTGTGAAGGGGCGGGAGAGATGTTCCGGGTTACTACGTTGGATATGGAGAATCTGCCGAAGAACGAAGATGGAAGTATCGATTATACGCAGGATTTCTTTGGGAAAGAGACGAACCTTACTGTGAGCGGGCAGCTAAACGGCGAGACTTATGCCCAGGCATTCCGCAATATTTACACTTTCGGACCTACTTTCCGCGCGGAGAACTCTAATACGACGAGACATGCGGCGGAGTTCTGGATGATAGAGCCTGAGATGGCATTTGCAGATCTGGATGATGACATGATGCTGGCGGAGGCTATGCTGAAGTATGTGATAGGTTATGTGCTGGAACAGGCGCCGGAGGAAATGAATTTCTTCAATTCTTTTGTGGACAAGGGGCTTTTGGACAGGCTTCATAATGTAGTTTCTTCTGATTTTGCAAGAATAACATATACAGAGGCAATTGAGCTTCTTGAGAAAAATAACGACAAATTTGAGTATAAAGTGTCCTGGGGAGCAGACCTGCAGACAGAGCATGAGCGTTATCTGACGGAAGAGGTTTTCAAACGCCCGGTATTTGTAACCGATTATCCGAAGGAAATTAAGGCATTCTATATGAAGATGAATGACGATAACAAAACGGTTGCCGCAGTGGACTGCCTGGTGCCGGGAATCGGAGAGATTATCGGAGGAAGCCAGAGAGAGGATGACTATGATAAGCTGCTGGGACGTATGAAGGAGCTTGGGCTTAAGGAAGAAGATTATGGCTTCTATCTCGACCTTAGAAAGTACGGTTCCACACGCCATTCCGGTTTTGGTCTTGGATTTGAAAGATGCGTGATGTATCTGACCGGAATGGGGAATATCAGAGACGTAATCCCGTTCCCGAGGACTGTGAATAACTGTGAATTATAAGAATGAAAGAGAGTAGTATGAATATATTAGTAGTAGACGATGAGAGAGAGATTGCGGATGTAATCGAACTGTATCTTCAGAATGACCAATATACGGTGTACAAATTTTATACCGGGCAGGATGCACTGGACTGCGTGAAGGAGCGGAAGATAGATCTTGCAATTTTGGATGTTATGCTTCCTGATATAGATGGATTCCAGATTCTTAAGAAAATCAGAGAAAAATATACATTTCCGGTGATTATGCTGACGGCTAAGACAGAATACATTGATAAGATTACGGGTCTTACTATGGGCGCGGACGACTATATTCCCAAGCCTTTTAATCCACTGGAGCTGATTGCAAGAGTGAAGGCGCAGCTGCGCCGGTATACTCAGTATAATGACGGTGGGAAGGAAACAGGTGATGTGATTGATTTCGGCGGATTGTTCCTGAATCGTACTTCCCACGAATGTATTTATAATGAAGTGTCCCTGACGCTGACGCCTATAGAATTTGATATTCTGTGGCTGCTTTGTGAGAATCGGGGAAAGGTCATAAGCTCGGAAGAGCTTTTTGAAAAGGTATGGCATGAACAGTATTATAAAAACAGCAATAATACGGTAATGGTACATATCAGGCACCTGAGAGAGAAGATGAGTATTCCGACCGGCAAGACGGATTTCATCAAAACAGTGTGGGGAGTAGGGTATAAGGTTGAAGAATAATTATCGGAAACTGAAATTTAGTATTCTATTGCAGACAGTGCTGGTGACTGCGCTGACTGTACTTGTTGGCGGCTTTCTTCTGAATTATGTGATTGACGGCATTTATAATGACACCTTTGCAAATGCATTCGTGAAGGTGATGATGGCCTTTCATATGGAAGAACAGACCGCCATTGATTTATATTGGCAATTAATCGGAGATAATAAGATTTTTTTTATGATTTTGGGATTTCTGCTGCTCTTCGCACTGTTTTTCTATGTGGCGCTTTCTAAGATGACAACCTACCTGGATCAGGTGGGGGATGGAATTGAGAATATTCTGTCTGAGTCAACGGAGCCGATTCATCTGATTACAGAATTGAAGCCGATTGAAATCCGGTTAAATGAAATCAAAGCGACGATTAAGCGTCAGGAGCTGGAGGCGGTGGAAAGTGAGAAGCGCAAAAATGACCTGGTTCTTTTCCTTGCTCATGATCTGAAGACGCCGCTTACTTCTGTGGTAGCATATCTGACGATGCTGGACAGTCATCCCGACATGCCGGTGGAGGAGCGGGCGAAATATACGCACATTTCCCTGGAGAAGGCAATCCGGCTGGGAGAACTGATTAACGAATTTTTTGATATAACGAAATTTAATCTTCAGAACATGGAGCTGGAGCCGGTGGAACTGAATCTGACCATGATGCTGGAGCAGATTGCGGATGAATTGTACGGCGTGCTTCAGGAGAAGAAACTGACCTGCGAGGTAGAAGTCCAGGAGAACCTGGAGGTATATGGAGATCCGGACAAGCTTGCAAGGGTATTTGATAATCTTCTCCGTAATGCCATTGCTTATTGCTATGAAGGAACGACAATCCGGATAGAAGCACATGAAAAGCGAAGAGATGTGGAGATTATATTTACGAATGAAGGAAAGAAGATACCGGGTTCTAAATTACAGACAATTTTCGAGCGTTTCTACCGCCTGGACAATTCGCGTTCCACGGAAACCGGAGGCGCCGGACTTGGACTTGCGATTGCAAAAGAGATTGTGGAGCTGCATCATGGCAGAATTATTGCCAAAAGCGACGAATCCTATACCCGGTTTATTGTAACACTGCCATCCAGGGATAAGCAGGAGGGAGGAGAAAATCAGCATGAAGTTCATACACGTCGCAGACGTCCATTTGGGGGCAGAACCGTACGCTGGAAGAGAGTACAGCGCAAAGAGGAGCCGGGAAATCTGGAATAGCTTCCGACGGGTGGTAACTCTGTGTGAAGAAGAAAAGACGGATTTGCTTTTGATTGCGGGAGATCTCTTCCACAGACAGCCGCTTCGGCGGGAACTGAAGGATGTGGCATATTTATTTGCGGGACTTACGAAAACGCAGGTAGTACTCATTGCCGGGAATCATGATTATATAAAGAAGGGTTCTTATTATCAGGGCTATTCCTGGAGCAAAAATGTACATATGATTTTGAGCCGGGAACCGGAGAAGATTGTTCTGCCGGATATCGACACGACGGTGTATGGGCTGAGCTATCATAGCAGAGAGATAGAGGTTCCCCTTTATGACAGGATTGTGCCGGAGGGGAACACGAAGTATCATATTCTGCTTGCCCACGGCGGCGATGAAAGGCATATACCCATAAAAATAAACAATTTAATTGACAAAAGATATGATTATATTGCACTTGGACATATTCACAAACCTCAGGAGTTAGTCCCGGGCAGGGCGGCATATGCGGGGGCGCTGGAACCTATAGATAAAAATGATACCGGAGCACATGGATTTATAAAGGGAGAAATCACGGAGGAAGGTTGTGAGATTGCATTTGTACCTTTTGCATTAAGGGAATACGTCCATATGGATGTGGAAGTCAACCGGGAGATGAGCGGATTTGAACTGCGCAGCAAAATCTGCGGGCAGATCGAGCAGCGGGGTGTGCAGAATCTGTATAAAATTACGCTTACAGGCAGCAGAGATCCGGAAGTCGCCTTTGACCTGGAGGATATGGATACCCTGGGGAATATTGTCGAGATTACGGACCAGACGAAACCGGCGTACGATTTTGAAAAACTGTGGAGACAAAACCGGGATAACCTGATTGGCAGATATATCGAGAGTTTTGCAGAATGTCCGCAAGATGGCATAGAATATCAGGCATTGTGTGAAGGAATTCGTGCAATAATGGAGACGAAGAGGACATAGGCATGGAGATTAGAGAACTGGAGTTGAATAATTTCGGCAGGTTTACAGAGAAAAGGGTAAATCTGCAGGGAGGAATTCAGTTATTATATGGAGAGAACGAAGCCGGGAAGTCGACCGTTCACACGTTCATCAGAGGTATGTTGTTTGGAATGGAACGGGGGCGGGGAAGAGCTTCTGTGAATGATACCTTCAGCCGTTACGAACCCTGGGAGAATCCCAATTATTATGCAGGTGTGATGATATTTGAATGTGGAGGAAAACGGTTTCGGCTGGAGAGACATTTTGATAAATACCAGAAGGGTGCACGGCTGGTTTGTCTGGAGGATGGAGAGGAATTGTCGGTGGCAGACGGAGATTTGGAGATGCTGCTTTCCGGACTTGATGCCGCCGGATACGGAGACACCTACGATATCGGGCAGCTTCGGGCAAAAACCAGCCAGGCGCTGGCGGACGAATTGAAAAATTATGCTACCAATTATTATATGACCGGAGATGGTGAGATTGATTTGGCGGCAGCACAAAATGCGCTGCTGGCACGCCGGAAAGAGATAGACCGGGAAGAGAAGCGGATGATGGAAGAACGGCAGGTGCAAAGGGAGAAGTTGGAGCAAGAGGCATCCTATGTGTGGCGGGACATGCACAGGCTGGAAGAAGAGCTTGAGGACGTAGAGGAAGCAATTGCCTGCAGGGAAAAGCGGGAGAAGGAAGGCCGTGAAGCACAGGGACGGGAGAATAAAAGAATGATTGATGAAATCCGGCCGTCGAAATGGCGGATACATCCTCTGGAGGTTATCGGAATCCTGGCAGTTATCATAGCCGCTTTCCTCTTTGTGCCGAAGCCGTGGAACGCCTTTCTTACAATTGTTATCGCTCTCGCCGGAGGAATTTATGTGTGGAACCGTCTGAAGGAAAGTAAAAAAAAGGCGAAGACGCCGCCGGAAATTATTCTGGAAGAAATCACGCCGGAGGAAGAGAAAGCATCAAAAGAACAACTTTTGTGGGAGCGCGCCCATGTGAGCAGTGAGTGGAAGGAAAAGCAGATAGAATATGAGAATATGCAGGAACAGATGGAAGAATTGGCGGAGCTTCCCCAGGATTACCAGGAGCATGACCGCAGGCGGGCAGCTGTTACGATGGCAATGGAAAGGCTGGAAGAATTATCTGCAGATATACAGAAACAGATGACGCAGGAACTGAACCGACGGGCGTCTGAAATTATAGAAGAGATAACGGGAGGCAGGTACCATCGGCTTGTGGCGGATGAAAGCCTGCATATGAGTTTGATAAAGGCCGACCGAAAGATCGGGATGGAGCGGGTAAGCCAGGGGACATTGGAGCAGATTTACTTTGCGCTGCGTATGGCAGTGGGGCAGATGTTGTATGGCGGGGAGTATCCCATTATCCTGGATGACACATTTGCATTCTATGATGATGTCCGGCTGGAAAACACACTTAGATGGCTTGCCAGGCAGGAGAATCAGATTCTGCTCTTTACATGCCAGAAGAGGGAAGAACAGCTTATGAAGAAGATGGGAATCTCTTGCAAATTCCGGCTCATCTGACCACGCATTCCGCTAAGAGCTGATCAGTCTTTCCGGATGTAACTGAACGCGTTTCCGCTTCAGCTGAT
>NZ_JAOQJU010000040.1:0-24500 GCF_025567385.1 Dorea acetigenes
ATTGCGGGAAATGGATGAAAATACGGTGAAATTGATGATTGATGATATGAAAGAAGAAGCGGAGAGAAGGAGAAAGGAGCTGGAAGAGAGCCAGAAGGAGCTGGAAGAGAGCCAGAAGGAGCTGGAGGAGAGCCAGAAGGAGCTGGAAGAGAGCCAGAAGGAGCTGGAGGAGAGCCAGAAGGAGCTGGAGGAGACAGACCGGAAACTGGGAGAGAAGACGCTGGAAGCGGAAGCGCTAAGCCAAAGACTGGACGAAAAAGATAGAGAATTGGAAAAGCAAAGGATAGAAAACGAGAAGTTGAGGAAGCTTCTTGGAGAAAGATGAATTAAGGAAATTTTTAGAAATCCTTTATAGAAATGTAGTGTTTTCGGGCGTATAATGGGGCGTATAAAAGAGAGGTACGATACATGAGAAGAAGAACTGCAAAGGATGAGCCGAAAAGGCGTGAAAGAATAGAAACGACCAGATACACCCCACATTATAAGGAAGGACTTACCTCACAGCAGGTACAGGAGCACAGGCTGCACGGATGGACGAACGTCGCAGTGAATCCTCCGGCTAAGACGACAAAAGACATTATCAGGGAAAATACGTTTACGTATTTTAATTTGATTTTTGCCGTGCTCGGCGTACTACTGTGCCTGGTAGGTTCTTTTCGTAATCTGACCTTCCTTCCGGTGGTTATTATAAATACACTGATTGGTATTATCCAGGAGGTGCGGGCGAAGAATGTGCTGGAGAAATTGAATATGCTGCATGCGCCGCATGCGAAGGTGGTGCGTGACGGAAAGCTGTTTCGGGTGGATGCAGAGGAGCTGGTGATTGATGACATTGTTGTATTCCGGGCAGGCGACCAAATCTGCGCAGATGCGATTGTGGAGGCAGGGGAAGTACAGGTGAATGAATCCCTTCTTACCGGTGAATCAGATGAGATTACGAAGCGGAAAGGAGACCATCTGATGTCGGGAAGTTTCGTGGTATCGGGACAGTGCCATTCCAGGCTTGAAAATGTGGGAGAAGATTCTTACATATCCAAGCTGACGCTGGAGGCGAAGGTAATGGGGGAAGGAGAACAGTCAGAGATGATCCGTTCCCTCGATAAGTTGGTAAAAGGTGTAGGCATAGCGATTATCCCCATCGGAATTATTCTTTTTGTGCAGAGCTTCTGGTTTAACCATGATCCGTTCCGTTCCAGTGTGACAGCGATGGTCGCGGCGGTAATTGGGATGATCCCGGAGGGACTGTACCTGCTTGCGACGGTTGCCCTGGCGGTAAGCGCTATGCGCCTGGCGAAGCAACAGGTTCTTCTCCATGATATGAAGAGTATTGAGACCCTTGCACGTGTAAATGTTCTCTGTGTGGATAAGACCGGAACGATTACGGAAAATACGATGTCTGTAAATCAGGTGGCAGAGACATCTTATTATAAAAAGAATCGGGAGAAGTATCCGGCGTTAAAGGAGATGATTGGAGATTTTACAGCCTCTATGACGGCGGATAATGCAACGATGGAAGCAATGAAACTGTATTTTACAGAGAATACAGGAAGGAAGTCTGTCAGTATGACGTCTTTTTCTTCTTCAGTAAAGTACAGCAGCGTGACCTATGAAGATGGTGCTTATGTGCTGGGAGCTCCGGAGATGGTTCTGCGGGAGGATTATCTTCCTCATGCGGCGGAAATTGAGAAGTTTACACAGAAGGGTTACCGCGTGCTGGTGTTTGGGGAATATGACGGTAAGATTGATGGGAAAGCGCTGACAGGAAAGGTCAGGGCGCTGGGGTATGTTATGCTGTCTAATCCGGTGCGTGAGAAGGCGGCGGAGACATTTGCCTATTTTGCAGAACAAGGCGTGGAGATTAAGGTTATTTCCGGAGACAACCCTATGACGGTATCGGAGGTTGCAGAGCAGGCGGGAATCCGGGGAGCGCAGAATTATGTGGATGCCCGTACGCTGAAGACGGACGAAGAGATTGCGGATGCCGTGACAAGATATACGGTGTTTGGAAGAGTCACTCCGGATCAGAAGCGTCAGTTTGTCAGGGCGCTTAAGGATGCGGGAAATACGGTTGCCATGACTGGGGATGGTGTGAATGATGTACTGGCGCTTAAGGATGCAGACTGCAGTATTGCCATGGCATCAGGAAGTGAAGCCGCCGCGCAGGCAGCACAGGTGGTATTGCTGGAATCAGATTTTGCATGTATGCCTTCTGTTGTGCTGGAAGGACGGCGTGTGGTTAATAATATCCAGCGCTCGGCAAGCCTGTTTTTGGTAAAGAATATTTTCTCTTTCCTGTTGTCGATTTTCTCCGCAGTATTTATGATAACGTATCCGCTGGAACCTTCACAGGTATCGCTGATTAGTATGTTTACGATTGGAATTCCTGCCTTCTTCCTGGCGTTGGAGCCGAATAAGAGCCGGATCGAGGGACACTTTCTGACGAACGTACTGTTAAAAGCGCTTCCTGCCGGATTGACGGATGTACTTGCCGTAGGGGCGCTGGTAATGTGCGGGCAGATATTCGGGCTGCCAAGTGAAGATATAGCGACGGCGGCAACCATGCTTCTTGCAATTGTCGGCTTTATGATTCTGTATAAGATCAGTCAGCCTATGAATCTACTGCGTATTTGTGTGTGGGTAGGATGTCTGGCAGGACTTCTCTTCAGCGGTATTTTCCTGAATCAGCTATTTGCCTTGTCGGGAATGTCAGAAGCGTGCGTTTTATTGTTTGTAGTCTTTTCCTTTGCTACAGAATCGGCGTTCCGGTATTTGAGCCTTTTTATAGAAAAATTGCAGAAGGGATATTTGAAGCTGCGAAGAAAAGTTTAGAAGAGAAATCATTATGTGTTTGACATGAAAGGTTATTGCATCGTTACCGCATAAATTGGTTGATGACATGCAGTACGCCGTCCTCGTCGTTGGATTTGGTGATATAGTCTGCACGTTCCAGCACGATGGACTGTGCATTTGCCATAGCGACGCCCAATCCTGCGCTTTCAATCATTGTCAGGTCGTTGTAGCCATCTCCACAGCAGATCATTTCATTGGATGTCAGTCCGATGCTGTTCAGCAGACGCTGCAGGGAAGCGGCCTTATCAACGCCCATAGGCATAATTTCCAGAAAGAAAGGTTCAGAGCAGTAGATGCTTAGATAAGAGTGGAACCGCTGCTTCATTTCTTCCTGTATTTGCGCAATCAGAGAAGGGCTTCCTGTAATCAGAAGTTTGTTGACCGGAAATGTAACAGCAGCCGGGAAATCTTCTTTTATGAGAACCGGCATGGAATTAATTTTGGATTCCAGCAGGGTATACTGGTTGGGTTCCGAACAAGAAAGGATGGAATCGCTGGTGTAGGTGATGATGTTTATGTCTTGTTCAAGGTATTTTTTGACAATCTCATAAGCCGGAAGGATAACCTCCGGCGGCAAGATCCGATTATAAATGACTTCTTTGCTGCGGCAGTCGGTAATCCTACCGCCGTTAAAGGACAGGATGTAACTTCCATATTCCTGAAGATGAAGCTGATCCGCAAGAGGAGCAACCCCGTTGGTGGGGCGTCCGCTTGCCAGAACAACTTTTTTTCCTTTTTCCTGAATATCAATCAGCGCCTTCTGTGTGGGAGGCGTTATTTGTTTCTTGGAGTTTGTGAGTGTACCGTCCAGGTCAAGAACCAGAATCTGATAATTCATATGTAAATCCCTCCTTGGAATCCGGGGAATGGATTCTTTACTAAAACTTCCTTAGTGCATCTACCAGTTCCGGAAATTCCATTCCGTGGGATGCTTTAATTAGAATGTTGTCCCCGTTTTTAATAACATTCTGTGCATGGGACAGGAAATCTGCCTTGGTTGGAAACCAGAGCGCCTCGGTGTGGGAGTGGGCGCTTCTTACTCCGTCTGCCATTTCCCCGGAGAGTTTGCCGATGGCACATACAAGGTCAATTCCTTGTTCGGCGGCATATTCGCCTACACTGCGGTGCAGTGCTTTTGTGTCCGCCCCCAATTCTCCCATGTCTCCGAGAATTGCTACCTTTCTTCCGATTGCCATGTTAAGGACGTCAATGGATGCTTTCATGGAAACGGGGTTGGCGTTATAGCAGTCATCGAGAATAATCAGCTTTTCTGTTCGGATGATATGATTCCGTCCCGGAATGAAGGGAAGGTTTTCAATTCCGGCCTTGATTTCTGCCAGCGTCAATCCCAGTTTATATCCTACGGCCGCACCTGCCAGGGCATTGGACACCATGTGGGCGCCGGGGGTCGGAACGATACAGTCAAAACTGCCTGAGGGCAGGTGAATCGTACAGGAAGTGCCTTCCAGACCGAGAGGTTTCAGGTCAGAAGCATAGACTTGGCAATGTTCCGGCGAAGTTCCGTAGAATAGAGGGACAGCCCCCTTTACCGGTCCCAAGGCAGAGAGAAGGGGATCGTCTCCGTTTAAAATGATGGAGCCGCCGGATTTCATATCCTGAAACATCTGTGTTTTCTCTTGCAGGATGCCCTTCTGGGTTTTCAAAAATTCCAGGTGTGCCACACCGATGTTGGTAATGACACAGATGTCAGGGCTGGCTGCAGCAGACAGTTTGCGCATCTCGCCAAAGTGGTTGATGCCCATTTCCAGGACAGATATCTCGTGGGATTCGTTCATCTCAAAAATGGTAAGCGGAAGTCCGCATTCATTGTTGAAATTTCCCTGAGTTTTATGTACATTGTATTTCTGCGAGAGCACAGAGGCAATCATTTCCTTGGTGCTGGTCTTGCCGACGCTGCCCGTGATGCCGACTACTTTCACATCGAAAGAATCTCGGTATAATTTGGCGATGTCAAGAAGTGCCTGCCCGGTAGCTTCCACCAGAATGTAGGGATAATCGGTGTCTCCCAGGTCTTCGTGGGAAACCACACATAAGGCTCCTTTTTTAATGGTGTCGGGGATGAACTGATGTGCATTGAACCGTTCGCCATTGATGGCAACGAATAAATAATCTTTTTCCACCTTGCGGCTGTCGATGGTTACACCTGCCACTTCCCGGGATAATAGATCCGCATCGCCGTGGTAAGTGCCCTGACATGCCCTGGTGATATTTTCTAAGGTTAAATTTCTCATAGTATTCTCCTGCTTATTGATAACGTGCTCCCATAGATTTCTGAATAATTAATTCGCAGAATTCACCGTATTCATATCCGGCAGCCTTCGCGGCTTTTGGAAGCAGGCTTGCAGAGGTCATACCCGGGAGAGAGTTGACTTCCAGACAATAAAATTCTCCGGTGTTATTATCTACGATAAAGTCAGCTCTGGAGTAAACGTCCAGCCGGAGAGCAGCATAGGCTTTTTCGCCTGCAGCCTGGATTTGGGCTGTTTTTACGGCATCCAGAGACTGTGCCGGGCAGATTTCGGAAGCGCCGCCCAATTGGTATTTGTTTACATAGTCAAAGAAACCATCTTTGGGGACAATCTCTACTAAGGGGAGGGCTTTTCCGTCAAAAATGCCGCAGGCATATTCGCGGCCGTCGATGAAAGGCTCGATTACGATCTCATCTTCTTTTTGAAAAGACTGTTCCAATGCATCCTTGTATTCTTCCTCTGTGTGGACGATAAACACGCCGATGCTGGAACCGCCGGAGCAGGGTTTTACTACGACCGGAAGCCGGAAGCCAAGCGCATCCAGTGAAGTATGTCGGTCGCTTCGCCGCAGGTGAGTTCCGTCCGGGGTAGGCACGCCTTGTATCTTGAAAATTTCCTTGGTGACGCCTTTGTCCATGGAAAGGGCACAGCCGAGGGAATTAGGTCCGGTATAGCGGATTCCCAGAACGTCGAAGGTAGCCTGCAATTTGCCGTTCTCTCCCAGGCTTCCGTGGAGCGCCATGAAAGTGATGTCAGCCATGCTGCAAAGCTCAAGGACATTGGGGCCAAGATAGCTTACCGAATCACCCGGGCGGGAAGCCCACAAAGCGTCCAAGTCGGGTTCTTTTACCTGGATTCCGGCAGCGATACCAAGTCCGCCGTCGGGAAGGTCAAATACTTCTTCTAATTTGCCGGGATTGTATTCCAGTCCCATGAAGGCATCCAGCAGGTATGCCTGGTGCCCGCGTTCTCTTAGTGCTTTGCAGATACTTGCCCCTGAAGAAAGGGATACGTCTCTTTCGTTGCTGTAACCGCCTGCAAGTACAATAATTTTCATAATCAATCTCCTCGCTATTCCATACTCATTTGGTCTAATAATGATTTCTTAACTTCATATAACCGGTCTGAAAGATCCACATATACACGATGCGGATAGAACAGACGCTTTGTCTCTTCCCAGAGAGTGTCTTTTTCTGCCTTGCAGAATTCGGCAATCTCCATAACGGAAGGGGACTGGTAAACACATTCCCCATTCTTAAATACGGGGACAAGGATTTCCTTCATGGTGTAGGTTCCGCCTACTAGTTTTGTCTTCTTCCATGTGCTGACCGGATCAAAAATCATCAGATCCTTTTCTGCATCAAATTTTTCATCGGCAAAGCAAATCAGATCTGCTTTAATCTTGCCGGTATCCTTTTCGTAAATGCGGTAAATCGTTTTGTTCCCGGGGTTCGTAATTTTTTCTGTGTTTTCAGAAAGTTTAATCTTAGGTACGAATTCTCCCGCCTCATTCTGGATGGCGGCAAGTTTATAAACGCCGCCGAAGGATGGGCAGTCTTTGGACGTAATCAGATTTGTCCCCACGCCCCAGGAAGTGATCGCGGCATTCTGCTGCTTCAGGTCATGGAGAAGGTATTCGTCCAGATCGTTGGAGGCGGTGATTCCCGCATCCGGGAAGCCTGCCGCATCTAACATCTTACGTGCTTTCTTAGACAAATATGCAAGATCTCCGCTGTCTAAGCGGATTCCGTATTTTTTCAGCGGAACTCCGGAGTCCCGAAGTTCACGGAATACCCGGATTGCATTAGGAACACCGGATTTCAGAGTATCGTAGGTATCCACCAAAAGGGTGCAATTGTCCGGGTAAAGCTCTGCATAGGTCTTGAATGCGGTATATTCATCTTTAAAGCTCATAATCCAGCTGTGGGCATGGGTCCCCAGTACAGGGACGTCAAACATACGCCCCGCCAGTACATTGGAAGTTCCGGCACATCCTCCGATGATAGCAGCTCTTGCGCCGTACAGGCCGGCATCCGGACCCTGGGCGCGGCGCAGACCGAATTCCATAATGCTATCACCGCCCGCTGCGAAAACAACCCGTGACGCTTTGGTAGCAATCAGGCACTGGTGATTCAGAATATTCAAAATTGTGGTTTCAACAAGCTGTGCTTCCATGATGGGAGCAACCACTTTCAGGATAGGTTCTTTTGGAAAAATCACCGTCCCTTCCGGGATGGCATAAATATCGCCGGTAAAATGAAAGCCGCCTAAATATTGAAGAAAGTCCTCGCTGAATATTCCCAGGCTTCTTAAGTAATCTACATCCTCATAGGTAAAGTTCAGATTCTTGATATATTCAATTACCTGTGCCAGTCCGGCGCAGATAGAATAGCCGCTGTCACTGGGGTTATTCCTGAAAAAAACATCGAACACTACCGTCTCATTTTGTCCTTCTTTGTAGTAACCCTGCATCATGGTCAATTCATAAAAATCCGTAAGCAGAGTCAGATCCTTTCTACTCATTGTTCTGTGCTCCTTTTTATTTTTCGGTAAATCCGAGATGTTGAGATAAAAGACTCGGCTACGATAATCACGGATTATTCCGTGCTACGCATTCTCGCAATCCAGCCTAATATTCGCATTATAACACTGCCCGGGTAAAATGTAAAACGTATTACACCAGTTCCTGATTCTTCCGAATGGTCTCTAATATAATATTTTTACAATAATCGCCCAGATGCTTCTTCGTTTCTTTGTCTAATTCATTCGGATAGATGGGTTTCCCGTACTCAATAACTACGTGTGTTTTCTTGATTCGGGGAAGGTGCTTTTCAAAGATGTCAATCGTATTATTCATGGAAATCGGAATAATCGGACATCCGGTTTTTTCTGCAATCTTTAAAGAGCCGTCTTTGAATGGAAGCATCGTCAGTTCTTCCCCTTTATTTCTGGAACCTTCCGGGAAAATACAGATGGAGATTCCATTTTTTACATATTCAATTGCTTGCAGGATCGTCTTTAAGCCTTCTCTGGGTGTGCTCCTGTCCAGGAACAGGCAGTAGAGCCGTTTCATCCAGTCGCGCAGGAGAGGGTAGCGGAGCATTTCTTTCTTGGCAACATATCCGGTCAGCCGCTTGCAGCGGGAATAGGTGAGGAGAATATCAAAATAACTGCGGTGGTTGCCGATAAAAAGCACAGGCTCGTCAGGGATATTTTCCTCACCGATGACTGTCGCGTCCACCCCGGATATTTTCAGGATGGAGCGAAAGCCCCATTGCACAGTGCGCAGGGCAAGATAGTCGCTTTTTTCCTTATTGATGCGCCCTACCAGCCAATAGACTCCCAGAACAGGGATGCCGAGAAGCAGGTAGAGAAATAAAAATATTACAACCAATATAAATCTTATCATAAATGTATCCTCCAAGTATGTTGATGGTAAGCATTATCTTGTACAACGTCCGTACAGTGCAGTAAGCGCCCGCAAATCTTCCGCAAGTGAATCGGTTAAGGCATCTTTTGTATACCGCCATCCCCAGTTGCCTGCAGGAACTCCGGGGGTATTCATGCGCCCTTCTTTGCCGATGCCAAGAACATCCTGCAGTGGGAAAATGGCGTAGGCGGCAATCGAAGACAGAGCTGTGCGGACGAAGGCCATGCCAATAGAATCTCCTTCCCTCAGATTCATATACATTGCTGTTTTTTCCCGGCAGTGGGGTGCAAGAGTCGCATACCATCCGCAGGTAGTGTCATTGTCGTGGGTTCCGGTGTAGCACACGCAGTTTGCAGTGGTAAATTGATGAGGAAGGAATCCATTTTCATCTAAGCTCTCAAAAGCAAATTGCAGAACCTTCATTCCCGGGAAATGGAAGGTGTCTCTGAGATCTTCCACCTCAGGAGTGATAACTCCCAAATCTTCTGCAATGATCGGAAGATTCCCGCCCAGGGCCGCCTCAATTGCGGCAAATAATTTCTTGTTGGGACCTTTTACCCATTCCCCGTTGACTGCCGTTTTCTCGCCGTAAGGGACGGACCAGTAGGCCTCAAATCCCCGAAAGTGGTCGATACGGAGAATATCCAGTACTTCCAGTTGGTTTTTGATACGTGAAATCCACCATGCATACCCTTCTTTTTCGTGGACTTCCCACTGATAGAGCGGATTGCCCCACAATTGCCCCGTCTCGGAAAAATAATCCGGCGGCACTCCGGCAACCCGCAGCGGGAACCCTTTGGTATCCAGTTGGAACAAATGCCGGTTTGCCCATACGTCGGCGCTGTCCATGGATACAAAGATGGGGATATCACCGATGATATGAACGCCATGTTCGTTGGCGTAGCTTTTTAATTCCTGCCATTCTTCAAAGAACAGGAATTGCACAAATTGATAGAATCCAATATCCTGTGAAAGTTCCTGTCGAAGAGAGGCTTTGAATGCGGGAGTAGGAATCCGGTATGCGTCCTCCCATTCCAGCCAGCTCACGCCTCCGTTTACCTTTTTACAGGCAAGAAACAGTCCGTAGTCGTCAAGCCAGTAGCTGTTCTTTTGGCAGAAGGAACTTAACCGTTCCTTAAGTTCCGGGAAATCCCGGGTAAGAAAGCTATCGTATGCTTTCTCAAGAAGCCTGTTTTTCCAGGGAATGATCGTTCCGTAATCAATGTGATCCGGATCTGTCTTGGGGCAGTCTGCCAGGTCTTCCTGGCTGATAAGACGAAGCTTCAGAAGATGCCCGGGGCTGATTAAAAGCGGCTGTCCTGCGAACGCAGAGAAGCTCTGGTAAGGGGAGTCGCCGTAGCCGGTGTGGGTCAGTGGGAGCATCTGCCAGAGGTGCTGGCCGGATGCTTCCAGAAAATCCACAAAATGATAAGCTTCTTCTCCCAGATCTCCAATCCCATAAGGGGAGGGGAGAGAAGTTGGGTGCAGTAAGATGCCGGACATACGCGGCAAAATATTTGAATTCATAGAGAGTCTCCTTTTTACAATTTCTTCTCTATATATTACCACAAAATAGTCATTTTTCCTAGACTTGGTGTGTATGATGATAGAGAGAATATCCATGTGGTGTGTATCTATGGACAGGAAGAGCTGCTTTTCGGCGCTGGTGCGGATTACGGCGGCGCTTGTTTTATTATCGCTTCTGTTTCTTTGTGGCTGTACGGTGAAGAAGCTGGAGAATGAGAAGACGAAGGATATTGAATTTACGGTGGTTGCCAAGGAAGAGATTCCGGAAGAACTGAAAGAAAAGATAGAAGAGGGGAAGGAAAACCCGGTAAAAATGACATACGGGGACGGGGAATATCTGTATATAGTGAGGGGCTATGGCAGGCAGGAAACTACCGGATGCAGCATAGAGGTAAAAGCAGTGTATGAGACAGAAAATGCAGTTTATATACAAACGGAACTGAAAGGCCCGGAAAAAGGAGAGGAAATTCTGGAGAAGGCAACCTGCCCGTATGTGGTGGTGAAAATAGAATATCGGGACACTCACGTAGTATTTGATTAAAAAATAGGAGGCGTAAGAATGGAGCAATTAAAAAAAGCAGTCCGTCTGAACAGAATGGGGAAAAGAGTGATGGATCAGTTTCATGTTGACGGGGACGTTAATGTGCCGGATGCCAAAAGCGATATGGCAAGAATTGTGCTTAGTGTGGGAACCGTCAAAATTGAAGACATCAAAATGGTAGAGAATTATGCAAGGGTTGTGGGGAAGGTATTATATCAGATTTTGTATGCAGCAGATTTGGCGGAACAAAAATTATCCTCCCTGCAGGGCAAGCTTCCTTTTGAAGAAATGGTATATGTGGAAGATGAGCCTGCAGGACAGATTTTCGTTAAGACGGCAGGGGCAGAACTTACGGCAGTTATGATAAATTCTCGGAAGCTGAATCTGAAGGCAATGGTGGAGATGGAACTTAGCTCAGAAGGGGCGCGTGAAGAAGAGTTGACGATGGATGTGGAAGGAGAGGAACCTTTATACAAAAAGTACCGGGAGAGGAATCTTCTGAAACTACATATGGCAAAAAAGGACACTTATCGTATTAAGGAGGAGATGCAGCTTCCCGGTACCAAGGAAAATATCGGCACATTGTTATGGACAGAAGTGGCCTCCCGCAAATTAGATACCCGGCTTGGAACGGATGAGCTTCAGATGCGGGGAGAATTGCAGGTATTCTGCTTCTATGAATCGCTGGAGGGCAAGATTGACTGGGTGGAGCAGATGGTGCCTTATGAGGGGCGTATCGACTGTCCGGGAGCAGAGGATACAATGTTTCATCATCTATATACCGAACTTACGGATGAAAATGTGGATGTGCGGATGGATGAGGATGGAGAAATGCGTATTTTGGGGATAGAGGCCACGCTGGAAATCCGTCTTGCAATTTATGAAGAAGAGAAAATGAATATCCTGGAAGATTTGTATTCTCTGCGGCAAGTATGCCTGCCGCAGCGGGAGAACGTCATGTTCGAGAGCCTTGTTATGCAGAACCATTCCAAATGTAAGATTATGGAGCGGCTGTCTCTGCCGGAGCTGAAGGATGATATTTTACAGATCTGCCATTGCAGCGGTTATCTGCAGACGGAGCATACGGAAATTGTAAAGGAAGGGATCCTGGCAGAGGGAGTTCTCAATATCTGCTTTTTGTATGTCAAGGCTGATGATACGATACCGTTCGATGTGTGGCAGGGAATGGTGCCGTTTTCCCATATTGTTGAAAGCAATGAAATCTATCCGGAGATGAAGTATGACATTACAGGAGATCTAGAACAGGTCAGCGTCAGCCTCCTGGGAAGCGGCGAGGTGGAGGTAAAGGCAGTTCTTGCATTCCACATATTCTTAAGGAAGCCGGAAGAGGTGGTGAATATAACCGGAATTGATACGGAACCCATGAACATGGAGGAGCAGGAAAATGCTCCCGGGATTACCGGCTATATTGTGAAGAAAGGGGATGAGATCTGGGATTTGGCAAAACAGTACAGTACAACGGTGGAGGGGATTATGGAGGTAAATGAACTATCTTCCGGAGAGCTGAAACCAGGCGATAAAATATTGATTTTTAAAGAGAATATGAGTATACTGTAAGTACACTGTATACAAGATACAAGGAGAGAACAATGGATAAAATCGAATTAAAGGCACTGGGTAAAATTAATCTGGGACTTGATATTCTGGGCAGGCGTGACAATGGATACCATGACGTCCGTATGGTGATGCAGACGGTATTCCTGTATGACCGGGTAATTTTGGAGAAGAGCAGGAAGCCGGGTATAGAGATTGTTACCAATCTGAACTACCTTCCTGCCAATGAAAATAATATTGCGTATAAGGCCGCAAAGCTTCTGGCTGATGAATTTCGTATCCGGGACGGCATCCGGATTACTTTGGAGAAGCATATTCCGGTGGCGGCGGGTATGGCGGGCGGAAGCTCGAATGCGGCTGCTGTCCTGCATGGGATGAACCGGATGTATGGGCTGGGACTGTCAGAGGAAGGACTCAAGGAGCGGGGCGTGAAGCTGGGGGCAGATGTTCCTTACTGTATTATGCGTGGGACTGTACTGGCAGAGGGAATCGGAGAAATCCTTACCCCGCTTGCGCCCATGCCCAAATGCTATATCTTAATAGCCAAGCCGGCGCTCTCTGCTTCTACCAGAATCGTATATGAGAAATTCGACAGGCTGGAGGACATCCGGCATCCGGATATTGACGGGATTCTTGCCGGAATCAAATCCGGCAATCTCAGGCAGACTGCCGCCGGTATGGGAAATGTGCTGGAACAGGTTATGCTTCCGGAGTATCCGGTTCTCCAAAGGATTAAGGAAGCGATGCTGAAGGGCGGGGCGCTGAATGCAATGATGACGGGAAGCGGCCCTACCATGTTTGGGATTTTTGAGAAACGCAGCCAGGCGAAGACGGCTATGGCATTGATAAAGAAACAGAATCTGGCAAAACAGATTTATGTGACGAATGTACATCGGGTGTTAAGGAGGAATTTATGAAAGAACCGAATTTTGAAGTAAATATGAATGAGTACCTTCCGCTCAGGGACGTGGTATTCAATACGTTGAGACAGGCAATTCTGCGGGGAGAGCTAAAGCCGGGAGAACGGCTGATGGAAATCCAGCTTGCCAACAAGCTGGGAGTCAGCAGGACGCCAATCCGGGAAGCAATCCGGAAATTGGAATTGGAAGGTCTGGTTCTGATGATTCCGAGGAAGGGAGCCGAGGTGGCGGAGATTACGGAAAAAAGTCTCCGGGATGTACTGGAAGTGCGCCGTGCATTGGAAGAACTTGCGGTTCAACTGGTGTGTGAGAAGATTACAGAAGAAGAGATAGAAGAATTAAAGGCAGCAGCCAGGGAATTTGAGAATGTATTAAAAGACGGCGATATTACGAAGATAGCAGAAGCAGACGTGCGGTTCCATGACGTGATTTACATGGCTACCGATAATCAGAAGCTGATACAGCTCCTTAATAATTTAAGAGAGCAGATGTACCGCTTCCGGGTAGAATATCTGAAGCGGGAGGAAGTCCGCCCGCAGCTGCTTGCGGAACATGAAGAGATTATCGCTACAATAGAAAGGAGAGAAAAGGATACTGCGACAAAAGTAGTCTGCGAACATATTGACAATCAGGTGGAAGCTGTGATAGATATAATCCGTACGAAACATAGCGAATAAATTGCAGTGAATAAAGCTTCGGAATCTGGCTACACTCCTTACATGAATGTAAGGAGGTACATAATAATGAAGAGAAAGAAACGAACCGTTCTTTGCATGTGTATTGCGCTTGTCAGCGCTCTTTTGCTGACAGGCTGGCTGCTTGCCGAAAGAGGGCTTTTGGTAGGGGCGAAGGAAAGCCGGACACAGGAGCATCTGGCGAAGGAAGTGCTGCGCTTCCATGTGCTTGCGAATAGTGACAGTGAGGAAGACCAGAAGGTAAAGATGCAGGTGAAAGAGGCCGTACTTGCCTATCTGGAAGACTGTATGCCTCGGAACAATGAGAAGGATATTACGGTAGAGGCAACGAAGAAATGGGTGGAATATCACCTGGAAGATCTGGAGGCAGTGGCGGAGAATGCGCTCCGGCAGGCGGGGAGTACAGATAAGGCGCAGGCGGAGCTTGTGTGGGACTATTTCCCGGCAAAGACATACGGAGATGTGACATTTCCGGCAGGGGAATATGAAGCGCTTCGGATAAAAATAGGACAGGCAAAAGGGCAGAACTGGTGGTGCTGCCTGTATCCGAATCTGTGTTTTGTAGACGCGGTACATGCAGTCGTTCCCGAAGAGGGGAAGGATACGCTCAGACAAGTTCTTGATAAAGAAGAGTATGAGATGGTTACGGCGTCAGACTATAAGATAAAATGGTTCTTTTTCGGCGGAGGCTCTGAGAAAGGACAGTAGACCGGAGGCAGTTTATGACTGAATTTTTGGTAAGACATTTTGTAAAAGACTATGAACAGGTAGAAAAGGTTTCCGTCCGTACGGCGTACGGAGTTCTGGCAAGCGTGGTAGGCATTTTCTGCAATGTAGTTCTTTTCCTGGTAAAAGGAGCGGCGGGAATTTTGATGCACAGTATTTCTGTCACGGCAGATGCATTCAATAACCTGTCGGATGCAGGTTCTTCCATCGTGGGGCTGATTGGCGTGAAACTGGCGGGCAAGCCGGCAGATGAGGAACATCCTTTTGGACATGGAAGGATAGAATATATTTCGGCTTTGATTGTGGCGTTCCTGGTGATGGAGGTGGGATTTACCTTTCTGAAAGATGCCATCGGAAAAATCCGGGAGCCGGAGGTGTTGAATTTCCGAATGGTTTCTGTTATGATATTACTCCTGTCCATCGGTGTGAAGCTGTGGATGGGAGCTTTTAACAGGAAATTGGGAAAACGGATTGATTCGAAGGTGATGATGGCGACGGCGGCTGACGCTATGGGCGATGTTATTACTACGGCGGCAACGATTCTGTCTCTTCTGTTTTTTAAGCTGACAGGAATCAATATTGACGGTTTTGTGGGGCTTGGCGTAGCTCTCGTTGTTATGTGGGCGGGATTCGGAATAGCCAGGGATACCCTGGAACCGCTGGTGGGGGAGGCCGTGACGCCGGAGGATTACAGGCGGATTTCCCGTTTTGTGGAAAAATACGATGGGGTTGTGGGAAGTCACGATTTGATTGTACATAACTACGGGCCGGGAAGAAGCATGGCGTCCATCCATGCAGAGGTGCCCAATGATGTGGATATAGAGACGTCCCACGAAGTGATAGACCGGATTGAGCGGGATGCTGTGGGTAAGCTGGGGATTTTTCTGGTAATTCATATGGATCCGGTGGAGACGAAGGATGAGCATACACTTGCAGTAAAAACACAAGTAGCAGAGACGCTGAAAGAGATGGATGAGGCGGCAAGTATCCATGATTTCCGACTGGTAGGCGGCAAGGAGCAGGTGAATCTGATTTTTGACATGATGCTGCCTTATCATTATAATAAAGAACAAGAGCAGACGCTTTGCAGGGAATTAACAGAGCGGCTGCAGAAACTGGATAAACGCTACCACCCTGTGATAACAGTAGAAAAAAGCTATGTGGCAGCAGGAAAGGAAGAATAGATAATGTATACATTTGAAAGCCGTGTAAGGTACAGTGAGACAGACCACAGGGAGACTATGACCCTGCCGGCAATTGTTAATTATTTTCAGGACTGCAGTACGTTTCAATCTGAGGATTTGG
This sequence comes from Dorea acetigenes, assembly GCF_025567385.1. Taxonomy (NCBI): domain Bacteria; kingdom Bacillati; phylum Bacillota; class Clostridia; order Lachnospirales; family Lachnospiraceae; genus Dorea; species Dorea acetigenes. Next base: position 15,840 of record NZ_JAOQJU010000040.1, read on the forward strand.
GCGTGGGAATTGATTATTTCCGGGAAAAGCAGCAGGGATGGATTCTTTCCTCCTGGCAGATTATTATAGACAGATATCCGAAGATGGGAGAAAGGATTGACATCAGTACGTGGGCAACAGGATTCGACGGGCTGTATGGCCTCCGGAATTTCCGGATGCGGGACGAGAAGAAGGAGACGGTTGCATATGCCAATTCTGTCTGGGTGTTTATGGATATGAAAAAAGGACGCCCGGTTCGGCCAGCAGCGGAAGATGTAGAGAAATACGGACTGGACGAGCCTCTTCCGATGGAATATGCTTCTCGCAAAATTACGCTTCCGAAGGAGGCAGAAACACGGAAGACATTTTCAGTGAGGCGAGATCAGATTGATACGAATGAGCATGTGAACAATTGCCAGTACGTGCAGATGGCGCTGGAAGTTCTGGAAGAAGAGATTCCGGTAAGACAGCTCCGTGTGGAGTATAAAAAATCAGCAGTGTACGGCAGCGAAATTTTGCCGAAGGTAGCGTTAGAAGCAGAACGGACGGTAGTAGAGCTTTGTGATTTAAATGGGAAACCATATGCGGTTGTAGAATTGACAGGAGAAAAATGATGGAAAAAGGACTTGGTAAGATACAGACTTTGATGGTTGTGAAGAAAGTAGAATTTGGCGTATATCTGGGGACTGAAAAGGAGCGTGTGCTTCTTCCGAAAAAGCAGGTACCGAAAGATATTGAGGTAGGAGATCCGATTGAAGTATTTTTATATAAGGATTCCAGCGATCGTCTGATTGCAACCACAAAGCATCCGAAGATTGTCTTGGGCGAATTGAAGGTTCTGAAGGTTGCAGACACGGGAAAAGTAGGAGCTTTCCTGGACTGGGGATTGGAAAAGGATCTTCTGCTTCCTTTTAAAGAACAGACAGCCAAGGTGAAAAAGGGGGATTCCTGTCTGGTGAGCCTCTATGTGGATAAAAGCAAGAGACTCTGTGCCACCATGCGGGTGTACGGGAAGCTGCGGACGAATTCCCCTTATAAGAAGGATGACCATGTTGCAGGGATTATTTATGACAAAAGTGATAATTTTGGCTTGTTTGTAGCGGTGGACAATCAGTACAGCGCCTTGATACCGAAGCGGGAGGTGTATGGCAGCTACCGCGTGGGTGATCGGGTAGAGGCGCGGGTCACAGAGGTGAAACCGGATGGCAAGCTGGATTTGAGCGTGCGCGAGAAAGCGTTTATACAGATGGATGCAGATGCAGAGAAAGTACTGGAAGCGATAGATAATTTTGGCGGGGAGCTGCCTTTCAACGATAAGGCGGATCCGGAGATTATCAAACGGGAGCTGGGGCTTAGTAAAAATGCATTTAAGCGTGCGGTTGGACGGCTCTTAAAAGAAAGAAAAATAGAAATTAAAGAAAAAACCATTGCAATTCGGTAAAAAATGGTTATAATGGTGGTTGAAAACGATAAACAGTAATTTTGGAAAGGAATGATTTAACATGAAAGTACAGAATATTACTGATATTGAAAAGTTTTTTAAAGTTGTAGACAGCTGTGGCGGTAAGGTTGAGCTGGTAACAGGAGAAGGCGATAGACTGAACCTGAAATCTAAGTTATCTCAGTATGTATCAATGGCAAATATTTTCTCTAACGGAGAGATTCCGGAGCTGGAGATTATTGCTTATGAGAAAGAAGATATTGATAAACTGGTTGATTTCATGATTAACGGCTAATTATGGAAGTGGAAAGCAGCGTCATTGCCTGATAGGTGATGGCGCATTTTGTGTTATTAAAGGAGAAGTGATATGAGCTTTGCGCATTTACATGTCCATACAGAGTACAGCCTTTTGGACGGTTCTAATAAAATTAAAGAATGTATTTCCCGTGTAAAAGAACTGGGAATGGACAGTGTGGCAATTACCGATCACGGCGTGATGTTCGGCGTGATTGATTTTTACCGCGCTGCGAAAGCAGCGGGGATTCATCCGGTGCTGGGCTGTGAGGTATATGTGGCTCCCGGTTCCCGTTTTGACAAAGAACTTGGCGGCAGTGAGGACCGGTATTATCATTTGGTGCTCCTGGCAGAGAACGATACGGGCTATCACAATCTGATGAAAATCGTGTCAAAAGGTTTTACGGAAGGATATTACTATAAGCCCCGTGTGGATCTGGAGCTTTTGGAGGAATACCATGAGGGAATTATCGCTCTGAGTGCCTGCCTGGCAGGAGAGGTGCAGCGTAATATTGTGAGAGGCATGTATGCGGAGGCAAGGGAAGCCGCATATCGATATGAGAGAATATTCGGAAAAGGGAATTTTTTCTTGGAGCTGCAGGATCATGGAATGGCTGAGCAGCAGACAGTAAATCAGGCGCTGCTTCGCATGAGCGCGGAGACGGGAATTGAGCTGGTTGCCACAAACGACGTGCACTATACTTACGAAGAGGATGCGAAGCCTCATGACATTCTGCTCTGTATCCAGACCGGCAAAAAGCTGGCGGATGAAGACCGGATGCGCTATGAGGGCGGGCAATATTATATCAAATCAGAAGAAGAGATGAGGAGCCTCTTCCCTTATGCTCTTCAGGCGCTTGAGAACACGCAGAAAATCGCGGATCGTTGTCATGTGGAGATTGAATTTGGCGTGACGAAGCTCCCCAAATATGACGTGCCGGAAGGCTATACTTCCTGGGAATACTTAAATAAGCTGTGTCTTGAAGGTCTGGAAAGGCATTACGACCCTGTAACCCGGGAATTACAGGATAGATTACATTATGAATTGTCAGTCATCCAATCCATGGGATATGTGGATTATTTCCTGATTGTGTGGGATTTTATTAAATATGCGAAAGATCATCAGATTATGGTGGGGCCGGGCCGTGGCTCGGCAGCGGGAAGTATCGTTTCTTACTGCTTGGATATTACCAGTATCGATCCGATTAAATACCAGCTTCTGTTTGAGCGGTTCCTGAATCCGGAGCGGGTGTCCATGCCGGATATTGACGTGGATTTTTGCTTTGAGCGGCGGCAGGAAGTGATTGATTATGTGGTGCGTAAGTATGGGAAAGACCGGGTAGTCCAGATTGTAACCTTTGGTACGATGGCGGCAAGAGGTGTTATACGTGACGTGGGGCGTGTTATGGATCTGCCGTATGCTTTTGTGGATACCGTTGCGAAGATGATCCCCAAGGAGCTGAATATTACGTTGGATAAGGCGCTGGCAGCGAATCATGAACTTAAGAAGCTTTATGATGAAGATGAACAGGTAAAAGAGCTTCTGGATATGTCCAAAAGACTGGAAGGTTTACCCAGGCACACTTCCATGCATGCGGCGGGAGTTGTTATCAGCCAGAAATCGGTGGATGAATATGTACCGCTCTCGTTAGGATCTGATGGTTCTGTAACCACACAATTTACTATGACTACGTTGGAAGAACTGGGACTTCTGAAAATGGATTTTCTGGGACTTCGTACGCTGACGGTTATCCAGAATGCGGTGGAGCTGGCGCAGCAGAGTACGGGAAGAAAGATAGATATGAATCAGATAGACTACGATGATAAGGCAGTGCTGGACTCTATCGGAAGTGGCAAGACGGACGGCGTGTTCCAGCTTGAGAGCGCGGGGATGAAGAGCTTTATGAAAGAGTTGAAGCCGCAGAGCCTGGAGGATATTATCGCAGGAATCTCCCTGTACCGTCCGGGTCCGATGGATTTTATTCCCCAGTATATAAAGGGGAAGAATCACCCGGACTCTATCACTTATGACTGCCCTCAGTTGGAGCCGGTCTTAGCGCCGACCTACGGCTGTATCGTTTACCAGGAGCAGGTAATGCAGATTGTACGTGACCTGGCAGGTTATACGCTGGGGCGGAGCGATTTGCTGCGAAGAGCTATGTCTAAGAAGAAAGGGGACGTTATGCAGAAGGAGCGCCAAAGCTTCGTTTATGGCAATGAAGCGGAGGGGGTTCCCGGTTGTGTGAAGAATGGGATTGATGAAGCAACGGCAAATAAGATTTATGATGAAATGATTGATTTCGCAAAATATGCTTTTAATAAATCCCATGCAGCGGCATATGCGGTGGTTTCCTATCAGACTGCTTATTTGAAGTATTATTTTCCGGTAGAATTTATGGCGGCGCTTATGACGTCAGTTATTGATAATCCGCCGAAGGTATCGGAGTATATTTACGCCTGCCGGCAGATGGGGATTGAAGTCCTGCCGCCGGATATTAACGAAGGGATGGGCAATTTTTCTGTAGACAAAGGGAAGATCCGCTATGGCCTGGCAGCAATCAAGAGTATCGGACGTCCGGTTATCCAGGCAATCATCGAAGAGCGGAATGCAAGAGGAAGATTTAAAACACTTAAGGATTTCGTGGAGCGCCTTTCCGGTAAAGAGGTCAATAAAAGAACCATAGAGAGCTTTATCAAGGCAGGAGCCTTTGACAGCCTGGGAGGAACCAGGAAGCAATTTATGATGATTTATATACGGATTCTCGATCAGGTGAACCAGGAGCGTAAATACTCCATGGCGGGGCAGATGTCGCTTTTTGACTTGGTGGATGAAGACCAGAAGAAAGAATTTGATGTTCAGCTTCCGGATGTGGGAGAATATGAGAAGGAGACGAAGCTTGCCTTTGAAAAAGAAGTGGCGGGCGTATACCTGACCGGACATCCTCTGGAAGATTACGAAGAAAAATGGAAAAAGAATATTACAAGAACGGCGCTGGACTTCCAGATCGATGAGGATACCGGGCGTACAAAGGTCCGCGATGGCGCGCGGGAGACAATCGGAGGCATGATTACGGATAAAACCATCAAATATACAAAGAATAATAAAACGATGGCATTTATCACGGTGGAAGATTTGGCAGGAACGGTGGAAGTGGTCATTTTTCCAAGGGACTATGAGAAAAACCAGCGATTTCTGGATGAGGACAGTAAGGTATTCGTCAAAGGCCGGGTATCCGAAGAGGATGATGCGCCCAGTAAATTAATCTGTGAATCGGTGATACCTTTTGAACAGACCAGGAAGGAATTGTGGATACAGTATGAGAACAAAGAAGCGTATCTCAGGGATGAAACACATCTGTTTGAGCTGTTGAAATCATCGGAAGGAGAGGATTCGGTTATCATCTACTGCCGGTCTGAAAAAGCAGTAAAAAGGCTTCCGGCAGGCCGGAATATCCACATAGAGCCGGGAATATTAAGCAGATTGACGAATTATTATGGGGAATCTTATGTGAAAGTTGTAGAAAAACCCATTGAAAAGCTGTCGCAGATAGGGTAGAATATTGACGAATATATAAGATGGAGTAATTTTTTTTAAATAAAACTCATAGCATATAGTTACAGATGGAGGACAAATCATGGCAAAACAGATTCGGACAATTGGTGTTTTGACAAGCGGCGGTGACGCACCGGGAATGAATGCCGCTATCCGTGCGGTGGTTAGAACAGCATTAGGGAAAGGCTTACGTGTAAGAGGTATCAGAAAAGGATATCAGGGACTTCTGGACGAAGAAATCATTGATTTATCTGCCAGAGATGTTTCGGATACAATCCAGAGAGGCGGTACGATTCTTCAGACTGCCCGCTGTGCCGAGATGCGTACAGAGGAAGGGCAGCAGGAGGCTGCGGCTATTTGTAAGAAATATGGAATTGATGGGTTAGTGGTAATTGGCGGCGACGGTTCTTTTAAAGGAGCACAGAAGCTTTCTAAGCTGGGAATCAATACGATTGGTGTTCCGGGAACCATCGATCTTGACATCGCCTGTACAGAGTATACGATTGGCTTTGATACGGCTGTCAATACGGCGATGGAAGCAATTGACAAGGTTCGTGATACGTCTACGTCACATGAGAGATGCTCGATTATTGAGGTTATGGGCCGGGATGCAGGTTATCTGGCGCTGTGGTGCGGAATTGCCAATGGTGCAGAGAGAATCTTGATGCCGGAAGAGCATGATTTTGATGAGAAAGCAATTATTGAAGACATTCAGGAGTGCCGGAAGCGTGGTAAGAAGAATTATATTATTATCAACGCAGAAGGTGTAGGAGGCTCCATTGAGCTGGCGAAGAGGATTGAAGCCGCAACAGGAATGGAGACGCGGGCTACCATCATCGGACACATGCAGCGTGGCGGAAGCCCAACCTGTAAAGACAGGGTATATGCGTCTATTATGGGTTCCATGGCAGTGGATCTTTTAATTGAAGGAAAGACCAACCGTGTCGTAGGTTACAGGAACGGACAGTATGTGGATTTTGATATTGATGAGGCGCTGGGAATGCAGAAGGGCATCCCGGATTATCAGTATGAAATTGCAAGACAGCTGGCGCTGTAAGAAGCGTTTCCGGTTGAAGCTAAGGAATAAGATGGATAGAGAGAAGATGCAGGCACACAAGTTCCCGCATCTTCTTTTGTATGTGTTGACGAACGCCCGGCAGAGGTTGTAAAATAGGGGAAAGCAAAGGGGAGGGTGGATATGGATAAAAGAAAAACGGCTCCGGTGGGAGTCTTTGATTCCGGCGTGGGCGGTCTTACTGTTGCAAGAGAGATTATGCGGCAGCTGCCGGATGAGAATATCGTATATTTTGGAGATACGGCAAGAGTACCCTATGGAAGTAAGTCGAAGGAGAACATTATCCGGTTTTCCAGGCAGATTATAAGGTTCCTTGAGACGAAAAATGTGAAAGCCATTGTGATTGCCTGCAATACGGCAAGTGCACTGGCACTGGATGTGGTGAAGCAGGAATTTAACATTCCGATTATCGGAGTCATTGTCCCGGGGGCACGGGCAGCAGTGCGTGAGACCAGGAATAAAAAGATTGGCGTAGTCGGAACGGAGGGAACGATCCATAGTGAAATGTATACAAAAGTCATTCAGGGGATGGAACCCGGGGCGTCTGTAATCGGAAAGCCCTGTCCGCTTTTTGTGCCGCTGGTCGAGGAAGGCTTTGCGAAGCATCACATAACAGATGAGGTAATCGAAATTTATTTGGAGGAAATGAAGCATTCCGATGTAGACACTATGATTTTGGGATGTACCCATTATCCGTTGCTGCGTTCGAAAATCATGGCATATTTCGGAGAGAAGGTGCACATCGTCAATCCGGCATATGAGACGGCGCTGGATTTAAAACGGGTGCTGGAAGAGCAGGGGACGGCGAATGATAGTGGAAATCTGAATAAATATGAATTCTATGTCAGTGATGCGGCAGAGAAGTTTAAGCAGTTTGCCAATTCCATTCTTCCGTATAATGTAGAAACTATTACACAGATTAACATTGAGGAATATTAGGTGATTCGATGACGAAGGATGTATTAATCAGTATCTCCGGCCTGCATTATGATGCACTGGACGGGGAAGGGGAAGGACAGCCCGTGGAAGTCATTACTCCAGCCGCCTACTATCTAAAAAACGGCAAACACTATGTTGTGTACGATGAGATGGTGGAAGGGATGCCGGGTACCATTAGGAATACGATTAAAATCACAGGCGACTATATGTTTGAGATTAGGAAAAGCGGGATAGCAGATACCCATATGGTATTTGAAAAAGACCGCATTAATATGACGAATTATGCCACGCCCTACGGCGATATGATGGTAGGGATACATACAAAAGATATGAAAGTGAATGTGGAAGAGGAAAATATTGACGTCAGCATCAGCTATGCGCTGGATGTTAATAATGAACCGCTGTCAGACTGTGAGATTAAGGTAAATATAAGGGGAATGCATTAGATGCATTCCCCTTTTTTGGAATATTAGGAAAGCTGCTCGCATCAGCCGGACATCTGCAAGATGTCCAGCACCCCTCAAGAATTGAGAGATATAGGGAGTTCGAGACGGGCTTGTCTGTTATATTTTCAGAAAAAATAAATATTTTCAAAACAAAAGAAAAACAAATTTTAATTATACTTGTAATAGACAGATGATTTTGGTATTCTATACTTAAGAAATGCAATTTAGGAGGGGGTTAATATGATAGAGAGTAAATCTATGAAGAAGCAATATGCTATTTTGATTTTTATAGCAATCGTTATTGTCTCAGCAATAGTTTTAGTGGCGTGTGGTTCGGAGAAAAAAGAAGAATCCCTTACGGAAGATGTTGTAGATGATGGGAATCACAGACCGGACAGAGAACTGGATCCCGATGTGAGAAAGTTGTTTGAGGCAGACGGCGATTCTGCTGAAAATTATGAAGTGATTCTGGTTGAAAATTCCTATTATAATCAAAATGGAAAATATCTTTTTGATGACCCGGAAATTGTGGAACATATAGTGACAAATTTAAGTTCCCTTTCGATTAAGGAAATAGATCCGATCCCTTATTATGAAGATATGACGAGGGGACTACAGGTTATGGTTTATCCGAAAGGGACAGAAGGGAATCACTGCTCTTTTGAAATTCTGGAGAAGAATGAAGAAGGAAATTATGTAATTAGTCTGGAGATATTTAACGAGATAGTGGCAGAGGTCGTAGAGGGAGATTTTGACTATGCATATCTGAAAGAGCTTTATCAGGAGAGGGCAAGAGAAGTAGGGGGAACGCTGGAAGGAGAATCGGTGGAATAGCATCCAGGTAGTGTAAAGTAGTCTATGAAAAAATGGAGCTGAAAAAATGGCTCCATCGGAACCTTGAAAATTGCAGATATATTAGCTTTTGGCGGTGTCC
>NZ_JAOQJU010000041.1:0-23261 GCF_025567385.1 Dorea acetigenes
TCTGTTTTCTGCCATTTTGTTCACTCCTTATTCTCTAGATTATATCTCAAATCCTTGAGAATGGGGTGTCAACTTTTTTTATACCACATCAAAAAATAAAGTGAAAGACAAGGCAAATGCTGTCAAAGAAAACATCAAGGATATGCCGACACAGACCGCTTATGCGGTGTATTCCGCAAAGGAAAAGGCAAAGTCCAGCGTGTCCGATTTCAAGCGTGGCGTAGTGCAGGAACAGCAGTCCAGACAGTCGGGACGCTTGGAAAAGCAGGAACAGCATAGACAGAATATCGCTGACAAAGGTATGGAGCTTCAAAAGGCACAAGAAGCAAGGCAGGCACAGCGAAAGGCTGACGGATCAGCGACAACGGGAGCTACCCGTTCCCATGAGCGACCAGCCACAGCTTCAATCATTCCAAAGCCGAGTGCTGAAAAAACGCAGGAAGTCAAACGTCCTGCCACAGCGACCACTTCAAAAGCAAGTGAGTTAGTCAAAACAAATGTTATCAAAGAGCGTCCGTTATCTTCTGGTGCTTCTGATAGAAAAGCGACCCAGCCTACACAAACAGTACATAGGCAGAATGTAGAAAAAGTGGTATCGCAGGAAACACACCAGAATGACACCAAAGACCGCAGGACAAAGGTTCAGCAGACGCAGAGCGTCCAGAAGAACCAGCAGACCACAGAGAAAACCCGTAACCTTGTAACGAAGAAAGGACAGAAGAAAAAATGAAACTGAAACATATCGCTATTATCGGCAGTCTGTTTCCTATCCTCTTTTCTCTGGTGCTTTTCTTTGGTGTCCTCATTAGTGCGGACAGCGACGACGAGAACAGCAACTTTTCTTCTGGCATTACGGGTATGAACTTATCCGCAGAAGTCTTGAAACATCAGCCTATGGTGGAAAAATACGCTAGAGAAAACGGTATCTCCGAGTATGTCAATGTGCTACTTGCTATCATTCAAGTAGAAAGTGGCGGTACGGCAGAAGATGTTATGCAGAGTTCGGAAAGTCTTGGTTTACCGCCTAATTCCTTAGATACAGAAAGTTCAATCAAGCAGGGGTGTAAGTATTTTGCGTCCCTGCTTTCTTCCTGCAAAAATCAAGGTATCGACGATTTGAATGTAGCGATACAGTCTTATAACTATGGCGGTGGCTATGTGGGATATGTGGCAGGAAAAGGGAAAAAACACACCTTTAACCTTTCAGAGAGCTTCGCTCGTGAGAAGTCGGGCGGTAAAAAAGTAACCTACACCAACCCGATAGCCGTTGCGAAGAACGGGGGCTGGCGGTATGGCTATGGAAATATGTTCTACGTCGAATTAGTCAATCAATATCTAACTGTTCCGCAGGTGTCGGGAGAGCTGGCACAAAAGGTAATGAATGAAGCATTGAAATATCAAGGCTGGAAGTATGTGTATGGTGGCAGTAACCCGAACACTTCCTTTGATTGTAGCGGACTTGTGCAATGGTGTTATGGAAAAGCTGGTATCTCCTTGCCAAGAACGGCACAAGCACAGTATGACGCTACCCAACATCTTCCACTTTCGCAGGCAAAGGCTGGGGACTTGGTATTTTTCCATTCTACCTATAACGCTGGTTCGTATGTAACCCACGTCGGCATTTATGTAGGAAATAACCAGATGTACCATGCAGGCGACCCGATAGGATATGCAGACCTAAGTAGTAGTTACTGGCAACAGCACTTAATCGGTGCAGGACGAGTAAAACAATAGAAAGGACTTGAAAATATGTTTAAGAAGAATAAGAAACAGACAGAAACTATCAAAGAACCAAAAGAAAAAAAGGTGCATACTGTCAAGGTAGGCACACATAAGAAAACCGTGATTGCGTTGTGGGTGGTGCTTATCGCAAGCGTGAGCTTTGGGGTGTATAAGAATTTTACCGCTATCGACCAGCACACCACCCATGAAAAAGAAATCATTGAGCTTCGCTTGCAGGACACCAACGGGATAGAAAATTTCGTGAAGAATTTTGCGAAGTCCTACTACACATGGAATAACAGCAAAGAAGCGATTGAAGCAAGGACGCAGGCAATCAGCAGTTATCTGACAAAGGAATTGCAGGACTTGAATGTTGATACAATCAGAACGGATATACCGACCAGCTCCACAGTTACAGATGTGATTGTGTGGCATATCGAGCAATCAGGAACGGACACTTTTTCTGCTACCTACGAAGTAGATCAGCAGATAAAAGAGGGAGAACAGACAAGTAATGTCAAGGCAACCTATACCGTAAAAGTCCATGTAGACGCTGACGGGGATATGGTAATCGTTCAGAACCCTACCCTTGCACCAGCAATCGAAAAATCAGACTATGAGCCAAAGACACCAGAAGCAGACGCAAGTGTAGACGCTGATACTGTCAATGACGCTACCGCATTTCTGGAAACATTCTTTAAGCTCTATCCAACAGCCACAGAAAAAGAGCTTGCCTACTATGTAGCTGGAAATGTGATTGAACCTATCGGCAGGGACTACCTTTATTCTGAATTGGTAAACCCTATCTTTACAAAGGACGGGGACAATGTGAAAGTCAAGGTTGCGGTAAAATTCATTGATAATCAGACAAAAGCGACGCAGGTATCGCAGTATGAACTTGTACTACATAAGGATAGCAACTGGAAGATTGTAGGATAAATGATATAGCGTGCATTTCCTATCAGATTTGCACGCTTTTACAAAACGACAAGAAAACTGTGCAAAAATATTGACTTGTAATGACCGAATGCTATAATATAAATGACAAGTGTACTTGGTATTATTTGAAAGGAGCGTTATATAATGGATAAAGAAAAAATACTATCACAAAACAAAAAAGAGAATCTATATCTTGATGAATACGAAAAACATATTAAACTTCAAGGGAAATCTTTTGGCTTAATGTTTGTTTTATTTATCTGCATTTTAATTCTTTTCATTAAAGCAGTTTGTAAAGAACCTTACTATGATATAATGACAATTATTGGGTCTGTGGCATTTGGCTCTATGGGTTATGAAGCACATATTTCAAAAAATAAATCCAAATTTGTTATTGCTTTATTCTTTCTTCTATTTATGGGGTATTACTTTTATAAATTTTTAATGATAGGTTTATAGAATGGACGAACATTTAATTTTGCGAAACAGATTAAAAACTGTACGAAAAGAAAAAAAATTATCACAAACAGAATTAGCTGAACTAGTCGGGGTTTCTCGGAATACAATTAGTTCTATTGAAACTGGACAATTTAATCCAACAGCAAAATTGGCATTAGTGCTTTGTATAGCTTTAGATAAAAAATTTGAAGAATTATTTTATTTTGATTAAAGGAGAGAACGATTATGGAATTAGAGGAATTGATTGTTGAAATAGTTATAGGATTGTTTTTACTTTTTATATCTTATCAAATAGGAATAAAAGAGAATATTACTTTATTACATGGTTATCATTATACACAACTTGACCCTAAAGATAAAAAGGTGTTTACAAAAAAAATAGGAATAGGCACTTTACTGGTTAGTATTGGTATTCTTGTTATGCCGATTATCAATTTAATCTCTCATTCTGAATTAGGCTATTACATAGGTCTTATTTTGATTGTTGTAGGAGTGTTTTATATCATATTCATCATTGTAAAATACAACGGAAAACTTATTAGCTTTAAAAAGTAGAATTGAGGTATGAATATGATAGGACTGAACAAAAGAGATATAAAAAAGGCATTGAAAGCTGGTGCAAAAGCTGGCGGTGTATCATTGGCTGATGTTCGGGCGGATATTGAAGCTACGATTGATGAAGCTATGAATAGCACCGACCCAGAGGTGCAGGCAAATTTCAAAAAGTATTTTGGGAATAAACGCCCTACACCAGAAGAATATATTTATAAGATTACCAAAAAGACAAAAGTGTAATACAAAACAAATGCTGTAATGGGGATTGTATTATGGAACATTTTAAGCGAAATTCTATACAATCATACACTACTTAATAGCATTTTATTAAAAACTGAATATCTTACAGCTTTAATAGCTCGTATAAAACTATATGTTTTGTGCGGGCTTTTTTCATGCCTAAAAAAATTTTTAAATTTTTTCGGTTTCAACTTAGCAAATCACACCTGCCGTTCCCTATATGGTGCGGAAAGAGGGATAACCACTTTTCACGTCGTAACGGAAAGGGGGTGCGATTGATGAAACCGTCTGACTTCCAGAAAACAGTTCAATGCCGTTTTGAAAGTTGTTTGAAGAAAGTTGTCCGACATGTTGTTAAGGACTATCAGAAGAAATTAAAGCGACGACAAAAGGAAGAAACGCTTTTTTGTGAACTTCCAGAAATCGTTGTAGAAAATCTGGCTGTCTGGGACGACTACGATACGAACTATACGATTTTCAATGTATGTGGTAGTGATATTCGTATTTGTGATGATGAATTGGCAGAAGCCTTGAAACATTTGTCTGAGCGTAATCGAGAAAATTTGCTGATGTATTATTTCTTGGAAATGAGCGATACCGAGATTGCAAAAAGACAAAATATTTCAAGAAGTGGTGTTTTTCAAAACCGACACAATTCACTAGAGCTTATGAAAAAAATACTAAAGGAGAAATGATAACAAATGAAACACACAATGAAGAAGCCGTCCTACTATTTGCTTTCACAAGCAATGGACGGGGACGAAAAAGCGATTGAAAAGACACTGGCATTTTATGACCCGTACATATCAAAGTGCTGTCTGCGTCCACTCTATGATGAATACGGCAATGTTTATATTGTTGTAGATATGGAGTTAAAGGGACTTATCAGAGAAGCACTTATCAAAATGATTTTAGGGTTTGATATTGCCTTAGAAATCGAAGAAGAATAACAAGCAGTAACCGCAGAGTATGATTTGTTCAATCCCCTCTTTCCTGCTCTGCACCTGCTTTTACATGAAAGCAACACGCTTTCGCCACAGCTCTTTGACAACTGAATAAAGCAGACAGATACGTTTGTGAGATAGCGAGCCACGGGGACTGTACGCCACGACCTTTTCAAAAGAAAGCGAGCGACCCACGCAGTGATCCGAGAGCGACTGTTGGAAAAGTCGTTTTGCCACGACCTATCCTCACAAGATAATGATACGTCCGCATGGTGCGGTTCTGCCCACAAGAATGGGAATAGTTGAGATACTAACGGAGCTTTCCAAAGCCGTCTGTCTGCTTCTGTAACATTGTGAAAAATACGCATATTGGATAAGCCTATGTGCGTATGTTGAGAATAGATAGCTGACTAAGGGGGCTGATAACTTGGCTAAAAAAGAACCTGCACAATATATCGTAGAACGGGAATTTTTAGGTAAATTTTCCGTAGAGGAATTGCTTGTCCGTATCGTGAAATCTCATGTGAAAAAAGGACTATCAAGAGGGTAAAACCCTTGAAAACAATGGAAAGAAGCCGTACTTTATGGTATAATATTATCATAGGTACGGCAGTTGAATAGGTGGAAAAATGATTTATCAAAAAGGTTCAAACTTATTTAACGTGGCTATTTATATCAGATTATCACGAGAGGACGGAGATAAGGAAGAAAGCGATAGTGTAGGAAATCAGAGAAAACTTTTAACAGAATATGTGAACAAGCATGATGACTTTATCTTATATGATGTTTATATTGATGACGGTTTTACGGGAACGAATTTCAATAGACCAGACTTTCATAGAATGATTGCTGACATTGAAGATAACAAGGTAAATTGTGTTGTTGTAAAAGACCTTTCCCGTTTCGGACGAGATTACATTGATACGGGGCGATATTTGGAAAGAATATTTCCAGAGCTTAATGTTCGTTTTATTTCTGTAACAGATAATATTGATAGTATGAAGCAGGCATACGATATGTTACTTCCTATTAAAAATATATTCAACGAGCAGTATGCCAGAGATATTTCTAATAAAATTCAAGCGACTGTAAAATCAAAGCAGAAAGCAGGAGAATTTATCGGAGCTTTTACAAGTTATGGTTATAAGAAATCTCCTGCAAATAAAAATAAACTTGTGATTGATGAATATGCGTCCGAAGTTGTAAAAAGAGTATTTTCTATGTATGCACAAGGAATAGGAAAACAAAGCATTGCCAAAACACTAAATGCAGAGGGTATCCTTTGTCCGTCGGAATATAAAAAGCTCAACGGCGAAAATTACAAAAATTGCAACCGTTTAGAGAAAACTTCTTATTGGACATATTCCACGATTAAAGTGATGTTACAAAATGAGCTTTATATTGGAAATATGGTACAAGGAAAGAAACATCAACGAATGAGAAGCAAACAGCGTCCAGTTGAGAAAGAAAACTGGATAAGGGTTGAAAATACCCATGAACCGATTATAGACCGTCAACTGTGGGGTAAGGTACAAAAACTGCTGACGAAAAAGCATAGGGATATTGATTTAGAAACAAATAAAAATATCTTTGCAGGTTTTATCAAGTGTGGCGATTGTGGTCGGGCAATGATGAAAAATTTCTGGCGACGTGCTGACGGAAGTAAGTCCTATTCATTCTATTGTGGAACTTACAAAAGAAGCGGAAAAGATTATTGCACTCCGCATACGCTCCCGTTTCAAGTATTGAATGATATTGTGCTGGGAGATTTAAAGCAGATTATCCGCAATGTAGAGAACTTGCAGGAACTTGTAAAATCACAATCTTTCACAGCAACAAAAATCAGAAAATCAACAGACATAGAACTGACAAAGTTAAAAGCAGAACTTGAAAGAGTGAAGAAGCTGAAAAAGTCAATTTATGAAGATTACAAAGACGAACTGATTTCTAAAGAAGAATTTCTTTCTTATCGAGAGGACTATCAACAAAAAGAAACGCTTTACTCCAAACAGATTGAAACGCTGGAAGAAAAGAAAAAGGAAAGTGTAACAGAAGATGTTTTTGAAACACCGTGGTTAAGACGGTTGTTGGAACTGAAAGACATTGAAGAATTAGACAGAGATATTATTGTGGAAATGATAGACCAGATAACAGTTTATGAAAACCGCAAACTTAAAATCTCATACAACTTCGGAAATGAGTTGGAACATTTATTTTCAAGCGTTTACTGTGAGGACTTGGAGAAAAAGGCTATCTAATCTCAATACATTTCTAACTCCCCATATATACTGGGGAATACATACCATATTTGCGCAAACAACAACCAGCACATGGGGGACGGGATCCGGGCGCCGTATACAACGGAAGGCAGGAAAAAGACGATAATCTCCGTCTTGCGCTTGCGGTGGGTGAAATCCTGCAGGAAAATGGAATACAGGTGGAATATACCAGAACGACGGATGTATATGAGACGCCTTACCAGAAAGCGATGGAGGCAAATGAAGCGGGAGTGGACCTGTTTATCTCTATTCACAGAAATTCTTTCCCTACAGATAATGTAGTGTCAGGGGTAGAGTCTCTGGTATATGACCTGTCTGGCCTTAAGCTTCAGATTGCAGAGAGCATCAATGAACAACTGGAGGCAATCGGTTTTGTGAATCTTGGTGTGACTGCAAGACCGAACCTGGTGGTACTGAAGCGGACGAAAATGCCGGCAGTGCTGGTGGAGGTCGGGTTTATGAATTCGGACACAGATAATCAGCTTTTTGATGATAATTTTGATGCTATCGCCCAGGCAATTGCATCCGGGATTCTGGATGTTCTGGAGACAAATCATTTGATTCCGGGAGAATACGGCGGTGCAACGAATCTACAGAATCCATCGAATTCGCAGAATATGCCAAATCCGGAGCACTCCGGTTACATGCCGGTGAATTATCGGGTGCAGGTAGGTGCATTCCGGAATCGTATGTATGCAGAAAGACTTAGAAATGAATTGATGGAGATGGATTTTCCGGCGTTTATCGATGATTCGGGAGAGTACTTAAGAGTACAGGTGGGAGGATTCGACAATCTGGAAGAAGCGGCATTGATGGAGAGACGGTTGAAGCGGGAAGGCTATCAGACAGTTATTGTCAGTGAATGACGGAAGTGATATCTGGCGGAGCATGGCGTCCCGGCAGAGAAGAAGACGGGCGCGATTATTCGTGCCCGTCTTCTTTATTATCTTTGACAGGTTCAGGGAGATACACATGAACCTGCTCGATTCGGTTTTTATCTAATTTCTCTACTACCATACGAATACCTTCCGGTGTAGTTACTTCGTCGCCTACCTCGGGCAGACGGTCAAGATACTGGATGATTAATCCGCCGAGAGAATCATAATCATCGGAAGATAAATCAAGATCCAGGCGGTCGTTTAAGTCTTCCAGATTGATAGAGCCTTCGATAATATACTCGCGTTTGCCGACTTCTTTTACAAAGTCTTCCTCGTTCTCATCATATTCGTCGTGAATCTCGCCGACAATCTCTTCCAGAAGATCTTCCAGGGTAATCAGACCGGCCGTCTCGCCGTATTCATCCAGAACAATGGCGATATTGAAAGAAGCATTACGCATCTCTACCAGCAATTCTGATATGTTTTTATATTCATACGTAAAGTAAGCTTCACGCAGGATGTCGCGGACATGAAATTCCTTTGTGTTGTCAAATAGCAGAAGGTCTTTCATGTTGATGGTACCGATGACATTGTCCGTAGTCTCTTCAAATACCGGGAGCCTTGTAAACTTATCTTCACGAAAAATCTCAATTAATTCATCATAGGTGCTTTCCACATCTGCGAAAGTAACATGGACGCGGGGAACCATAACATCTTTAGCTTTAGCGTCGCCCAGATCAAATACATTGTAGATCATCTCTTTTTCTTCCGATTCGATTACGCCATCTTCATGGCTGACATTGACAATCGTGCGAAGCTCACCTTCGGTCATGGTCTTATATTTTGCATTCGGATCTACACGGAACAGGAATAAAATCCCTGTGGAAAGTCCATTAATAATAAAGATGACAGGAGTCATAAGCTTCATAAAGACATTAATGATTGGCGCGTAGGCAAGCCCCATCTTTTCTGCATGTATGGTGGCCATCGTTTTTGGTGTAATCTCACCGAAAAGCAAAATAAGAACCGTGAGAACTCCGGTGGCAACGGCAACCATCTGTCCGCCCAGCCTGTAAGCAAGCGACGTGGTTAAAGATGATGCGGTCAGGTTCACGATGTTATTGCCAATCAGAATCGCTGAGAGCATCTTCCCGGAATTGTTCGTAACATGCAGAAGCGTTTTGGCACGCTTATTTCCCTCATCTGCCAGGGTACGTATCCGAATTTTATTTGCGGTTGTCAGAGCTGTCTCCGCAGATGAAAAGAATGCGGAAAGCAGCAGCAAAATTACAAGTATTATCAATTGTATGACGACACTCGAGTCCAATGATAAAATCACTCCTTTTTGAATAATGTATAATAGTGCCAGTGGACACTGAAGCTTAGCACTAATGATAACGCATTTCCACTGAATTTGCAAGAGCTCGTTGAATTTATGGAGATTTTAGTGTATGATTGACAGGTAGTAAAAAAGACGAGGAGACGGATATGGGGTTTGAAGTGAAAGATGAGTTAGAGAAAGTTCTTGGCAGACAGAAAGTGCTTTTACAGGAACCGATGAAAAAGCATACCACGTTCCGGGTTGGCGGACCGGCGGATTACTTTGTGATGCCGGAGACAAAGGATGAGATAAGGCGTATCATAACAGTTTGCCGGGAATGTGGGACGCCTTTTTATATTATTGGAAATGGAAGCAATCTACTGGTTTCCGACAAGGGATACAGAGGTGTGATCATTCAGCTTTATAAAGAAATGAGCAAAATAGAGACAGAGGGGAATGTGATCCGGGCAGAGGCAGGCGCGTCTCTTGCCAGAGTGGCAAATGCTGCACTGGAGGCGGGACTTACCGGTTTCGAATTCGCTTCTGGTATTCCGGGAACCCTTGGCGGGGCCTGCGTGATGAATGCGGGAGCTTATGGCGGTGAGATGAAAGATGTGCTTCTTTCTGTGACAGCGCTTGCGGCGGACGGAGAATTTCTGACGATTCCGAAGGACAGACTGGAGCTGGGATATAGAACCAGTGTGTTCGCAAGGAAAGGTTATATTGTGGTGGAAGCGCTTTTGGAACTTAAAGAAGGCAGCAAAGAGGCTATCCGTCAGAAAATGGAAGAATTAAGAGAAAAGAGAATAACAAAACAGCCGCTGGAATATCCGAGCGCGGGAAGTACATTTAAGAGACCGGAAGGATATTTTGCAGGAAAGCTGATTCAGGACGCCGGGCTTCGCGGTTATCGGGTCGGAGGCGCCCAGGTGTCGGAGAAGCACTGTGGGTTTGTGATTAACTGCGGCAATGCATCGGCGGCAGATGTAGATGAATTGATGAAACAGGTGTCTGCAAAGGTAGAAGAGCAGTTCGGAGTTACCTTGGAGCCTGAAGTAAAAAGACTGGGAGAGTTTTAGGCATGAGATTTGTAATTGTTACTGGAATGTCCGGTGCCGGAAAGAGTACGGCGCTTAAGATGCTGGAAGATGTCGGTTATTTTTGTGTGGATAATCTGCCTGTTCCATTGGTGCCCAAGCTGGGTGAGCTTCTTATGGTGCCAAGTACGGAGATTAATAAGATTGCGCTGGGACTTGACATCCGAAGCGGACAAAGTTTTCAGGAGATAGAAAAGGCTCTTACAGAACTGGATAAAATGAAGCTTTCTTATGAGATCCTATTTCTGGATGCGTCGAATGATGTGCTGGTGAAAAGATATAAAGAGACCAGGCGGGCACATCCGCTTGCGGGTCCGAATAGAGTAGATCAGGGAATTGCGCGGGAACGAAAAGAAATGGAAGTCCTTAGGAAGCGTGCCTCCTGGCTGGTCGATACAAGCCGGATGCTGACGCGAGAATTGAAAAAAGAGATCAACAGTATTTTTGTGGAAAATAAAGACTATAAAAATCTTTATATTACGGTACTCTCTTTTGGATTCAAATATGGGATTCCGGGGGATGCGGATCTGGTATTTGACGTTCGTTTTCTTCCGAATCCATATTATATAGAAGAACTTCGCCCAATGAGCGGAAATGACCGTGAGGTGCGGGAGTATGTGATGAGTAATGACAAGGCGGAAGAATTTCTGGATAAGCTTGTAGATATGATACGTTTCCTGATTCCGAATTATATTGCGGAAGGGAAGACGCAGCTTGTGATTGCGGTGGGATGTACCGGAGGGAAGCATCGTTCTGTCACATTGGCAAATGAGTTGTATGAGGCTCTTCAGAAAGACGAAGGAGACTACGGAATTAAGATAGAGCACAGAGACATTGAAAAAGATGCAATTACCAAAAAGATGTAGGAGTAAAAATGTCGTTTTCAGGAGAGATTAAGGAAGAGTTGTCAAAGCACTGTGCGAGAGCGAGACATTGTCAGCTTGCGGAGCTTTCTGCGCTCATTGGAATGTGCGGTGAGATACACAGGGAAGAAAACGGAAGTTTCGGGCTGAAAATTTATACGGAAAATATTTCTGTTATAAGAAAGTGCTTTACATTGTTGGAAAAAACATTTAATATAAGGAAAGAAATTTTTATACAGAGCTGTGTGCGCAGAAATCCGCAGAAAGGCAGTGTGAGCTATCTGCTGCGGGCAAAAGGAGAAGGGCTGCAGGCAATTGAGAGAGCGTCTGTTCAGCCGGTATGCTGCAAGAGGGCGTATATAAGAGGCGCTTTTCTGGCAGCAGGTTCTGTGAGTAATCCGAGTAAATCTTATCATTTCGAGATTGTGTGCGGTACGGAGGACAGAGCGCGCCACCTGCAGGAAATTATGAACAGCTTTGGGCTGGATGCCAAGATTGTAAAGCGTAAAAAGAATTACGTAATATATTTGAAAGAAGGATCACAGATCGTAGATGTGCTGAATATTATGGAGGCACATGTTGCGCTCATGGAGTTGGAAAATGTGCGTATTTTAAAAGAGATGCGTAATAGTGTGAACAGGAAGGTGAACTGTGAGACGGCGAATATTAATAAGACGGTGTCTGCTGCGGTTAAGCAGGTGAAAGACATAGAATATATTCGCGATACGATCGGTTTGGATAAATTGCCGGAAGGATTGAAAGACGTCGCCCTTACACGTCTTGCATATCCCGAAGCAACATTAAAGGAGTTAGGGAATCTTCTGGAGACGCCCGTAGGCAAATCAGGAGTGAACCACAGACTTAGGAAGTTAAGTGAAGTAGCAGATAAGTTAAGGGAAAAGTAGGAGGAACACTATGATTAAGAAACTTGTAACTATGCAAAATGTCAAAGGTTTGGATGCACGTCCGATAGCGCTTCTGGTACAGGAGGCAAGCCAGTATGCCAGCAAGGTATACATAGAAGTGGATGACAAACAAGTAAATGCGAAGAGCATTATGGGGATGATGAGCCTTACCTTCAGCGGAGGAGAAGAATTTACGGTGATTGCAGACGGCGCAGATGAGAAGGAAGCTATTCTGGGAGTAGAGAAATTCCTGGCAAACCAGAAATAATTAAGAAAATACAGGCTGCTGCCGGAAGATTTCCGGCTGCGGCCTTTGTTATAATATAGGGAGTCTGAGGCAGATTTGCCCGCTTTATTTCTATCGTTAGGAGGAAAAGGATATGAAGAAACTGCTATTTGTATATAATCCGCATGCAGGAAAAGGACTTTTGAAGCCTAAAGTGTCTGATATTGTAGATATTTTTGTAAAGGCGGGATATGAGGTAGTCATTTACCCGACGCAGGCTTATCATGATGCATATAAGAAAATCCTTACGTATACAGACCGGTATGATCTGGTGGTGTGCAGCGGAGGAGACGGGACGATTGATGAGGTTGTCAGCGGCATGATGGAGAGAGAAGAGAGGGTTCCGGTGGGATATATCCCTACGGGAACCACGAATGATTTTGCCAATAGCCTGAAGATACCCAAAAACATCTTGGCGGCGGCGGACAATGCAGTAAGCGGAAAGGCTTTTCCCTGTGATGTGGGGAAATTTAATGATGGAATATTTGTGTACATAGCCGCTTTTGGTTTGTTTACAGATGTGTCTTATCAGACAAAGCAGGAAGTCAAAAATGTACTGGGACATTTGGCATATCTGCTGGAAGGAACGAAGCGTCTGGTGAATGTTCCTTCCTATCGGATGAAAGTAACGCATGACGGAGAGACGATAGAAGAAGAATTTATATTCGGGATGGTGACGAATTCCCGCTCGGTAGGCGGCTTTCGCAATATGATAGGAAAGAATGTGCATTTTGACGACGGAGTATTTGAAGTTACGTTAATAAAGATGCCTAAGAATCCGATTGAGCTTCAGGAAATCATAGCGGCGCTGCTTATTGAGCAGGTGAATACCAGACATATGTATACGTTTAAGACGAGTGAGATTTCCTTTGAATCACTGGAAGAGATCCCGTGGACGCTGGATGGAGAGTATGGCGGAAGCCATGATACGGTTACGGTTAAGAATTTGAATAAAGCGCTTCAGATTATGGTTCCGGAAAAGTATATCGGGACGTTGTCGATTTCCGAAGAAGAAGAGAAAGCGTAGTTACAGTTCAGCCATAAGCCGGATCGTGTGTTCATTCATGCAAGCATGATTCACCCACAATCCGACTTATGGCTGAACTGAAAAAAAATAAAAAAAGTACTTGCTTATTAGAGAATAGGGTGCTATAATAAGCAAGTACGGGGCTCCGTGGTCAAGCGGTCAAGACGCTAGCCTCTCACGCTGGAATCAGGGGTTCGATTCCCCTCGGAGTCACTTGGAAAACATCTACAGATTTGGTCTGTGGATGTTTTTTTGTTACTATTTCTCTCGGGGAAAGAAAAACATTTGTTGAGTTTTGCGTTAAATTGGGATATAATGTTTGTGGATAACGTCAATGGACAAAGGTCATTCAGTCTTGTAGATTGACGTATGTGTTAGGACAGAGATTTTTTAGGAAAGAAGGTAAGAGTTATGGCATTAGTAACAACAACTGAGATGTTTAAGAAGGCTTACGACGGCGGATATGCAATCGGCGCTTTCAACGTCAACAACATGGAGATTATCCAGGGTATTACAGAGGCGGCCGGAGAGCTTAAGAGCCCTGTAATTCTTCAGGTATCGAAAGGAGCACGTGCTTATGCGAACCACACATATCTTGTGAAGTTAGTAGAAGCTGCTGTTTTAGAGAATCCGGAGATCCCGATTGCGCTGCATCTGGATCATGGCGATAGCTTCGAGACCTGTAAGAGCTGTATTGACGGCGGATTTACTTCCGTTATGATTGATGCTTCTTCCAAGTCATTTGAGGAGAATATTGCAATTACAAAGCAGGTAGTTGAGTATGCTCACGCGCATGGAGTAGTAGTAGAGGCTGAGCTTGGAACACTTGCAGGCGTAGAGGATGAAGTGGTTGTAGAAGCAGGACAGGAAAGTTATACACGTCCGGAAGAAGTAGAAGAATTCGTAACAAGAACAGGATGTGATTCTCTGGCAATTGCAATTGGAACATCACATGGTGCTTACAAGTTCAAAGCTTCCCAGTGTACACGCAACGCAGACGGCATTCTGGTACCGCCGCCGCTTCGTTTTGATGTATTGGAAGAATGTACAAAGCGTCTGCCGGGATTCCCGATCGTACTGCACGGATCTTCTTCTGTACCGCAGGAGTTTGTTGCAATGGTGAACCAGTACGGCGGAAATATGCCGGATGCAATCGGTATTCCGGAAGCAGAGCTTCGTCACGCAGCAGAGCTTTCTGTATGTAAGATTAATATCGATTCCGATATCCGTCTTGCTATGACAGGTAACATTCGTAAATATCTTGCTGAGCATCCGGATCACTTTGACCCACGCCAGTATCTGAAACCGGCGCGCCAGGCTGTTAAGGATATGGTAGCTCACAAGATTACAAATGTATTAGGCAGTGTTGATAAGATATAATCAGATGCAGAATAAATATCTGAAGTTTTAGAGAGAACCGGCAGCTTTAGCTGTCGGTTCTTTGCGAATGGGGAAAAAATATCAAATTTTTAGTGGACGTAAGAAATTGAAAGAGTTATAATAAAGCGTGTGCGTTAATATAGAAGATAAAATCAGCGCCAAAAAGGGCTGGTGAAAAACAAAGGAGGTAATAACAGTGATAGTTGCACAAAGTTTGGCAGTGATTATTTTTATTGCCATGTTCATATTGATTATTATGGACAAAATTGAAAGACAATACATTACACTGGCATGTGGTATGCTTACACTAATTCTGGTGTTTGGTATTGCTATGCGTGATGTGGATGCTATTATTGAGACGTTGAATGTAAAAAATATTTTTACTGTGGGATTTTGGTATTCTGCCGGAAGCGCGGAAGAAAGCGTGTCAGGAATTAACTGGGCGACCATTCTTTTTATTGCGGGTATGATGATTATGGTAGAAGGAATGGCGAAAGCTGGATTTTTCCGCTGGCTGTGCATGCAGCTTGCGAGACTTGTGAATTACAAGCCGGTACCGCTGTTTATTGTATTTATGATTATGTCTTCCGTGCTTGCTATGTTTATTGACAGTATTACGGTAATTCTGTTCCTGGCAGCCGTGACGGTGGAGCTTGGAAAGCTTTTGAAATTCAATCCGGTTCCTATGATACTGTCGGAAATATTCTGCGCGAATCTGGGTGGCTCGGCGACTATGTGCGGCGACCCGCCGAACATCATTATCGGAACATCACTGGGGTACTCCTTTGTTGATTTCATTACGAATACAGGTGTAATTGCCGGAATCAGTTTGATTCTTGTTGTATTATATTTCTTTATGGTATTTCATAAGCAGCTGAAGACACAGGAAGGCGATGGAGTGGATGCAGCTTCCATGCCGGATCCGAAAGAAGCAATTACAAACAAAAAAGATTTTGTGATTAGCAGCCTGATCTTTCTTTGTGCTATCATATTATTGATTACACATGCGCAGACCGGATTTACGGTAGCGTTAATTGGAGTGGCAGTGGCAATTGTGACGCTGCTTGCAGCCGGAAGGCATGCGCTTGACCTTTTGAAAAAGATTGACTATAAGACGCTTCTCTTTTTTGTCGGTCTTTTTATGGTAGTGGGCGGTCTGGAACAGACGGGGATTCTTGAGGTAATTGCCGGAGCGATCGGAACGGTAAGTAAAGGGAATTTTGCACTTATGGTTGCGATTATCGTATGGGTTTCAGGGCTTGCAAGTGCATTTGTTGACAATATTCCGTTTGCAGCTACCATGGTTCCTGTTATTAAGAGTCTTGCGGCAACACAAGGAGTTGATCTTTCCGTACTTGCGTGGGCGCTTGCAATGGGAACGGATATCGGCGGCAGCGCGACACCGATCGGGGCGTCAGCCAATGTAGTCGGAACATCTGTTGCAGCAAAGAACGGTCATGTGATTGGTTGGGGAGAGTATTGCAAGACAGCGATCCCGGCAACTGTTATTGTGTTAATCGTATCAACAGTATTCATTATTTTACGTTACTGCTAAGCCGGAACGTAGAATGCTTTCAATGGAGGTTAGAGTATGGCAGGGCAGACTATTATTTCTGTAAGCCGTGAATTCGGCAGCGGCGGGCACGAGATAGCCGAAAAGATTGCAAAAGATCTGGGAATGAAGTTCTATGACAGAAAAATGCTTGATGAGATTGCGGCTGAGATGAATGTGCAGGTAGAACTTTTGGAGAAGTATGATGAGAAACCAAGAAATTATATGCTGACAAGAACGGTAGGAAAGTATACGAATTCCATGGAAGAGATTCTTGCGGAGATTCAGTTTGATTTTATTAAAGAAAAAGCAGACAAGGGAGAGTCTTTTGTGGTTGTCGGACGCTGCTCAGAAGCAATTCTAAAGGATTATGAGGGATTGATTTCTATTTTCGTCAGCGGAAAGAAAGAACAGAAGACGGCGCGTGTCATGGAACGCTATCAATTGAGTGAGGCAGAAGCGTTGGTAAAGATGGCAAGACACGACAGAAAGAGAAAACGCTATCATAACAGACATGCTGATACAAAATGGGGAGATTCCAGACACTATGATATTTGTATTAACAGCAGTCCGCTGCAGGTCGATGGAACGGTTCGGGTTCTTGAGAATTATATTCAGGAAAGAATCAATGCATAGAATTTAATGCTTGCATTTTGCGGCGAATTGCGTTATACTAACAGGCATAGCAAGAACAAAGGCGTTCCGACATTGGTTGGAGCGCCCTTTTTTCTGTTATGAAAAACTACTACTTGCGAAAACCGGCAGATTGCTATATCATAAAAGCGGTAGTGCCTGTTTAGGTAAAAACAAAGAAAGGAAACGAGAAATATGAGTGAAGTATTTAATGTAGCAGATATTTTTGGTGAAGATGTATTTAATGACACTGTAATGCAGGAACGTCTTCCGAAGAAAGTCTACAGAGATTTGAAGAAGATGATTGAAGAAGGTAAGGAATTAGACCTTGCTACTGCTGATGTAATTGCACATGAGATGAAGGAATGGGCAATTGAAAAAGGCGCAACACATTACACTCACTGGTTTCAGCCTCTTACGGGCGTTACTGCTGAAAAACATGATTCGTTTATCTCAGCGCCTATGGAAAACGGAAAGGTTCTGATGAGCTTCTCCGGAAAGGAATTGATTAAAGGAGAACCGGATGCATCCTCGTTCCCGTCAGGCGGTCTCCGCGCGACATTTGAGGCAAGAGGATATACAGCGTGGGATTGTACGTCGCCGGCATTTGTCAGAAAAGATGCGGCGGGAGCAACTTTGTGTATTCCGACAGCGTTCTGTTCTTATACGGGTGAGGCGCTTGATCAGAAGACACCGCTTCTGCGTTCTATGGAAGCAATTAATGAGCAGGCTCTGCGGCTGCTCCGTCTCTTTGGCAATACAACTTCTAAGAAGGTAACGCCTTCCGTAGGACCGGAGCAGGAATATTTCCTGGTTGATGCGGAGAAGTTTGAGCAGAGAAAAGACCTGATTTATACGGGACGTACGTTATTCGGAGCGATGCCTCCCAAAGGACAGGAATTAGACGACCATTACTTTGGAACGATCCGCCAGAGAATTGCAGGCTTTATGAAGGATGTCAATAAAGAGCTCTGGAAGGTAGGCGTGACTGCAAAGACACAGCATAATGAGGTGGCTCCTGCCCAGCATGAATTGGCTCCGATCTATGCGCCGTGCAACATTGCGGTTGATCATAACCATCTGATTATGCAGACCTTGAAGCGGGTTGCGTGCCAGCATGGTATGAAGTGCCTTCTTCACGAGAAACCGTTTGCAGGTGTCAACGGTTCCGGTAAGCACAACAACTGGTCCATTACCACGGATGACGGTAAGAACCTGTTAGATCCGGGAAAAACACCGCACGAAAATGTTCAGTTCCTGTTGGTACTTACCTGTATTCTGAAAGCGGTAGATACCCACGCAGATCTGCTCCGTGAATCTGCATCTGATCCGGGTAACGACCACAGACTTGGGGCAAATGAAGCTCCTCCGGCAATTATTTCTATTTTCCTTGGCGAGCAGCTCGAGGATGTGATTGAACAGTTGATTACGACCGGCGAGGCAACCCACAGCTTAAAGGGCGGAAAGCTGGAGACAGGCGTCAGCACGCTGCCGGAGCTTTCCAAAGATGCGACAGACAGAAACAGAACTTCACCATTTGCATTTACAGGTAATAAATTTGAATTCCGTATGGTAGGATCCCGTGATTCTATCGCAGGACCAAATGTAGTACTGAATACAATCGTTGCAGAAGCATTTGCAGAGGCATGTGATATTCTGGAGAATGCAGAAGACTTTGACAAGGCGGTACATGATTTGATTAAGCAGTATGCGACAGAGCATCAGCGTATTATCTTCAATGGCAATGGATATTCAGATGCATGGGTAGAAGAGGCGGAAAGACGCGGACTGCCGAATATTAAGTCCATGGTTGATGCGATTCCTTCCCTTACGACGGATAAGGCTGTGAAGCTGTTTGAGAAATTCCATGTGTTTACCAAGGCTGAGCTGGAGTCCCGTGCAGAGATTAAATATGAGAATTATGCAAAGGCTATCAATATTGAAGCAAAGACGATGATCGACATGGCAAGTAAGCAGATCATTCCGGCTATTATTAAATATACGAAGGAACTGGCGGATACGGTAAATGCTGTGAAGGCAGCAGGCGCAGACGCATCTGTTCAGGCAGAGCTCCTTAACGAAATATCCGGACTTCTTGCAGAAACGAAGAAAGCGCTGTCACATTTGATTGAGGTGACAGAGGAAGCCGGAGCTATGGAAGAAGGCCGGGATCAGGCTGTATTCTACCATGATGTGGTATTTACATCCATGGATGCACTCCGGGCGCCGGTAGATAAACTGGAGATGATTGTTGACAAAGAGGCATGGCCGATGCCGTCCTATGGCGATCTGATGTTTGAGGTATAGGGATACATAAGTGACGGGCTGTTATAACCGAACGGCGGCTTGTTTATAGAATATTAAGAACCTTGCACTTGGAAATATCATTTATACATGATATGATAAGTGCAAGGTTTTTTATAATACTATATTATAAAACGATCCGAGGCGGACTTGTCCGCTTTGTTATCATAATATAATGTATGGCAGAACCGGGAGGAGGAAACAAGAATGACACGAAGTGAATTCCTGGAAAAGCTTCGGGAAGCGCTCTCGAATGATTTGAACAACCAGGTGGTTCAGGAAAATATTCGATATTATGATTCTTATATAGCAGAAGAGGTGAGCAAGGGCAGAAGTGAAGAAGAGGTTATCGCAGAACTGGGAGACCCCTGGGTGCTGGCGCAGACGGTGATTGATATGTCTGAGAGCACGGGCGGTTATCGGGAAGGAGATTCCGGATATGAGACTGCGGGAAGCAGACGGTCGGACAATCAGGGATATCGTCAGGAATACAGCAGCGCAGGAAGAAGAGATACGCATGTGTTTCAGATAGACAGTTGGTGGAAGAAACTGCTGGTCCTTTTGGGAATTATAGGGATATTGGTGTTGGTGGTAGCTGTGATTGGAGGAATCTTCAGCCTTTTGGCTCCTTTTATCGTCCCGATATTGATTATTGTGCTGGTAATGAAGTTGATCGGTGATAACCGACGATGGTGATGGAAGAGAATAGGAAGAAAGTAAAAGACCGATGGGGGAGCCATCGGTCTTTTGAGGGGAGTATAAATAATTAATAAGGGGTTGTAGAAAGTGTTCTTCCTACATCAATAAGTATAATATAGTATGGAAGAAATTGCAAGAAAAAATTAAAAAAATATACATAAAAAGATGTAACAGAGACATACTAAGACCGTAATCAAATTGATTAGGAGGAATAGAATATGTCAAACAATTACAGCTCATCTAACAACAATATGGGAAATGCAAACAATAAGAATGCAAGAAATGCATCCGATAAGAACACCACAAACAGAAATGCATCCGACAAGAACACGATGAACAAGAATGCATATGGACAGAATTCCACAAACAAGAATTCAGCAGGACAGAATTGCAATTACTAAATGAAGGAAAAAGCAGAAGGAGAGGCGTACCGAAAGGCGTCTCTCCTTCTGCTTTACTCTTCTTACTGTTCTTCTTGACAAAATATATGGAAAGAAAGTAAGATGGTAGAAAGATGAAAGACAATGATTTGGAGTAGTATATGGACAGAATAGAGTTGATTGCTCCGTGCCATTTTGGCCTGGAGGCAGTACTGAAAAGAGAAATATTGAATCTGGGATATGAAATTTCAGAGGTAGAAGACGGCAGAGTATCCTTTTACGGAGACAGGAAAGCAATTTGCCGTGCCAATATATTTCTCCGCACGGCGGAGCGTATTCTTTTGAAAGTCGGACAGTTCCGGGCAGTTACTTTTGATGAACTTTTTGAAAAGACGAGAGCAATTCCCTGGGAGGAATACATTCCGGAAAATGGGAAGTTCTGGGTCGCAAAAGCCGCTTCTGTAAAGAGCAAATTGTTTAGCCCTTCGGACATTCAGTCAATTATGAAGAAAGCGATGGTAAAGCGCCTGCAGGAGAGATATCATACGGACTGGTTTACAGAGGAGGGGGCAGCCTTTCCTGTGAGAGTCTTTTTTATGAAGGATGTGGCGACGGTCGGTATTGACACATCAGGAATCTCTCTGCATAAGCGGGGATACCGGGAAGTGTCCGGGAAAGCGCCGATTACAGAGACACTGGCGGCGGCGCTGATTATGCTGACGCCCTGGAACAAAGATCGGATTTTGGTAGATCCTTTCTGTGGAAGCGGGACATTTCTAATCGAGGCGGCGATGATGGCTGCAAATATCGCGCCGGGCATGAATCGTTCTTTTACGGCGGAAGAGTGGAAGAACTTTATCCCGAAGAGAGACTGGTATGACAGTATTGATGAAGCAGAAGCGTTGATTCATGATGAGATTGAGACAGACATTCAGGGATATGACGTAGATGGCTCGGTAATAAAGGTGGCGAGACGCAACGCCAGAGAAGCAGGAGTGGAGCATCTGATACATTTTCAGGAAAGAGATGTGAAAGAACTGAGACATCCGAAGAAATATGGATTTGTGATTACGAATCCTCCGTATGGAGAACGGCTGGAGGATAAGAAAGATCTTCCGGCGTTGTACCGGACATTTGGCGAAAGCTTTCGGACGCTGGATTCCTGGTCTGCGTATATGATTACCAGCTACGAAGAAGCAGAGCGGTATTTTGGCCGCAAAGCGGATAAGAACCGAAAAATATATAATGGAATGTTGAAAACATATTTTTACCAGTTTTTAGGACCGAAGCCGCCGAAGCGGCCGGGGGAAGGCAGGAGAGAAGATGGACAAAATAGTATTTGCAACGGGAAATGAAAATAAGATGATAGAGATCCGTATGATATTGGAGGATTTGGGAATAGAGATCCTTTCTCAGCGTGAAGCGGGGATTACGGCGGATGTAATTGAAGATGGAGCAACTTTTGAGGAAAATGCCATGATTAAGGCGAGGGAGATTGCAAAATATACAGATGCAATTGTGCTGGCGGATGATTCAGGACTGGAGATTGATTATCTGAATAAGGAGCCGGGGATTTATTCGGCAAGGTATATGGGAGAGAATACTTCTTATGATATTAAGAATCAGGCGCTTCTGGATCGGCTTGACGGCGTGCCGGATGAGAAGCGTACAGCAAGATTCGTCTGCGCTATAGCGGCTGTATTTCCGGACGGGACAGAAGAAGTCGTGCGGGGAACCATGGAAGGTATCATCGGACACGAGATTATCGGAGAAAATGGGTTCGGATATGATCCAATCTTTTTCCTGCCGGAATATCATTGTACCAGCGCCCAGCTTCCGCCTGAGAAGAAGAACGAATTAAGCCATCGGGGCGAGGGACTCAGAAAGATGCGTGTGGTAATCGAGAGTAAACTTAAGGAAGCGAGTAAATAGGAAAGAGCAGGACGGGGTATGAGAATTCTAATTGTCAGCGATACGCACAAATCTCATGTGAATTTGGAAAAGGTTTTGAAGCAGACGGAGCATATAGATACGCTGATACATCTTGGAGATGTAGAAGGCAGGGAGAAGGATATAGAAGCACTGGTTGACTGTCCGGTACATATGGTTCGCGGCAACAATGATTTCTTTTCCGAGCTTCCCAGGGAGGAAGAGTTTTTTATAGGAGGGCATCATGTATTCATTACGCACGGGCATGGCTATTACGTGAGTATGGGAGAAGAACGCCTGAAGCTGGAAGCCCGCGGGCGGGGAGCAGATATTGTGATGTACGGCCACACGCATGTGCCTGCGCTTACGGTTGAGTCGGATCTGGTTACACTGAATCCGGGGAGTATTGCTTATCCGAGACAGCAGGGAAGAAGGGCAAGTTATATTTTGATGCAGGTAGATGAAGTGGGAAAAGCTGATTTTGAAGTTTGTTATATTTGACAAGACGCCGGTAAGGTGATAATATAATTTCGTGCTATGCGGATGTGGCGGAATTGGCAGACGCGCCAGACTTAGGATCTGGTGTCTACGACGTGCAGGTTCAAGTCCTGTCATCCGCAGGATGAGCTCTCAGCCTTTGAATATCGGGGATGAGGGCTTTTTTTGATTCTGCTAGCCAGAAGAACGTGTTAAAATGAAAATAGCCAGAAGATTTGAAATCTTAAAGAAAATGCTTGACATTCAGGTTACTTGACACTTTATGATGGAATCAAAGGGGTAGTGTAAAGTAGTCTATGAAAAAATGGAGCTGAAAAAATGGCTCCATCGGAACCTTGAAAATTGCAGATATATTAGCTTTTGGCGGTGTC
>NZ_JAOQJU010000042.1:0-22823 GCF_025567385.1 Dorea acetigenes
TTAAGAATACCTTGCCGCATATTTATTAACTCCTTGTATAATACTGAATCTAATTATATTCCTTAACC
Organism: Dorea acetigenes; assembly: GCF_025567385.1. Classification (NCBI taxonomy): domain Bacteria; kingdom Bacillati; phylum Bacillota; class Clostridia; order Lachnospirales; family Lachnospiraceae; genus Dorea; species Dorea acetigenes. Next base: position 69 of record NZ_JAOQJU010000042.1, read on the forward strand.
CTTTATTTGTCAAGCTTTATTTGTCAAGCTGACAAACTAAAGCAGAAAAAGCGGCAGGATTTCCCCCTGCCACTAATCATCTGTTTATGCAAAAATAATTTCCTTTTCCACAATCTCCCTCGCACAAGCCCTTATGTTATTGAGGCATCCTGTCCATTCTAAGGCGTTTTCTGCCTTTAGCTGTTCCGTTATGCCCTGTGCCTGTTTCATACCCTCTATGAGCCTTTCAAAGCGTTCCTGTGCCTGTCTGTCAATGTCGGCAAGGTAAGCGTTAAGTCTGCCGCTTGTAAGAAGATTGGTGTATGTAACTTTACGGTACTGTTTTAGATAATCTAAATGCCGTTGCCCCCAGATGCCTATTGCCTGTTCTTCTTCGGCGGGTACAGTTAAGCACGGTATCAAATAATCCCCTTGCCTTTCGTATTTGCCGCCCAGTTCCTCAAATAATGAGTTGTTGAGCTGTTCTTACTTTCTATTTTATCAGATATCGCCTACAGATTCCATAGCTTCATAGCTCAAAATAGTTCACCCACCAACCATTTGGCTATGTAAAGGGGACGGCTTTTCAGCCGCCCCACCGGTCAACGCTGCGTTAATCAGACAGGTTCATCGTCCGATTCCGCTTCATAATCCTCGTTGACATCCACTTCTTCGTCCTCGTCACCATCATCCTCCGGCAGCTGGAGCGTATCTTCATCCTCATCGTGATAATCCGCATCCGGGTCCGGCTGATTTTTCTTGGACGCAGGCTTTACGCCCTTCATCTTGATATAGAGATAACCGCCGACACCGGCTGCACCGATCACAAACAGAAGCAGCATAATCATCGGAAGCGGAGACGATTTCTTCTGCTCGCTCTCTGTTTTCTGCTCTTCCGGTGCCGGTTCCGTCTCCTGCGGCTTTTCGGTTTCCGCAGGTTCCGTGACTTCCGGCTCCTTCTCCCGATACTTGGCAGCTTCCTCTTCATCCATCAGCGCAAGCAGATCGGCCTCGTCCACCATGTTCAGGAAATGCACATTCTGGTTGCCGTCTTTATCGCGGTCGATGATCAGATAAAAGGTGTTGCCCGCCTTTGTCACCAGCGTAATGAACTGCTGGCTGGATTTATCTTCTTCCTCACCGATATCGTCCACCAGCGTCATATTTCCTTCCGGAGTCAAAGCTGCACTGGATTTCGTCTCATCCTCGTATGACATTCCACTCTGCATCAGATCCAGAAACAGCTTCAGCGCATCTTCACTGAACATGCTGCTGTCTTTTGCAGAATCCGTGACATTCAGGTACTTTCCATGTGCATACCCGGTTTTGCCGTTGAAGTTTACCTTATACCAGTCACCGCATTTTTCGACAATCTCCACCGTATCACCGGAATGCAGATATCCGATAATCTCCTGATCCATGCCGGGACCGGAACGAAAATGCAGACTGGTGATCCCCGGCACCACCGTACCAGTCTGCTTTTGGGACTTTTCGCTGCCGATATTGTATTCTTTGCCGCCCACCGTAACGATCAGGTTCCCATCCGCATCCGTAGAGACCTCATAGCCATCCGGCAGAACCTGCATGTCCGGGTCGATTTCGATGCTGTCGATATTGTCCGTTTTCCCCGCATTTGTGCTTTCTGCTGCATCCGTCTCCTGTGCAGCGGTACTGACAGGCGTGTTCTTCTGCACATCATCGCCCGTATAGGCAAATGCAGTGGTCGTAAAGGTTCCTGCCGCCATCACGCTGGCAAGCAGCATTGCCATCATCTTTTTCATTCCATATCCTCCGTTTCTTTCTCATCCAGTTTCAGGTTCTCCGGGTTGGGAACCGCAGCCTGCGCCAGCTGAATGATGACTGCCAGCTGTTCCGGGGTCAGGCTCTGGGCATGTACCATTTCACAGATTTCGCTGTTTTCCTGCTCGTGGTACTTTCTGTCCCATTCCTTTCTGCGCTCCTCCCATTCATCGCGTTTCCTGCGGGCTTTCTCGCGCTCCGCAGCAATCTTTTCCAGTTTCAAGCTCATATCGTATCCTTTCCGGGCGAATAAACGCCCTATTTTTATCGAATTCTTCCCATGCAGTAGTAGTGCTGCCGCCAGTAGCTCGTCTCAATGGAAGCATAGGAAATTGGTGAGCCACAGTGGATCATCATCCCGTTGCCGACATAAATGCCCACATGGGATGCGCCGCTGGTGTTGTAGGTTTTCTGGAAGAAGATCAGGTCTCCGGGCTTTGCTTCACTCTTCGGGATAATGTCGCATTTTCCCATCAGACCATTGGCCGTCTGTCTGCCTACATTCCAGCCATTCCCGCAGTGATTGATGACCCAGCTTACAAAACCGGAACAATCAAAACTGGTGCTCGGTGAACTGCCGCCCCAAACATAGGGATAGCCGAGATATTTCTCTGCTTCGGTAATCATCTTCCGGAATTTTTCATCCGTCAGTGCTTCGCCCGGAATATCGTAATCCTGATATTCTCCGCTGGAACCTGCGCCATCCGGCGTTGCAAAGGCAATGCCTGCAAACAGATCATCCCTATTGCCCCGGCACTCCAATGTGACTTCGTAGCGTTGCAGCTGGTCATCTGTGAGGCCGGAATTTCTGGCAACATAGTCCACACCCCGATTGAGCAGCGTTACATTGAGGATTTTATACTCATACTGTACCGTCACTTGATAGGTGTAGGTGTGTCCGGTTCCGGTGATCGGATTATAGCGATAGCCCACACGGGTTTCTTTCCTTGTCCGGATTTCTACCTTTTCTTCCAACTTCAGCTCATACTGCGCTTCAAAAATACTCTGGAGCCGTGCCTGCACCTGGCTTCTCGTATAGTTTTCAAATTCTACGGTCAGCAGAGAAGCAAGCTCATAGGGATTGTGACCGATTTCCGCCAAATTGTAGCGATACTCGTCATAGCCCGGATGGTCGGTTTCAATGCGGTCGATTTGTTTGCGAAGTTTATCTTCCAGCTTGGTATAATCCGTCTCCACGCCTTTCAAATCTTCATCTTCCGCTGTATAGGAAGTCCCCAGCACCACATTGCCGCCGCCATTGATCAAGACAGAGCAGGACGATACCGACCCGGCAATCACCAAAACAAGCAGTCCCACGGCTGCAATCCCGATGATGATATGCGAGTGGCTCTGCACAAACTGAAACGCCTTTTCCGTCATGCTGGCAGTACCCTGCGCAGCTTTGGCCGTGCCAGCTGCTGTGTTCTCCGCTGCGGCTGCACCTGCCTTCGCAGCGGCATACTCTTTTTTGATAGCCTGCTTCTGCCGCCATCTGGAAAAGAAATTCGAGCCAGCCTGCGGATCAGACTTCATGCGTTCCGCAAAGATGGAATCCACGGCATCTTTATCTGCCTTTTTCTCCAACCGCTCCAGCTTTTTGTACTGCCGCAGCTTTCGACCATATTGGAACCGGGAACCGGCACGGGCTGCACCTTCCGCTGAACCTTCGGAAAAATGCGCTGCCTCCACACCGGAATTATTATCCTGGTCGGCATTGCGCACACTCTGATGTGCTTTGGCTGAAATCGCATCTGCCGAAAGATTCCCCGGCTTCTTTGGCTTACCGCCCTTTTTCCCGGAAGCCGCTTCATTCTTCTTCGCCTTTACCTCCTGCTCCGATTTCAGCTTCTTACTGCACATCTTGGCAAGATCGGCCTCGTGACGAATCTGCCTTCGGTGTTCCGCTTTTTTCTTGCTGCTGTCTCCCGTACTGCTGTCTGCGGTCTTGCTTCTGGAATCGCGAAGGGTGTTTTCCGCACCCTCGCGCTCCTGCCGCAGCTTGTCTCCGAGATTCGGATTTTTCTTGCCAGCCATCGCTTACGCCTCCTTCGCTTCCTGCACTTCGGTTAATTTTGTCGTCATAATCCGGTACAGTTCCAGATCGGTCGGGAAACGATCAACGAACGGCAAAATCACATTTCCGTAGAACAGCAGTCCTTCGCCTTCACCGGAGTGGGTCACATAGGACAGCTGATGTGGGCTGATATTCAGCTGATCCGCCAAAATCTGACGATCACCGGCTGCTTGATTCAGCATATAAATGAAGTCGCTGTTCTCAAAAATGTTCGTCACTTCGCGGGAAGAAAGCAGGTCTTTCACGTTCTGGGTGATGCCGGTGGGAATACCACCCCATTTACGGAATCGCTTCCAGATTTCCACGCTGTAAGCCGCTGTCTGCTCTTCTTTCAAAAGCAGATGGAACTCGTCCATATAGTAGCGGGTGGCTTTACCGGCATTGCGGTTGGCGGTTACACGCCCCCAGACCTGATCCTGCACCACCAGCATACCGATCTTTTTCAGCTGCTTGCCCAGCTCCTTGATGTCATAGCAGACCAGCCGGTTATTGATATCTACGTTGGTGCGGTGGTTAAACAGGTTCAGCGAACCGGTCACATAGATTTCCAGTGCCGTTGCCACATGGTGTGCTTCCTTTTCATCCTGCCGGAGCAGTGCCTCGTACAAGTCCTGCAACACCGGCATGTTCTCCGGCACCGGATTCTCAAAATAGGTCTGGTAAATCTGATGAACACATCGGTCGATGACCGTCTTTTCTACCGGCTGCAAGCCTTCTTTTCCGCCCACGATCAGCTCACACAGGGACAGGATGAAATCTGCTTTCAAGGCAATCGGATTATCCTCTTCCGAATAGTTCGCATTGATGTCCATCGGGTTGATATACTGCGTGCTGGAAGGGCTGATTTTAATGACCTGCCCCTCAAATTTCTTCACCAGTGCCGTGTACTCGGCTTCAGGATCGCACACAATTACATCGTCATCCGTCACCAGGAACGCATTGGCGATTTCACGCTTGGCAGAAAAGGATTTACCGGAACCGGGAGTACCAAGAATCAGCCCGTTGGGGTTTTTGAGCTTTTTCCGGTCAACCATAATCAGGTTGTTGGACAGAGCATTCAGCCCATAGTACAGAGCCTCTTTCCCGGTCTGAAACAGTTCCTGGGTGGTAAACGGAACGAAAATTGCCGTGCTGCTGGTAGTCATGCTGCGCTGAATCTCAATCAGGTTCTGTGCCAGCGGCAGACAGCTCATCAGCCCCTGCTCCTGCTGAAAGTCCAGACGGCGCAGGTTGCAGTTGTACTTCTGCGCGATACTGGAAGCTTGAAACACATTGGTTTCCAGCTCCTGCTCCGTCTCGCCGGTGTTCATCACCAGAAAGGTCAGCAGGAACATACGCTCATTCTGGCTCTGCAATTCCTTCAGCAGTGCCTTTGCGTCCTTGCCGTAAGTTGCCAAATCTGACGGAATGATGTCCATATCGTATCCGGAACGGACAGCTTTCTTCTGTTCCTCAATCTTGGAACGATCCAGCTCCGTAATGGTGTGCTTGATGGATTTGATTGCTTTATTCTGGTCTACCGACTGAATGTGCATAGTCACGATCTGGCTGGATTCCATATCCAGAAAATCCTTCAGCAGCTGATCCGACAGGTCGGAAGCCGTGATCTGGAGATAGGACATGGAGCCATACATCCCGCCCATCTGAAAAATACGGTTCTTCGGAAAGGCAAAACCGGTCGGTGCAATAAAGTCCTTTACCGACAGCCCGCTCTCCGGCAACCACTTCCAATCGAAATTGAATCGGTCATGGTCACCCATGTGGAACATATCGTGCATCAGATGAAGCCGTTCCTTGCCGTTCAGCAATTTTGCCCGGACACCCAAGCGTTTGAAGTTGTTCATCAGGTCGATCTCGATGTGAATGAGCCTCGGCTTTGCCTGTTTCATGGATTCCGCCTCAATGCCAAACGTCAGGTACTTCGTCTTGGTCAGGCCGTTGTTGCCCTGGGCAAGCTGGCGGCGCAGCATGGTGCTGTACTCCGTGCGCACCGGATTGAAATGATCCTTCTGGTACGGGATACGCACCATCTTCTCAAAATTCGAGGCATCCGTAGCCATATTCATAAAAGAAAGCTCAAAGCGGATGCTGGAATCAAAGAAGTTCAGGAAGCTGCACCATTCCTCAAAGATAGCCGTCTGATCCTCCTGCTGTGCCAGCTGGTAATTGATGTCCTGAAACTGAATGGTTTTGGTGTAGTAGTTGTCCGTCACACGGCAGATACCATCCGGGAACATCCGCTGAAAGGGAATGCTATCCTGAGCTGAGTGCGGAACCGTGCTGTCACCCCTTGCACGGTCAATCACCGTCTGCACCTGTTTTTGCTCTGCGGCTGACAGATGGGACGGCATTCGGATGTCATCCTGCTTTTTATTCTTCGCTGTCAGCTTTTCGAGAATTTTGAACAATGCGATTTACCTCCATTTCCACGTCTGCCTGCTGAACCAGCAGTGCATAGTAATTTTTTGTTTTGTAAGGCCGCGTTTTCGGCCTCTTGAACTTTGCCTCATAGAAGTGCTTTGCCACCACTTCCAGCGGCTGACCGTCTTTCTCATACATGGCAAGAAAGAAAAGCGGCAGCATCACCGCCATCATGCCAAGTGCGGCAAGGCTCAGATTCCCGCTGGATTTGAGTAAAAAGAAAACCGGAACGCCAATCAGCGCACCGGCTCCGAAGCAGAGAATCTGCCGTTTGGTCAGGTTCATAAAGACCTTGGTCTTGACCTTTGAAAGGTCTCGCGGCACAGAAATATAAGATGCCATGACTCATTCCTCCTCTCTTAGTGCGCTGCAAACACGGATTTCGCGAGGCTTCCCGTCTTAAACAACGTAAATGCCAGCAAAACCGTATAGCCCATAACGCCCCAAATGCTGCTGATAATGTTATCCGAAAAAGACAGGTTCTGAATCAGAACTGCATAGATGCCTACACAGATCATGATAAGAAAGCCCTGGAATCCCAGTGCAAACAGGGAGCGTAGATAGTTTTGACCGGTGTGGCTCTGCTCATGGTTTCCAAAGGTTGCGAACGGAATCGGCGCAAGGCTTACCATGAGATATATTTCCACCATTCGGCCATACACGATAACAAAGATAATAGCCGACAATGCCAGCATCGTGACCTGAACCACAAATGTCTGCAAATACAGTCCCAGCAGCGGTCCCAAGTCCATGCCTTCCAGTGTGGCCTGCATCGCTGCCAGGGTCGCATCGCTGACGGACGTACTGCCGGAAATCAGACCGCCGCTTCGGGAGATCACTTGCTGCGCCACATCAAAGACAGCCATCGTGATATTGAATGTGTTCGAGATCAGGGTCACTGCCAGAAAGGTCTTAAAGACCCATTTGAAAAATGTCCAGGTCTCGAAATTTGCCAGATTGTTATGCTCGATGAGCATCTGGATCAGCTCATAACAGGCGATGAATGTCAGCACCATTCCGGCAATGGGCAGGATCACGGATTCCGAGATGTTGCGGATCATAGAAAAAACCGCAGGTGAAAAGTTCGCCGGTGTGGTTCCCACATCTCCTGCGATCTGTCCAACCTGCTGGTTGACCGAATCGAACATCCCTGAAAGATTTCCCATGATACCGCTGATGATCATGCTCTTGAGCCAATCTGTGATCTGTTCAAGGATACTCTGCATGAGCCGCCTCCTTCCTTACGCGAACACGCCGAACAGCTTCGCCATCCGGGACAGAAGCATAAACAGCTGTGAGAAAAGAGACAGTGCCGATGCAGTTGTAGTAAGAAACGCCATAGATTTGTCCTCCTGTAACTTGTCCGGCCTATCAGCCGGTGCGATTCTAAACTGCGGTTCTGCGCCATACTTCCAACATGTGCACCTGCCAGAGAGCGCAGAACATAGCCAGCTGCGGAGATTGCCTGCACCTGACTATGTAACAGGCAGCTTTCGCCGCCCGGTCGGAATCTTCGCCCCGACAGCCTTTGCTTAACCGAACAGACCGGAAAGCAGCGGCACCAGAGTCGTGCCGATCAGTGCTACACCGCCACCGGCCATCAGCTGTTTTATGTCTTTTATGAGAAAATATTGGCTCGAAATAAGCCTTGAAAAGATTAAAATAGATTAAATTTTGATAGATTTTCTTATTTATGGGAGCCGGAACCTCTTTCGATGGTTCCAAGCTCCGGTATTGGTTTTAAATTGAAATGAATTTCCATTGTGACCATTTCAGGAGTGCGGCGGTAATTCTCTGTTCCGTCTTTCTCCTGCGGTTCTGAGATAACGATTTTACTGATTAGTCGGTTCAGAAGATTGGCATCCAGTTCTTTAATGTCCGCATACTCGCTGATATCCTCAATCCACTGCTGGGACTGTGCATCCAGTTTTTCTTCTGTATTCAGCACACTCTGGTTCTGGGAAAGTTCCTTTTTGATGTCTGTCTGCTCTTTCTGTGTCTTCTCCAACATCTTATCAAAAACAGATTCTGTAATCTTGTCATTAATTAGATCATCATACAGTTTTGCAATCAACCGGTCTAATGTCTCCAGGCGGTCTTTCTGTTTTGATACCAGCTTCTCCAGACTGTCTCTGTGTCCCTGTGTATCTTCTTCGCATAACTCCTTCACCCGGTTTTCCAGTTCTGTTCCATCTCCGGTGACTGCTTTTGCACATTCCTGGATTCTGATAAGGACTGCATCATACAGATCATCAGCGTCCACCCGGTGTTGAGTGCAGTGTGCTTTTCCCTTATGGATATAGGTGGAACAGGTATAAACTTCATGCTGATCTTTGGTATGCGTCTTCTTTAATGTCAATGCACCGCCACACTCTGCACAGCGGAGCAATCCGGCAAACATGCTGTATTCTCCCTGTTCTGTCTGACGTTTCCTGCCTGTCATCTTCGCCTGTACCAGATCAAATACATCCTGCGGAATGATTGCTTCATGGGTATTTCTGACTGTAATCCAATCCTCCGGTGCTTTATCTCCCTGATTGCCAATCTTAAAACGGTAGTACCGTTTCTGGGAAGCCATGTCACCACAGTACACTGGATTCATCAGCAGGGACTTGAGATAAGATTCATCCCAGACAAATTTCCCATTCTCCGGATCTTTCTTTTCCCATTTGGTGTAGTAAGTGCGAAGTCCCCGTTTCCTGTGCCACCAGGTAGGGCATGGAATCTGCTGGCGTTCCAGTTCTCTGGATATGAAGTTGATCCCATGACCATCCACCGCCCATTGAAAAATTTTCCGGACAATCGGTGCTGTCTCCTCATCAATCAGAAGATGTCCCTTTTCCTCCGGGTCTTTCTGATATCCCAATGGTGGAACAACGCCTGTAAACTTCCCCTTGGTTGCCTGCAGGTGGTAGGAAGCATGAACTTTCTTGGAAATATCCCTGGAATACATCTCATTCAGCACGTTCTTAAACGGAGCAATCTCATTGTCCCCGTCAAAGGTATCCACATTGTCGTATAATGCGATATACCTTACTCCATGCTTGGGGAAAAACTCCTCCATCAGAAATCCTGTCTGTACATGATTTCGTCCCAGTCGGCTCTGGTCTTTGGTAATCACAAGATTCACCAGTCCTTTTTCACAGGCTTTGAGAAGTCTCTGCAAGTCCGGTCGGTCTGTATTCAATCCTGTATAACCATCGTCTTGAAACACATCCACCACCTGCCAGCCCTGTGACTGACAGTAATTCACCAGAATGTCCCTTTGGTTGGAGATGCTGGCACTCTCTCCGGTCAGTTCGTCATCTTTGGAAAGTCGGCAGTATACGCCAACTCTCCATGTTGCATTTCTGTCTATATTGTTACTCATATATCTGTTGTTCATCTGATACCTCCGTTACGTTGCACATCCTACGCAGATTTCAGATTACTGAACTCATAATCATTATACTGCTTATCTTTCATTATTGCAAGTTTATCTTTTGTTTTCGTGTCACGTATTTTCTGTGCAATCACCTCGGCAAATACTTCTTTTGCGTCCTGATCACCGTCAAAATATACTTTGATATTGATGATTTTCTTCTTCGCTGCCATTGTAAACCCTCCATTTTTTGCAAAAAAAGAGCAACTAATCCATTTTTACAGATTAACTGCCCAGACTGTTGGTTTCATTTTTTTATTTTCGTATGGATACCTACTGTTTTCGTTCGATTGCCTTGCACTGGCAAACGGCAGGCGGCAGATAGGGTATCTATAAAGACTGCCGTTTACTCCAAAATCCTGCCGTCACCCATTCTCTTTTATTTTTTTAATCGAATAGTATTTTCCTGCTTTTCATTCATCTGATAATCCAGTTCTTCTTTCATCCGGCTTCTTACTTCACGCATGGTTCTCTGGGAAATCCCCTGTGCCTTTGCTTTTTCATCCACTTCCCGGATGGTGATCGTGTTTCCGTCTGTCAAAAGCTCCTGAATCAGCTTTGCCCCTCTTTGTAGTTTTGTCTCTGTCGGCTTTCCTTCTTTCCCATCTAACAATTCATCGGCAGAAATCTCATAAGCTCCCACCCATCGGAAGCCTTCTTCATCTCCAAGTTTAAATGCCATCGTCTCACCCGGAGGTGCAAGGGAACTTTTCTCATGGAGCAGAACCCTTGTGGTCGGGTCTTTTTTTACTTTTCCGATAAAGATCAGGCTCCTCACTGCCGCCATGATGTCAATGGAGCCAAGTCCCCGGTAGGTGCTCTGTGTCCCGGAAGATTTGTTCAGATGTCCGATCAGCACAATCGCACAGCCTGTCTGCTCTGCGATCATCCCTAGTTTCCGGAATACCGGACGGACTTCATTTGCCCGATTCATATCCACATCTGCACCGATAAAAGCCTGTACCGGATCAATGATTAAAAGTCTGACCTGATTCTGACGGATAGCCTTTTCAATACGGTCATCGGATAATGTCAGTGTTTCCTCTGTATCATCAATGACCATCACCCGGCTCAGGTCGGCACCTGCTTCTACCAGTCTCGGCTTGATCGTATCTCCCATGCCATCTTCGGCGGTCTGATAGATCACATTGAAAGGTTCAATTTCTTCCATATTCGGGAAAGTCTTCCGGTTCGTGCAGGCTGCGGTCAGCATCATGGCAAAATAAGTTTTTCCCTCTCCCGGATTGCCCTGGATAATCGTCAGTTTTCCAAATGGCAAATAGGGAAACCACAGCCATTCTACGCTGGTCTGCTCAATGTCTTCATAACACAGCATTGGCACCAATTCTTCCTTCTCCGGTGCTTTCATTGTAACTGTTTCAATGATTGCTTTCTTCCTGTCTGCATTTTTATCGCAAAGGATTTCATTCCAGTCCTTTCGGGACGGTTTCAGACGGATGACACTGTATCCGTCCGGGATTTCTTCTGCCAGTTTCTCACAGGCTTCATTCCCTGCCTGGTCATTATCCAGGCACAGGAATACAGAAGTAATCTGAGGGCGTTCAGAAAGAAAAGCCCTCAGTGCCACACCGGAAATGCCACCCAGACTCAGGTAGCTCCGCTTTTTCCAGTCTTTGGGAAATAGTTGGATAAAAGAAAGCAGATCAATGGCTGCTTCAAACACAAACAACTGATTATCCGTCCCTCTGTGACAGAATCCGCAAGATTTATCAGATCCAGCCACATCTCCCCTGTATTTTATTTCACTTGTTCCCCTGCAATGGGCATATCTGGGAATACCGTCTGCATCCCTGCCAACAAACACCACATTATGGTGCTTCTTTTCTTCATAAATATCCCCACTGCTGATCCATTCCTCCACCAGATTCTTTTCAATCCCTCTGTTTTCTGTCAGATATCTGATGATTTTCTCATTATTTTCCTCTTTCTCTGGTAACCGGAAGTCAGGGGACGGGGCGGGGCAGGTACTGTTCCTGCCTTCGCCTTCCTCCCCGATTAACTTTTTAACTGCTTCCGGAAATGTAGCGTTGTAAAATTCCATCACAAAATCCACCGGATAGCCGCCCCTGCCCTGACTGTGACGATACCACCGGTTACCGGATACCGTTACACTGTCATGCTTTTTCCAACGATATTCCCTGCCACTTTTCACCAACTGTTCCCCCTGTGCGTTCAGAAAAGAAACAAGATTGGTCTGGTTGGCTCTTGTAATCTGTTCTTCTGTATACTGCATTTTCCTCATCCTTTCCCATCTGTCCTGCTGACAGACTGTTATAAACTCATCTCATGGTTCCGTTTTTTCTTCACTGCCTGTTGTTTTGCATCACGCTCTGCACACTCTTTCTTCTTTTCATCCAGTTTTCTCAGAAGAGAAGTCTTCTTTTCTGTCTTCTGCTCCGACTGCTTCACCGGCTGTTGCTCTGCTTTTCCATTTTCTTCAAGAATATCTTCCGTCTGAACTCCATAAAATACCGGGAATTTCACCTGCTTCTCCCTTTTTTCTTCTGAACGCCCGGAAGTATCTGCTTCTGCCATTTCCCGGTCACGTCTGGCAATGTCTGCACAGCTCTGTACCTTTTTTACAAACGCAAGTTCTTCCTGATACGGCTGATTGTCTGCTTTCAGCTCTTCGATCACCGCCTGGAATTCTTCTTTCTCTCGTTTCCATCTGGCAGTAGGCACCTTTCCATTTTGATCCAGATGCTGTTTTAGTTCCCGTTCACATTTGCGGTAATAATTGATTTCTTTTTTATGCTGCTGATAATATTTCTCCCGTCTTTTCTGAAAATAGAAACGATTATACTCATCAATCAATGGCTGGTTTGTTTTAATCACCTCTGCCATCTTTTCCAGATTCTCCAGTTCCTTTAACTGTTTTCGCTTTTCGGAAATTTCTTTTTTGCTGACAGAAACAACACCATTAAGTTCCTCAATCCGTTCCTGCAAGTCATCCATCGTCTCTATCTGATGGGTCTGAAGATAATTGATGGATTTTGAAAACTCCTGTAAATTGGAGAGATTCTTCCCTCTCCGTTTCATCTCCGCATAGAAATTTGGTAACGGCGGTCTACCCTGTGTCTTTTTATCATAATAATCCTGCAAACTCTCCAGAAGTGTAGGGTTCTGTCTGCGATCTAGCTCTGCTTTCATTTCCTCATAAGCTGTCTTCATCCACTGAATAGACTCTTTTAGAGAAATAAACATCTGGTTGAACTGCCGGATTGCCCGGTTCAGTTCTCCGATTACCGTTTTGATTCCCTTTTTCTCCATTGCCCGGACTTCATATCCCTCATGGATGGTCGGGATCAGGTCAATCCCCTGTTCTTTGTAGGAACGGTGGTCGATTCTGGCTGCCATGTGGCACTCCTGGAATTTCCCATTTACTTTCTCTGTCCATGCCCGCCGCCATTCTTTTAAAAGTTCGGGATCATTCCAACCGGTAGTAGAAACAGCATTGAACATATCTTTTCCTTTCGCGTCCTTCACCCGGTTTCCATCCTCATCAAGAATATATTCCCGTCTCTGTTTATTGCCCCAGATTCCTTCCTCTGTAAAAGGACGGATTGGGGCAAGCACATGGAAATGGGGATTATCCGGCTCTTCTTCATTATCCGATTTTCCCTCATGGACTGCCAGATCCACGATCATGCCACGTACCACAAACTGCTCCTGGCAGAATTCTTTCGCCAGTCTTATATTTTCCTCAAGTGTCAGTTCATTCTGCAGGGCAATGTCAAACGAATAGGCAAGCTGCGCCTTGTTGTTCCTTTCTACATGCTCCACCTCGTTCCAGAGTGTTTCCCTGTCTGTCATACGCTCCGGCACATACTCCGGTGTCAGAATTTCTGTAAATACCACGCCCGACTTGCTTGTATAGTCATGTATCTTATTGTAATAACCGTCATAAATCCTCTGCCCGGAAATATAGGCTGCGGAAGCAACCACCATCTGCCCTTTCCCTCTGGATACATGTCTTACTGAAAAATGATACAATGCCATTAACTGTCATCTCCCTTCTCTGTTTTTTTAACCGCTTCTGCAATCTGTTGTCGGTCTTTTTGTGACGCTGAGATATAAGTCTGCCGCACAATACTCTTGTTGTAACTGCTGTTCTGCAGCTGGTTCATTATATTCTGAACATCTTCCTGCTCCAGATCTCTGGACAACGGAAACGCTTTCTCAAACTCTGCCCCTTTGACAATCAGCCGGTGGGAGCGTTCCCTGCGTTCCACTAACTTTTTTCTCTGCTCCAGAAGGTTTTTGTTGTGGATTGCAACCTCCAGTTCCTGTCTGCTCTTTTCCATATTTGCCTTCAATTCTTCCAGTGACATGGATTCATATTTCGGATTTTTTGCTCTGCTCACTTTGTCGTTCTCCTTCATTTTTCTGTAAACAAAAAGAACCGGCTGATTCATGAATGCCGATTCCTAGGTATAAAAAAACTGAGGTCGTTGTCCTATGATTAGGAAATGCTGACCTCAGCGTTTTTGAAATATTTAGTTGTCACAACGATATAATAGCGGAAGTTTTTAACACCATCTGGATATGCATTCATCTCAAATCTGATATCCGGATTTCTTTAACTCTTCCCTATACAATTCAGCTATATATGCCGGACCATTGCACCACAGCTTTGTTTTCTCATCATACAGTGCTTTTCCTGTCTTTGAACATAGAAAATCTGTCAATATCTCTTTTCTGTCCTTTCCCGTTTCTTCTGCAATCTCATCTGTCACCATAGTGATAAGAAGGTCTATTGTATAATTCATTTTTTCCTTTGGAATTGTTACTTCAGCCATATCTTCTCACCTTTCACAAATTTCAGACACTTAATGGCGGCTTCTGTTTTGAAGCAATATTGATCTTTTAGTTTATTGGGCAATAACTGTCTGATGCAGAAATCGTCTGCCTCCTTATCGCCTGCTGTCCCGAAAGCCCCGGCAAGGTAAGCAGTAAGGGTAGCGTTTGTTGCATCATCCGCAATCTTTCCTGCAATGATATCATACCTTGCCATTTCACGTTCAACTTCGATAAACATTTTTTTCTTTCGATGAGCTGCAATGCAATGTAACCAGTCTACATCTGCATTTTCATAAATATGCGTTTCAAGATTTCCTGAAAGGTTGAATTCAAAAGTCGAAATATATCCGAACTTCTGTCCCTCTTCAATTGTTCCGGTTGCGATTGCTTTGGCTATTGAGGTTCTCAGAAAACTTTCTGCCTGCTCCTTGGATGTAGTTAAATAAAATCCCTGCCCAAAATCTTTTCTCTTTGCACATTTGGCAAGATCTGGCTCTTTTACCTCACAATAGCTTCCATGATAGAGAACAAATCCATCTTTTAACTCAAGCACTAATCTCTATCCCCTTTCCTTGCAAAAATTCAGTAATATCTTCAAGCACAGCTTCATCGCCTTCACAATGAAAAATTCCATAACATTTTTCTATATATCCAAGAACATCAGCTTCTTTAAACAAGTGGATAATCTGTTCAACAGGTAAATGCCACTCTTCTGAAGCAAGCCGGATTAATCTTGTTTGCATGAAAGTAATCTCTGTTTTCTCACTCATAATGAATCCTCCTCATTTTTCTTGGTCAACCGGAAGTTAACAAACAAACTCATTTTTTGCTCATTAAACACTTCTTAAATATCCAACTTACAGTAGCTCCAATAACCAAACCTATACTCGCTGTTGTTAAATCACCCTTTAAAGTACCTAGTGCAAATCCTACAACAGCACCTACATACCAATTACTAAAAAGTTTGGCTAATGTTAAAGTATCTTCTTCGTCATTTTTATTTTCATTATTATGTTCTTTGTTCATTTATTCGTTAGTCCCTTTGAAAATTTCGAGTTGTTAAAGTCCACAAGTCGAAATTTGTTACCTTCTACATATTGTATTTCCCAAGACAATAATTATCACAACATCAGCTAAAATAATACCCAATGCAATATACACAAAAAATGCCGGTAAAATATTTTCAAACACTCCCATAATTAATAGAAGAATTGCTATAACAGACATTCCAATTCCCATTGTTCTGCATAGTTTTTTTTCATTATATTTTGCCTTTTCTTCTTTTGAAGCTGTATTATATCCGGAAATTAACCAACTTCCATGTCCAGAAATCAAAACTATGGAAAGTACAGCAAATATTATAAATCCAACATATACTACCCAGTCTGGTCCAGTTGATAAATCTGCCAGTTTCATTTGTATAACACCTCCCACGAAATTCCAATTTTCTTAATTCTACAAACTTGAATTTAACGTTCTCTTTTATGTCTATCAATAAGCAACAAAACAAACATAATAAGCCATATCCCCCATGCGATCCAACAGCCTATTCCTTGATATTGGATATCTATGATTATTCCAATAATAAAAGGAACTGACATAAACATCATTCTTTTTCCATATGCCTTACACATAGCATTCTCATCGTATTTCTTTCGTTCATCCGCTGATTTCATATTATAACCCGACAAGAATTTAGCAGCTTTTCCTTCTGATTTATAAAACCACATTCCAAACAAAAACATAATCACTGCCATCATAAAGTCAAAAACAATATAGAACATATAATACAATTTCTCCTTTCAGCCAATCACTCTTATCTCTTTGAATTTTCTACATTACTCTTCAGCTTTGACCAAACATAGCAAATCAGTATATCCTGACTGCATAAGTAATTGCTTAAAACCAGACATCACTTCTTCTTTTGTATAATTATTATTTTTCAAAAACTCACTATCCTTCTCACTAAGATATTGGTAGAAAAGAGCTGCTGCCATTACCTCATTTCTGTCTGTATAATCAATGCTATCTAAAAGTATATTCTCTGCTTCGTTAATTTTCCCAGAATCAATCATATCAAGAAAATCTTTCAAATTTTTCCCTGATACTTCATATTTATTTTCTTTTTCAAGTTCAACAGAAACATACTTTTTCCCAAACATTAAAGAAAATAATACTCTTACCATTTCTTTTATCATTCGCATAATATAGTCTTTTTCGTCTGTGAAATACATTTTTCACCTCCATAACTACCGATTTCTCTGTTTCAAAAACTGGAATTTGTAATCAAACAAGCCCTACCCATAATCCAACCGCTATAAGTAATATACCAAGTATTCTTCCTACAACTTTTGACTTTCGGTATCCTAAAAAAGTTGTTGTTTCTGGAGTGGTAAATGGCAACATAACAACATCTATACCCATTACTATAATTCCAATTCCTATAATAAAGTCGCTGTTTAATGTAATGCCATAAAACATAACTAAAAACCCTAAAATAATCCCTATCATAAAATACTTGATTTTCTGTCTATCTTTCTCAATTATCTTCCTATAACTGTTTTCGCATTCATTGCTACAGAATTCAAAATTACTATTTAGTTCTTTGCCACAATATCTACATTTCTTCATACTAATGTTCCCCCGATAATTTCCAAAATTCCGTTCAATAACTCCCGATTTTTCGTTCTCTGCGACTTCCCGATAAATGGGAAGTTAATTGATACTATCATAAAATCTTTGCAACACGATCGCCAACTCTTCCGGATCTTCTATGTTTGCTTCATGACCTGTTTTCATAAGTTCATGGAAGTTGGAATTGTTCAAATAATGGCAAAGTTCTTTTGCAGTTTTTTTGTTCGCATTGTCCTTCTCTCCACAAACGATTAATACCGGACAAGACACCTTATGAAGTGAGTCGCTGAAATCTAATTCAGCCATCGTACCACATAGGTTAATAACATCTGCTTTTTTGAAGCCCATTTTATTGAATGCCGAATTCGGCATAAGATGAAACAACATATTCTGAACTTTTAATAATTTTTTTGGCATTTTATATTGTGCTGCAATTAATACGAGTGCCTTTACTTTATCCGGGTGGTCTATCGCATAATTAAGTGTCAAAACAGCTCCCAGTGAAAGCCCACATAAGACAATTTCTTCATTCTCCTTGTCGCATTCTGATGAGAATGCTGAATATAATTCCTTATATGTAGCAGCTTTCCCTTCTAACATCTCTGATAAACTTAAACTGCGACTGCTTTTCGATACTTTCGTTTCTTTTATTACTCTATTCCAACTGTCTGGTTTTTGCCCTAGTCCATGCAAATATAAATACTTCATATATTGTCACCCTTCAAATTTATATTTCACGCTTTCTATCACTTTATATGTCTGTATCTGAAATATTCAGCCACAAACTTTATCGGGGATAGGCACTTGTGCCGCAAGGGGAAACTCCCCTTGTACGAAATCTCTGATTTCGCTGTATTTCCCGGATTGAGATTTCTCAAAACCGGGAGCAGCACCGCAGGTCGCACGATACAGGCAGATGAAATTGCATGTATAGAAGTGCGCTCTTAGCTTTGCCAAGAGAATTATGCCGTATCCGGCATGTTATCTTTTTTCAATTTCTTTTTTCGACTTCTGAAGTATTCTGCCAGATTTAATAATTTGACATATCTGCTCCTGTTATTCATCATCTGTAAATTCCATCATCTCATCAACAGTGCAGTCCAGCTTCTTGCATATCTTCTCAATCGTCTCCATTGATACATACTGGTTTTTTCCCATCCGGGCAAGAATATTACCACTGATCCCAGTGAGGTACTGCATCTCTATCCGCTTCATATTTTTATCTATGAGCATTTTCCATAATCTGTTATAACTTACGCCCATAAGCTACCTCCATATTTCTCATTCAACCATATTTTGATTATATCACGTTTTCGTTAGGTTGAATACCTGTAATTTTTGATTTCTTCTTTAAAATGGAAAAGAGAATGCCCCGGCAAAGAGCAGCCTCTCCAACCATTTATCCCGGTTTAGTCAAATGGAACCTCTCCTTCCGGTGCTTCCATAAATCCGTCCTTATCTGTTTTCTGTGTTTCTGACGAATCTGCACCGGCACCGTTATCCTTGTTCTGAGCAAATTCATGTTCTTCCACAATCACATCTGTGGTGTAAATTGTTTTCCCGTCCTTATCCTTATAATTACCGGTGCTGATACGACCTCCGATCACAATTCTCGTTCCCTTGTGAAGATATTTCTGTGCAAACTCTGCACTCTTTCCAAATGTGACACAAGAAATAAAATCTGCTTCCTGTTCTCCGTCACGTTTATATCTTCTATTTACCGCAAGTGTATATCTTGCTACTGCCATATCATTATCTTTTCCGGCATATTTGATCTCCGGATTCTTTGTCAGTCTTCCCATTAAAATCACTTTATTCATAATCGCTACTGTCCTTTCCGCAGCTACGCTGCCATTGCATATTCTTCATCATCTGGTTCATTGTCCGGCATAAACATTGCACATGCGTCCGGTGGATTAGTATCATCCGGCGAAAACATTTTCCGAATCATTTCATATATGCTCGGATACCGATATGCGATTTCTTCTCTTGCGAGGAATCTGCATACCTTGTAAAGATTCTTTTTCATTTCTGCATCCGTTGCAAGCATAGCTGCCAGATGGATTCTTTCCTTTGTACAGTTCAGATTCGGGCATCCAAACCAGTGGATTATCTGCATTTCTTTCATTTTCAGTTCTGTCATAAACTGCTCCTTTCCAGGCATTTCGCCCTGTAAACATTGTTATCAGTTTCATTCGTCCGGCGGTCTGGCGTGCGTTTCCCTGTCATCTGCAGTCGTCTCAGACTGCCTCTGCCTGCATCAGCAGGCCACTGACCATAAGGCTTTGGTCAGCCGCCCATCATCGGGAGTGTCATTATGATTCCGCTCACTCTCTGTAAAAGAAAGGTCATGGCAGAACTCCTGGTAGACTTCCAGGGTGCACTTATCGGTTGTCAAGGTTCAGCGAAGGAACATTCCAAAACGTCCTCTGATTACTAAAGTCAAATGACTTGGCATGATGCAAAAAATTCGTGATATTTTTTTGCATTTTTATCATTTTTTCTTTTACTTTTGTTAGCCCCTTCACTTACTCTGTATTGGGAGAGATAAAAGCGGACATGATTTTGAAAAATTATGAAAAAATTTTGTTCCTCTACCTATAAAGCTTTTGAAAGTGTATTTACCAACCCCCTTTTGCAAGTTTTTTTCGCAAAAATGAACTATTCCCTCACTAATTGCAAGGTTCAGAGGGTGTTTGGACGGTACTTTCGCAGAAAAATTTATTTTTCTTACTAATCACACGTGGGGACTTGAAGAATGTCAGATGATTTTAAAAAAAACAAAAAAGAAGCACTGACCGTTACAGTCAGTGCTTGTAAGATGAATATTTAAATTTTACTGTCTTTCTCACACACCAGCCTTTCATAATCCAGAAATCCTCGGATATACATTTCTTTTGCCACAATCCCTTCCATGGCATTTTTCGCTGAAATAATTCTGTCCAATGCCTGCCACATCTCCTGTCCGGCATCTCTGAGGACTGGTTCCAGTATATCTATGTAATGATGAATTTCTGCTTCCAGAGAAAACATCTCTGGATCAGATTCAAGAAATCTTTCCAGTTCCTGCTGGTATTCTTCATAATAACTTTCAATCAATTCTCTTCTCATATCCGGAATCCCCCTTATATATAAATCAGTTCCTGCTTGATGATTTCAGCAGCCCGGTTGCGGATATTGTTGCAGTGGCGTACCCATTCCATAGGATTCTGTCTCTTCAGTTCCTCGGTAACTCCCTCCGCACTTCGTATTTGAGCTTCAATCAGCTCAAAGCGTTCCTGTGCCTGTTCATTCAGATCTGCCAGATAGCTGTCCAGTCTGGCGGTCAGAAGAAGATATGTATAAGTTCCAGATTTATGTTCTTTCAGATATTCCTTCCGAAACATTCCCCAACAGCCGATCGGTCTGGTTTCCTCCGGATAATAAAGATTCGGTAAATAGTAGTCTCCAACTTTTGTGTATTCGATTTTCATAGTGTTTTCCTTTCGCTTTTCATGAAATTGTCATGTTAAATGCGTAGGATGTGCGTTTTTCCTTTAAAATCTTTTCACATAGAAGACATTAAGTGCTTCATGCCCTGAGACTTTGCTTGTGTGTGGTAAAGAAGCAATAGAAGTGTAAATTTTTTTGCCGTTCCTATCCGGCACTTGCGCAAGGTGTCGGATAGGTCGGGCATTATTCGTCGGGAAGTTCTACCTTGCCGACAAAGCTGTAATAAATATCAATGTCCTGTCTGCGTGTGCCGTTCTCGTCATAGCTGCAATCATGGACAACGATTTTTTCAATAAACTCCCGCAACAGGGTGTGGGTCAATTCCTCAAAGCTGGTGTACTTGCGGACAACTTTCATAAACTTTTCCGCATTAACCGTGGCTTCCTGTGCCTTTGCCAGTTCCGCTTGCAGTTCAGCGGCACGGCTCTTGACCTGTTTCTGTTCGGCTTCATAGTCTGCGGAAAGTTCCGCAAAGCGTTCATCAGAAATACGCCCAGTCACACTGTCCTCATAAAGCCGCTTGAAGATAGCGGACAGCTCCGCAATCCGCTTTTCGGCTGCGTCCAGTTCCTTTCGCTTGGCAGCGTTGCGGCGTTTGCCGCCGTCCTCGTTCTGCTCGATCAGCAGCTTCATAAACTGCTTTTCATGCTTGGCTGCATAGCTTGTCACTTTCCGCAGATTGGCGGTCACACCCGCAGTCAAAAGGTCGGTGCGGATAAAATGTGCGGTGCAATCGTGGGTACGCTTCTTGTAGTTGCCGCAGATGTAGCAATCCTGTTTTCGGGTTTTGTTCTCGTATCTCTGCTGATAGAGGACGCTCCCACAATCGGCGCAGAACAGCAAGCCGGAGAACAGACCGACTTCATCATAGCGGTTTGGACGCTTGCGCTGCTTGCGTAATTCCTGCACACGCTCCCATGTGGCAAGGTCAATGATTGGCTCATGGGTATTCTCGAAAATGACCTGTTTTTCTTCGGGATTTTCCACGCTTGATTTGACCTTGTAGGACACTTTCTCGGTCTTGAAGTTTACCGTATGCCCCAGATATTCCTTGCGTTCAAGGATATGGACAATCGTGTTGGTCGCCCACTTGTAGGGATAATCGGGGTAGTAACGGCGTGTGCTGCCTGTCCTGCGGTATTCCAATGTACCCGGTGTTGGGATTTGCTGCTCGGTCAATACACGGGCGATTTTGGTCGGACCGTTCCCGGCAAGGCACAAACTGAAAATCTGCTTGACGACCGGGGCAGCTTCTTCGTCCACGATAAAGCGTCCGTCCTCACCTTTGAGATAGCCATAGACCGGCTGACTTGTGATAGGCTTGCCACTCATGCCTTTGCTGCGGAAAACTGCCTTGATTTTCTTGCTCGTATCTCTCACCATCCATTCGTTGAAGATATTACGCAGAGGGGCAAAATCATTGTCGCCCTGTGCGCTGTCCACTCCATCGTTGATAGCGATAAAGCGAACGCCCCTTTGTGGGAAAATCATGTCCGTATACATTCCCACTTGGAGATAGTTTCGCCCTAATCTCGACATATCCTTGACAATGACCGTTCCGACTTTCCCGGCTTCAATATCCGCAAGCATGGCTTGAAAACCGGGTCTTTGGAAGTTCGCACCGGAGTACCCATCGTCCGTGTACCATTGGAGATTGGTAAAGCCGTTCTGTTTTGCATAGCTTTCCAAAATACGCTTTTGGTTGGAGATGGAATTACTCTCGCCCTGCAATTCATCTTCATGGGATAATCTCGGATAAAGGGCGGTAATGAGGTTTTGGGTTGTCTGTCTAATCATGGTTTCCTCCATTTCCGACAGCCAGCCCCGCTATTCCGTAAGGAAATTATATCACACGGGGCGGCTGCCTGTATAGCTGGTAAATGTGAATTTTGCTTCTTTATCGCCCGTCATTATGACGATTTTTTGGAATTAGGCTTGTCATGCAGTATAACTTGGCTTGTGTGTAGCTGCGGTTTCCGCTTCAAGCACTTTCATCATCTTGTCGGCTGCGGTGGCTGTGGTATCTTTTGATGTGGTATAAAAAAAGTTGACACCCCATTCTCAAGGATTTGAGATATAATCTAGAGAATAAGGAGTGAACAAAATGGCAGAA
>NZ_JAOQJU010000043.1:0-21594 GCF_025567385.1 Dorea acetigenes
CAATCGTTCCAAAATGCGGTTATGGAGGGGGTTCTTTATGGCTGCGAGCAGGGGCTGTATGGATGGAAAGTGACAGACTGTAAAATCTGTTTTGAATATGGATTGTATTATAGTCCTGTAAGTACCCCCGCAGACTTTCGGCTGCTTTCCCCTATCGTATTGGAGCAGGCTTTAAAAAAAGCAGGGACAGAACTATTAGAGCCATATCTCCACTTTGAAATTTATGCACCGCAGGAATATCTCTCACGGGCGTATCATGATGCTCCAAGGTATTGTGCAGATATTGTAAGTACTCAGATAAAGAATGACGAGGTCATTCTGAAAGGAGAAATCCCTGCTAGATGTATTCAAGAATACAGGAACGATTTAACTTATTTCACAAATGGGCAGGGAGTCTGCTTGACAGAGTTAAAAGGATACCAGCCAGCTACTGGTAAACTTATTTGCCAACCCCGCCGCCCGAATAGCCGTATAGATAAGGTTCGGCATATGTTCCACAAGTTAGCCTAACAGCTTGCATAAGTCGTATAAAATGAGATTTGAAAGGATTAGAAGCTAATTATGATGAAATGCGAATGGATATTATGTCCTGTTTGTGGGAGCAAAACCCGTAATAAAATTAGGAAGGACACTGTTTTGAAGAATTATCCCCTTTATTGTCCAAAATGCAGACAAGAAAGATTGATTAAAGTTGACAACTTGAAGATAACTGTCATCAAAGAGCCAGACGCTTAAGACGCAGAGCCGATGAAATTGTGGAACAATTCACGAATCATCGGCTCTTTTTGTTTCGTATTTGAAAGAACAAACTCACCAAATAAAAAAAACGATATTCGGGTGGGTTATTTTGTTATACCCTAAATTACCCTCTGAATTTGTTTTTAAATTTGGAGGGTTTTTATGTTCCTTTTTTCGGGCGGTTGCCCATCTGCTTATATAAAGCAAAGTTTATTTATACATAGCACATCAGGGAATGGCGGGAAGCCAGTTAAAAAAATCCCTGCCAGTGCAACGGTACTTCCCACCATGAAGGTAGAAGTACAATCTCCATACAACAGAATTAGTATTTCCCATAACCGTAAAGGTCACAAAGCCTTTGCGGTTTTTCTTTTGTCGTTTTTGGTTGGAAAGTGCCGCAGGACTATTATTGGTGTTAAGTGTCGTTCGCCGCCTTTCAATCTGGATTTTTATGTTTTCAAAGATTCAGATTGATTGGAGGAAAAAAGAATGGCATATAACAACGGACGTGAGGACAGGAAGTGGCGTATCTGGAAAGAAGCCGAGGAAAAAGTGTTGCGGGAACATGGAGTTGATGAAGCTACCATCGAACAAATCCGTATTGACGACAGGGCAGACTTTAATTCCAACAGGCGGTTTTACCATTGGACAAGCGATTTCGGGGAATACCTTGAGGGAATGGCAGACAGGGAACAGTCAGCCGAAGTAAAGACCGTTGAAGATTTACTGGATGAAATCGAAGATGAAAATCTGTATCAGGCATTACTTACGGTGGACAGGCGTACACTGCAAATCGTTCTGCTGAAAATGAAAGGGTATTCCACAAAAGAGATTGCCCCGCTTGTGCATTTAACGACGGGTGCTATCTATGCACGGTTAGACCATCTTAGAAAAAAGTTGCGGAAGATTTTATAGTCATCTAATACAGCATGCTTTCTTATGGGCTATTGGGTGGGGGATAAAATTCTCCCACCCAATTTTAGAATAAGTGAATAAAATCCCTGTCCATAGAGAATACTAAAAAGTTTGTGCAAAATCTTGACAGCCATATTGCCGCTATGGTATTCTGAAATACCAATGGGGAAATTGGAAGATTGAAAATTAAATAAGCACATAGATATAAGATTGAAATGTCAGCCAATCGGCAAGGCTGACATGGGTTTTGAATTTCAAAGCCGCTACATAGCATTGCGAATCAGAGCGGGAGGGAATCCTCTTGTCGTTCGTGATGCAGTGTGGCGGCTTTTTCATTTATCCAAAAGTCAAAGGCAATAAAATCCAGAACGGAGGTGGAAAGGACATAGGATTTCCTTTTCGGAGGGTAAAGGCAGGCATTAAGAAAGCCGTTACACAGAAAAATGCTCTGCGGAGTTGTCCACAGAGATAGCGAGCATCGGATTGTGTCAGCCACAATCCAATCCACACCCTAAAGGCGTGTGGACTAACTTAGGGGACAACCCCTAGCTACCCCGATAAAAGGAAAAATAAAACTGGAGGATTAAGAAAAATGAGTAGAGAAAAATCAGAAAAAGTATGCATTACTTTTAGATTGAGCGAAGAAGAACATGAAAAATTAAAGCAGTATTCATCCGCCTGCGGTCTGTCCACCGCAGAATTTATGCGTCAGTTATGCAGGGGAAACGCACCGCAGCCACAGCCAGAGAAAGAATTTTGGGAACTATTAGGCACGCTTTACGAAGTACACGTAGCCTTTAAAAAGTGTATCCCCTACGCCCCTTCCGCTGATGAAATATGCAGGGAGATTGAGGATTTTATCTTGGAACTGCAACGGAATTATACCCTCCCACAGCAGTTTGACATGGAAAAATTGACGGAACAGGGGGCAGTCTGATATGGCGGCAACGAGCCTCTGGCACATCGAAGGACGGTTGAAAGACTTAATTTCTTATGTGGAAAACCCAGAAAAGACCGTGCCGAATAAGGAGATGCAGGACTTCTTTGACGTGTTCTCCTATGTGAAGAATCCACAGAAAACGGACAATGGAGAGTTTGTTTCCGCCATCAACTGTTTAAAAGAAACAGCGTTACAGCAGATGATTCTAACGAAAAAGCAGTACCAGAAGACAGGCGGGTATATCGCTTGGCACGGCTACCAGAGCTTCAAGCCAGACGAAGTAACGCCCGAACAATGCCACGAAATCGGCTTAAAACTTGCGAGGGAAATGTGGGGCGACAAGTACCAGATAATCGTTGTCACCCACCTTGACAGGGGGCATCTCCACAATCACTTCTGCTTCAACTCTGTTTCCTATCTGGATGGGAGCAAATATAATTACTCAAAATCGGAGCAGAAACGGCTAAGGGAAACGTCAGACCGCTTGTGCAGAGAGTACGGATTATCGGTGATTGAGAACCCGAAGAAAGCACCGTCAAGACCGCTGTATCTGGATGAAAAGAGCGGCAAGCCGACACGCTACAACGTCTATCTGGAAGATTTAGCGGAGGCAATCAGCGGCAGTCGGGATATTCCGCACATGATGAAGTATCTAATCGACAAAGGCTACGAGGTTGATTTTTCGGGCGGGCATTGGAAAATGAAGCTGCCGCAGTATAAGCATTTCACAAGATTAGATACGCTTGATGAACGCTTAACGCCCGATTTTATCCGTTCACATTTAGGCACAAGGGCAAGATATGGGAACTACAAAGCAAAGATTTCCTACTCTCCCCATATGCCCGAAGAATATAAAAAGGCTTGGAAACCGCACCAGAAAACAAGGGGAATCTTAGCGTTGTATTACTATTGGTGCTATCAGTTGGGGATATTTCCCAAAGGCACGGACTACAAGCCGACAAGCCCGCTTATGAAAGAGGAGCTTCGGAAACTGGATGAGATTACCACACAGGTACGCTATATGTCGGAGCATAACATCTCCACCCTCTCCGATTTGCACGCCGACAGGGAGAAGAACCAGACGGAAATGGACAGGCTTACCAACTATCGGCGGCATTTGCAGAATAAGATACGGCGTGCTTCACCCGCCGAGAAAGAAACGCTCCGAGAAGAAAAAAACGGGGTGACGGAACGGATAACGGAGCTGCGAAAGCGGCTGAAATATGCGGACGGGATTGAAAAACGCTCTGCCCACATTGATGACTGCTTGAACCAAATCCACGATACGGTTGAAAATCAAAGGTCAAACCAGAATGGCAGGACAGACCGCAAGAGGGAGGACGCATTGCGATGAGCAGACTGACAGAACAGGAACTTACGGAAATTTTAGACGAAAATAAGGGTATCTCAATGGTAAACCCGAATAGGGTGTACCCGCCCCTGCCGCCTGCTGAAAACATTATGCCCCTTATGCGTATCCCTGAACAGGCAACGCTCTGCGAGAAAATCGGCGGCACGGAATATACAGTGACCGCACATTTCCGAGAGGACGGGAGGGACTTGCTTGGGCTTCTCAGCAGGATATTCATGCGGGACACAGCAGATTACAGTTTTGATTCCGAGGGTTATGATGAGGATTAAGAAATATCGGAAAGATTATCGCTTTAAAGCGTTGAAGTTTGACCGCAGGCGTGGTATACTGTATCTACACTTCATACTATCGTGTCTGCTGTCGGAAAGGAGAAAGCATTGCAAAGACAGCAGGAAGAAATCACCGCCTTGTACTGTCGTCTGAGTCAGGACGATGGACGTGAAGGCGAGAGCAACAGTATCGTAAATCAAAAAGAATATCTATTCAAGTACGCTAAGGAACACGGGTTTCCAAATCCCACCTACTATGTGGACGATGGCTATACGGGTACGAATTTTGCTGGGGTTAGATAGCGATACTTTTTACATCTACCATGTTGCGGCGGTCATGGTTGACAACTTGCGTCGGCTCCTGCTCGGTATCAACCTGTCCGACAAAGCTATAATGGATTTCGATTTTCCGGGTGTTGGTTTCCCGGTCTAATTCATGTATCAAAATACGGTCGATAAACTCATGGACGTTTTCATAGGTCAATTCCTGTATGTCGCTGTATTTCCCGACAATCTGAATAAACCTTGATATATCCCTTTTTCGCTCGGTAACGGTTGCGATCTGCTGTTGTAACTCGTCTATCCTTGCGGCAAGGGATTTCTTTTCGTCCTCATAGCCGGAAGTTAGAAACACAAACCGTTCATCTGTCAGTCTGCCTAATGCGTTGTCCTCATACAGCTTGCGGAAAAGCGTGTCAAGTTCGGTCATACGCGCCTGTGCTTTGAAAAGTTCCTTTTGCTGCTGCGCTAATGCCTTTCTCGCTTCCATGTCGCCGTACTCGGTAGCTTTACAGATAAAGTCCTGTTCGTGTTCCTTAACATACCGCAAAACCCGCCGCATATCTTCCAGCACTAAATCAAGAAGTACGTTTTTGCGGATATAATGAGAGGTACACTCGCTGCCTGTCCTTGCCCTGTTGCGCCATGCGCCGCAAGAATAGGAAAACTTGCGCGGCTCGATATTTACGCCCTGTTGGTAATACATCTTATGTCTGCAACCAGCGCAAAACAGCAAGCCGGAAAAAATATCAATCTCCGCTGCTTTTGTCGGGCGGTGGCGGGTAGCAATCCGCTTTTGCGCAAGTTCAAAGGTTTCCTCGTCAACAAGCGGCTCATGGGTGTTTGGGAAGAAATAGCGTTGTTCTTCTTCGTTCTTCCGGGCCTTTTTCGACTTGTAGGATACCTTGTGAGTTTTCGCGGTTATGGTATGCCCTAAATATTCCTGCCTTGCTAATATGTCATAGAGCGTTTTGTCCGGCCAAGTATAGGGGGCGATCATTGCCCGCTGATACCGCGCCTGTCCTGTACGCTGATAGCGCAACGCTCCAATCGTCAAGACTTTGTTTTCCGCAAGCCATTTTTGGATTTCGCACATACGCACGCCGCTAACAAACATAGCGAAAACCTGTTTGACAATCGGCGCGGTTTCCGGGTCGGGTATAAGGTGGTGGCGGTTGTTCGGGTCTGGGATATAGCCGTATGGATATTCCCCGTTGACGCGCTCGCCTTTTTGCGCCTGTGCCTGTTTAACTGCGCGGATTTTCTTGCTTGTGTCGCGGGCGTAAAACTCGTTAAACCAGTTCCGCAAGGGGGTAAACTCGTTATCCTCCCGCGCTGTGTCAACTCCGTCGTTGATCGCGATATAGCGTACTCCGTTTTCGGGAAATACAATCTCTATGAGTTCGCCCGTTTTCAGATAGTTTCTGCCAAGACGGGAAAGGTCTTTGGTAATGACCGTCGCCACTCGTCCGGCTTCCACTTCCTGCAACATCGCTTGCAGCCCCTCGCGCTCAAAACTCACGCCGGAAAATCCGTCGTCCACAAAAAACTTTGTGTTCAAAAAATGGTGTTCGTCCGCATAGCGTTGAAGTATCATTTTTTGGTGCTGTATGCTTCCGCTTTCTCCGGCTTGCATATCCTCTTGACTTAAACGGCAGTAAAGGGCGGTGATTTTATTCGACTGTAACATTAGTCCTCCTTTCCGACAGCCGAATAAACAGGTATAATGTGTTGCTATCATTATACCATATCCCGCCGCCTAATGCACTACTCGGACGCTAAAAATCCCGGATTTCCGGGCTTTTTCTGCAAATCCTTTACAATGAGTTTCTCAATCTTTTTATGGATTGTATCGGTTGCCTTTTCACTCGGCAACGCTTGAACAAGATAGGTGATTTTCCCTATTTTGCGTTCGGTTGTAATTGTCTGTTTTTTATCCATTAGAAAAACCTCCTTTTCCTGTATGGATAAACTATATTCGTCAAAAGGCAAAAACGGGCGGTTGTTAGCTGCAACCTCACGGGAGTTTCACCCCGGCCCATGCTTATGGGTGCGCCGCGCAATACTTTGAGGGTGTTCAACGCGGGAGTATCATTGTGCCGCCTTGTATGTCGTCGCCCACAAGCTGCTAAACCTGTTTTACGGCGCGGTAGTTCTCGCTCGGCTTTTCCCCTATGGGGAAAAGCTGTCATGGCGTACCCGCCGACTGGCTCGGTACAGACGGAATGTACCCGTTTGCCTGTTATGCTGCGCACCAAAGGCCGCTTTCTTTGTCAAAGAACAATAGGCTTTGTCGGCCTGCAAAAGCACATCAACAGCGGATATGCTTTTGCGGAACGACAAATAGCCCATAACGGGAAGCGTGGAAAGGGGACACGCTCCCCGCATGGGCTAAAAGATTATCCTACATGAAAAGCAAGGGTGCGGGTAATAAGGCGCACTTGCAGCCTGTTACGCATTTCCTCGTCCACATAGGAATAGGTATTGCCCGCGTCGTCTTTCAGCGTGCGGGTACAAAGTTTCGCTATGTAACCCTCGTAGTGCTTCAAGATCGCGCACATGGCGGTTGTGTCGCCGTTTGCCGCTGCGGAAATGACAGGGAACGGCAACAGATTTTCAGACTTCCTAACGGTATTCATCATCTGCTTTTCCCTCCAAATACTGTTTGATTTTCGCAAGCGCGGATTTCCTGTGCCGGAAAACCGTCGTGCGTACAACATTCAGCAGTTCGCCAATTTCCGCGTCGCTCATATCCAAGAAGTAGGACAAAAGGATAATGTCGCGTTTCCTTTCGGGCAAAGCGTTAAGGGCTTCGGCAAGCAGTTCATTTTTGACGAGTACATCAAAGCCGGACACTTGAAAACGGAAATAATCGCTTTCGTATTCGTCCGTTGTGAAAAGCTGCGCGAGTTCGCTTTCGCTCAAATCCGAAAAAGTAACTTCGCGTGCTGCGCGTTTCGCAAGAGTGCGGCGGTGGCTTTTCGCTTCGCCGACCAAAGTTTTCTTTGCTAATGCGTCGTACTGATGTTGTATTCTTTCCTTGTCGGAAGAAGATAGCTCCATAGAGTTCACCTCCTTCCCGCGTGGAGTAGAGGACGGGAGTTAAGGGCTTGTCCTCTCTGCCCCTTTCGCTCCGTACCCGTTCGGGAGATGGCTCTTGAGTGCGCTTTTCAGAAAAAAGTTGAAAAAAGCAAAATGCGCCCGTCCGCAAGACGCGGACGGGCGCAAAGGAAATGTAAGCAGTAGCTAAATGTATTGACAGTTCACATTCATAGCCGGAATATCCCGCTTGCGGAGCATAGCTTTTTTTGACCGCAAAGCATTAGGCGGGTTACAGTAAATAAAAATGGACACGGCGATACCTCCCCGATACCGCCGTATCCTTAAAAAAGGGCGACTTTAATACACTACCCGCAATCCATTCTATAATAGGGAACAGCGGCTTTTGCGCAATATTAAATAAAAAAGCCGATAACACATAGGTTTTTTGACCTAATGCGTTATCGGCTCTGCGTCTATGCGTCTGGCACTTTTAATCATTTTTTTTTGAATTTATTATATGTGTTAGCTAACTGTCCACAAGCCGCGTTAATCTCTCTGCCATGAGAAACTCTCATAGTAACTTCAAGTCCTGCTTGCTCTAATTGATGTTTGAATGCAACTATTTCCCGTTTCTGTGGTGCTTTAATTCTTGAATTGCTTGTTGGGTTGTATTGTAACACGTTAATCATAACTTTTTTGCCCCGAAACCATTTTGCAAGTTGTCTTACATCTGAGGGCCGGTCATTTATACCCGGTAAAAGCAAATACGCAAAGACAATTTTGCGATTATGCCTTTCAGAATAGGATAAGGCTTGCTTAACAACATCTTCAATAGCATATATGCGCATGTGAGGAATAATACGATTTCTTGCAGATTGTGTTGCTGCGTGTAAAGATATTGTCAACTGAATTTTAAGATGTTCCTCGCGCAATTTTTTTAATTGATCGACCGGACCAACTGTTGATATGGTAATGCCGTCGGTTGGAAAGTTGAGCCCATATCTATCTCGGAGAATATGGATTGCTTTTATCAAGTTGTCATAATTGAATAAAGGCTCTCCCATACCCATAAAAACGATACGGTTTACTTTTCGACGCAACAATATAATCTGTTGTACGATTTCTGACGATGTTAGATTACGAACA
Organism: Dorea acetigenes; assembly: GCF_025567385.1. Lineage (NCBI taxonomy): Bacteria > Bacillati > Bacillota > Clostridia > Lachnospirales > Lachnospiraceae > Dorea > Dorea acetigenes. The sequence continues at coordinate 8,702 of NZ_JAOQJU010000043.1, forward strand.
AAGCCATTTCGCCCGGACTCACAAAAAATACAACCAACAGGACAACCGACTTGTGTGCTCACGCAAACAGTTCCACCATCTCGCCGCTTGATAAAAACCGTTTCAATGTATTTGTTGTCTTTCAGTTCGTAAACATACTTTTCAGTATCACTGCTTTTGCAAATATTTTTTACCAACATTGATAGATTTTTTTTGCGTGGTAATTGCTTATATAATTCTTCATATAAGGCTTTTGCTTCATTCTCGCCAATAACTTCCGACATTTCTTTGTAAGTAAATCCGTATGGATCATTCCGTACTTCCGCAGGCGTATATTTAGGTAAACGTTTCATTTTTATATCCTTTCTTCTAAATAATAAAAGTTTGTTTTTCTGTATTTTTGATTACAATCTCTAATTTTTCTACATCAATGATATGCGTCAATTTGCATTTAGGGCAGAAAAGAGGAAAATCTTTTAATACAGTATTATGAAATACTTGAACTCTCGTCTTTCCGTTACAAATCGGACATTTTATCCAATATTTTTTAAGCATTATATTTCACTCGTCCTTTTTACACAAAAAAATGCAGGTCAATCCTCAACATGAGCATTGACCTGCATTTATAATGCACAGAGCAGTACAACAAAACTAAGGCATAGCTTGCACTATGTCTATACTATATCTATACGTCGTTAGTTTTTTGTATAGCATCCGCAAAATAAGCATGACAAAAAAGCCCATGTTGAAAATGGGAAAATCCTTTTTTTCAATGCTTATCTAATACGCATGCTATGCAACATAAACGCCGCCTCCTTTTACATAAATTTTATTTTATCAGAAAATCAGTCTACTGTCAATACACAACAGGAAGTATTTAACCTAATGATATGAATTGTGTGGACATATCCAAAAAGAAAGGTGAACTGTAAAATGTAACAGGGTGAATGAAAATGGCAAAAAGACCCGTACCATTGTACGACTTTAAGGCTTTCGGGGCAGCTATAAAAGCCGCGAGAAATGAATACGGCGAGAGCCGCAAAAAGGTAAGCGACGAGTTATATATTTCCCCGCGCTACCTTGCGAATATCGAGAACAAGGGACAACAGCCGAGTTTACAGGTATTCTATGACCTTGTAACCCGGTATCATATTTCGGTAGATCAATTTTTCTTCCCGAACAGCAATGCGGAGAAATCCACCGGGCGGCGGCAGCTTGACGCGCTGCTGGACGGTATGAGCGATAAAGGCATACGGATTGTAACCGCAACAGCAAGGGAGATAACGGAAGTCGAAAAAGCAGAGGATTAACCTCACAATATGAGAAATCGGGAGATTGCAGCGCATGGCGGCTGCAATCTTTTTTTGCGTCCAAAATCAAAGGAACGCGCAACAAATGTAGTATACCATTCATCCGTGTTATCTGCAGAATATTTTGCGTTATTTAATATTGAATTTCCTGTTTTATTTATAGTTATAATTTCTTGATCTTTGCCGTTGATCATTTGCTTGATTCTCCCCTGCATGAATTTCTCATTTGTCTTGATTAGATTCTAATTCTTTTAATTTCTTTTTCATTTCTTCATATTCATCGAAATAAGAAATTAATGCTCTTTCAACAGCAACCGTTTTTGTATGTCCTGCATCTTTACAAAAATTTTCTAATCGCTCATAAATAGGAGTTTCAATACATACATTAAGGTATGTTCCATTCTTTTTTGGTCTTGCCATTTTTTTCTCCCTGCATTTAATACTATTACATGAATTTTCCTCAAATAATTGTACCACTGAAAACTACTTAAATCAACTATTCACTACTTGTTATCAAATATATAAAAGATAAAATCAGGTTTTGTACTACTAAATGATTTTAAACAAAATAAGGCCCAAAAGGGAACTTTCCCTTTTGAGCCTATACACTTTATCAGCTAACATATTTTGCTTTCATTTTTCCTCATGGTCATGAGGCTTTTTTCTCTTAAATCGCATTCTATGAATCCTTTGATTGTTCCTTCTGTTCTTCAATAATTCGTTCTGTTGCTTTATGAATTCTGTCCTTAGAATAGGGTGGTCTTAAATTCAATGACAACCGGCCCTTTTTGATTATATACGTTTCACTGCCATCCTCCGAAGATCCTTTCAACCAGCAATCATCCGGATACTTCTCAGCGAATGCCCGTAACCGTTTCTGCAAGCTCTGATTGAAGGTATACACATCATAGAATCCGTCATCTTCATTGGTCAGAATAATCGTTTCTTTTTCACACTTTAACCTTCGCATATTCTACCCCCGCTTTCTTTCCATTTCCTGATCCAGGTATTTGGGTATCGGTTTTCCGGACCGGCGAGCAATGGCAATCTGTTTCTGATGCAGACGTTTGATCACGGATCTTCGTTTCTTAGATTTTCCATCCTGTTGATTTCGGGAGGTCTGATTGTTGCTGCTAGCATCAGAGGTCTTTTCCTGATTCTTCTTCTGATTATTCACCAGACCGTCCACCATATCATAATTGGCTTCGGTACCAGATTCTCTGCTTCGTTCATAAGTGCCGTTCTGGTAGAATTTCTGGTAATGTTCCAGACGGATTTTACCATCTTGTTTTAGCTGTTCGACCGGATTTAGCGGTACTTGCTGTTGGATGTAATCATGAATCTTTTGTTTTGTCTTTTCATCGAATTTCTTACATTCTTCGACAACCATTTTTCCATAGGCATCCAGGATAACACCCTGGGCCTGATCTCGGTATACCTGATGTTCCATCAAATAAAACTGTTTTCCATCAATAATGATGGTGTCTGTGGCAATCCAGTTTCCTTTTTTCCCATCGATCTGATAATTCTCAGTTTCCATAGTGATCAGTGCACCGGATGTATTGATACGAATGAATCCGGCCAGATACTGTGGATAGTTTTCATCTACATAGTAGCAACTGATTTCTCCGTTCTTGTTCAATACGAGCACGTCACTGACTTCGCATTGCTTTTTCATTCGTTTCCAGATGTCAGCGACTTTTTCATTTTCCTGCATTTCATGAATCGAGACTAATCGGTAATTTTCGACAGTAATCGACACATTCTGCTGTCTTGCCTCTTGATATGGCAGATGCCACAGTGCTTTTCCTGCTGTCTGCTGATCTACTCGGTAGACTGCAAATTGATTAAGCTTCATAGGCATCGTTCTCCAAGTTATTCAGATAATAATTCAGATCCAGAGAATAGTAGTATTTGTCTTCGATCTGCTGTAATTTTCCAACTGTAGAATTGATGATCTCAATCATTTCATCATTCTCAGGATCACTTTCTTCCTGTTCCATAACTTCCAAAGCTTCTTTCAGTGTTTGGATTGTTTCTTCCTTTGTGTGCTGCTGGAAGATAGCAGTAATAGTCAGTTCGTTTTCTTCCAGGTTTACATTTCTCATAGGCTCATTTCCCCCCTTTTCTTTTTCGGTATTGGTTTCATCTGTATATTCAGCTCCTTCTCGTTTTTTTCTTTGCTTATATTTTTTTCGTTATCCACTTTCTTATTGGATTCCAGAGGATTTTCCACATTTGGATGTCTTTCTTCCAAGTACTTTTCCACACGACTGATTGCATTTTGCACATAAGAATTTTCTCTAAATCCAGGAATCGAATTCAAAAATTCTTTCTGTATTTTTCCTTCGATCATCAGACTCTGCATTCCTTCATAATCACTTCCGTCTTTCAGATCAAAGCCAACACATTTCAGTCCATGCATACGTTCTGATGGGATTTTCTCATAAGCTTCCAAGGCTTCCGGTAATGTCAGGTCATAATGTACTTCACCCATCACAGGAAATTCAGCACATTCAGCCGCATAAAAGCTGATACATGTAAGATCATTTTCATAATCCACATTTTCTATTTCCGGGACAATATCGAGTATTTTTTCTCTTTGTACTGCAAAGTCTGGAAGTTCTGCAAATCCAAATCGATCCACGTAATATGCCTGCATATCCCCACCACGGTTTGTAATGATAACATCACTAACCGACATAGAATGTGCTTTATAATCTGCCGGTGGATTATCGTTGAATACGGCATACAAATCATCCAGCTTTTCATTTTCATGTAATCTGCCAGAATAGACACATTTATAATTTGCTGCATCGATTGTAATTCCATCTTCTTTGACCATTGCCATATTCATAAATAAATGTTGTTTTCCAGGTGTGTCTTCATCCACGTGGTAAATCGCATAGCGGTCACCATTACCTCTGAACATTTCTTCCTCTAGGGTATAATCAAACTTAAATGGATACAAAGCCCGATCAACTCTTTCCGAAATATCCGTTCCTTCTGCAATCGTATCTTCCAGCCAGTCTTTGATATCTCCCCATGATTCAAACTGCAAGTATCCGGCAATTTCATGTGTCCCATCCGGCGCCAGTACAATATGTCCCGGTTCGCTTTCCCGATAATCATAGCGGTATCCGGCTGCTTCCAGTGCATCTACCAGAATGCCGTATTTATCATGTAATTCTGTTTTCTGTTTTTCTTCAAGAATGATTTCCAGCTCTTCTGTAAGCTGATCGATCATTTCACCGGCTGTCTTGCGGATCACATCCATAGATGCTTTCATTTCTTTCATTTCCCGGCTGCTGCTCCAACCTGCAATGTAAGGGAAACTATAATCCGATGTATCCAAACCAAAGGAAGAACACACACAGTAAGCAACGGATTCAGCCTCAACCTCTTTTGTCAATCGGTCTTTTTCTACACCAAGGCTTTCCATGATCTCCCTGTCATGCAATTTTGCATGGACTGTTTCATGAATAGCAGTCTTTAAGGTCTGGCTTTCACTGAGTCCTTTTTTGATCACAATTTCCTTATCTGCATTATGATAATATCCATTAGCATTGTCATCGATCTCATCGAATCGTATCGGTACTGGGGATATTTTCTGAATAGCCTGCATGAAAGAATCAAAATCCTGTACAGCTGCAGTCAGTAATTCTGGTGCCAGTGTCTGGATCGGTTCTCCGGATGTCTGAGCAATATCAAATACCGTAACTGCTTTAAAATGCGGAACTGTAACTTCCACCTGTTCAGTCTTAGGTTTTCCATCGCTTCCCATGATCGGTCGCTGATTTTCATCCAGAACCTCTTTTTCCTTCATTTTCTTATATGGTGCCGGGGCAATGATTGTAATTCCTTTTTCACCTTTCATGACCTGTCTACCCATGGACTGCCAGTTTTTGTAGCTGGTAACAAGTGTGGCATCCGGTCGCTGCATAGCGATCAGCATTGTATTATTAAAAGAATAATTGTGAAACTTTGCCATGGTTTTAAGAAATTCCTGATAGCGGTTACTTGTAAATAGTTCTTCCACACCGGATTCCAGTGACTGCATAATGCTGTCCATATCTTTTCCCGGAACCGGCAGTGGAATAGTAGTAGTTTTGTTTTGTTCTGTCATAATACTCCTTTCCAAAAACGCCCCACGACATTGTGTTTATGCCGCAGGGCTTTTTATTAGTTGACGAGATGATTATTTTTTATTAAAGTTCCATATCGTGCTTCTTTGTTTTCGGTTTCTGATCCGGCTGTTCTTTTCCTGCTTTCTCTGTTTTTGCAGCCTGCGCTTCTTTTTCTTTCTGACGTTCTGTAAATCTGTCGGCTTTTTCAAAGACGTGATCCTTTGTGTCAAAGTGATATACATCATTGGTAAGGCGTTCTGCTGGTGCTACCTGAGTCGCATTGACTTCTTTTACCATATCTCTTAACATTTCAGCATCCACTTGCCCGTCATCCGGTAAAATCAGCATTTCATGAATGGATGATGGCAAAATAAAGAAATCATTTCCCAGAAGTTCCCCCATGTTATCCATGAATTCCGGATAAAAGATCACACCGGCACCATCAACTCTTTCTGTATTTGTAACAACAAAGAATGTCGGCATCTCACTTGATTCCTGCAATGTTTCTAGCAGCATTTCACGTTCATCCGGTGTCAGCATGAGAATATTTTTCTGATACATTTCATCTATCAATGCACCTATACTTGATACCTCCGGGACCATAACTCGTGGTGAACTTTTCATAGCATCTTCATGAAGCTGTTCTGCTGAGATTCCATACTGTTCAAGCAGATCATTCTTGATAAACATGGAACTTAATCCATTCTCATCCTTGTCTACTGCCACATGATAGGTAATTGCGAGGTCTTCTTTCAGCTGGTGTGGAGCATTTTCGAGGACTTCCTTATTTGCTTCGGCTGATGATACACGGATAAACAGCTTGTCCTTCACATCTTCATAATTAAAAATAGCTTTCAGATCAACCTGTATCGGTGCCTCAATAACTATATCTGCAATCTTTCTGCATACAGTTTCCATTGTTACGCCAGGCTGTGCTTTATATGCTTCATACAACTGATTAAGATTGATCGTCGGGGTAAGCATCTCACCTTCTTTTCTCACCATCAATCCCGTATAGGCACGGTTCAGTTGCTGACACTCCATCGTTGATACTTCTACATTCTCATACTCCTCTGGTAAAAAGAGTTTGATATTATCCTTTACTTCACTTACAAATTCGTTAAAATTCATTCTTCGTTTCCTCCTCTAATCTGTTTTTTTATTTCTTTTTGCTTTTGTTTTTTGATTTCTTTTTGGGAAAGGATAAAGAAAAATTCACCTTTCCGGTTTCATCTGTATCCATATGGAGATCTGCCTCAAAGTACATATTTTTCTTTCTGGAATACAGGTCTTTCACATGCACACTTCCGTTTTTCAGAAGTTCTGCAGCCATCTTTTTATCCATGGTTTTTTCCATGCTCTGCAGATAGCGGTTATCTTTCCAGAGCGCAAAGTGACAATCATGGTTGCTGCAATAGAAGTTGGGTTTGCTTTCATATACCAGGCTTCCACATACCGGACATGTTCCAATGCTTTCTCTGGTCTGAAATCTTCTTGTTTCTTCTTCGGAAATCGCATCGCATCCATTCAGCATCATGGTCAGCATGTTTTTGATCCCGGTCATAAACTGTTCCGGTGCAATCTCTCCATGCTCCATCAAGAGCAGCTGGTTTTCCCATTCTGCAGTCATACTTGCAGATTTCAGGAAGTCCGGCAGGATCTCCACAAGGACTTTTCCATCCTCTGTTGGAAGAATCTGTTTTCCTTTTCGGGTGGCATACTGGGAATAGATCAGTTTTTCGATGATACCGGCTCTTGTTGCCGGAGTTCCTAATCCTTTCTTTTCTGTATCTTCATCGAATTCCTTATTTCCAGCAGTTTCCATTGCCGCAAGGAGCGTATCTTCACTGTATGGTTTTGGCGGTGATGTGAAATGTTCTGTCTTTTCTGCAGCTACAGCATAGAAAGTCTGTCCCTGGGTTACTTTCGGGATCTTCTCTTTCATTTCCTGATCCGGATCTACGATTGCCATGCGGTCCTTATTCTTGAAGCAGTTTTCAAAGAGTTTCCATCCATCCTGCAACACAGTTTTTCCTTTTGCTTTGAAGATTTCTCCCTGGCATTCCACTTCAATCTCTGTTTCCTGGTAAACGTGCTCCTTACTCATTGCCATGACCGTGTGAACTGCAATCAGGAAAAGAATCTTTTCTTCCCAAGATTTCAATTCATCCAGATGGCAGGATGAAAGCTCCATCGTTGGGATGATTGCATGGTGATCTGTCACTTTGCTGTTATTCATGACTTTCTTCACATCCGGCTGTTCCGGCTGATCAAAAGGACCTGTCAGTTGATATTTCTCATAAATCTGACGAACCACATTTCTTGCGGTCTGCTCCATATCTTCGGTCAGATACTGGCTGTCCGTTCTTGGATAAGTGATCAGTTTCTTTTCATACAGGTTCTGAGCGGTATCCAGTGTCTGTTTGGCTGTCATTCCGTAGATACGGTTTGCTTCTCTCTGCAGTGTGGTCAGATCATAAAGCTTTGGTGCTTTTACTTTCTTTTCCGTTTCTTTTACTGCTGTGACAATAGCTTCACTTCCTTGGCATCTGCTTCTTAACTGTTCCGCCTCATCCGGATCAAAGATTTTTGGCTTTACAGCCGGAATTCCATCACAATCGAGTTCCACATTGAAATACTTTTCTTTCTGGAAATTGCTGATCTGTCCGGCACGTTCCACCAACATGGCAAGTGTCGGTGTCTGAACCCTTCCAACGGTCAGCTTTTTGAAGTACTTTGTGGTGTAAGCTCTGGTTGCATTCATTCCTACCAGCCAGTCAGCCTGAGAACGGCATACAGCAGCTTCGGCCAGATGTCGGTATTCCTCTGCGGATCTCAGATGCTGCATTCCATCAAGGATTGCTGAATCTTCCAGAGAACTGATCCATAATCGTTTCACCGGCTTTTTACTTCCGGATAAGTCATAGACATGTTTGAAGATTAATTCTCCTTCACGTCCGGCATCACAGGCATTTACGACGTATTCAATTTCCGGACTGTTGAGCAGTCTTTTTAAGATATAGAACTGATCTTTCTTATCTTCTGAGACTGTAACTTTCCAGTCTTTCGGGATGATCGGGAGATCTTCATATCTCCACTGGTTAAATTTCTCATCGTAAGCATCCGGTGAAACATATTCGGCCAGATGTCCGAAGCACCAGCTGACCATACAGTCGGTTCCTTGTAAATATCCGTCTTCTCGTTCCTGTGCTCCAATCACTTCTGCGATTGCTCTTGATACACTTGGTTTTTCTGCAATTACTAAATACAAGATGTATTACCTCCTTCATATAACGAAACGGAGAGAGCATGTTTTACAGCCCCCTCCGCTAAAAAAGTTTATTTATTTTTCATTTTCTTCAAAATCTTCGTCTTCAGACTCTTCCTCATCCGGAACTTCTTCCAGTCCACCTGTTTCCAAACCTTCCGGCTGATCATCCTCATCTTCCTCTTTTTTAGGTTTATAGATCTTGAAGTAGTAGTAAGCTGCCACGCCGCCGAGAGCCAAAATCAGGATTGTTGCCATTGCACCCATATTGGTTTTTGCAGATGATGTTTTCTCAGGATCAACAGTAGCTTCCTTGTCTACATCCTCATTATTTGTCTCATCCAGCACAACCTTCGATGTATCCGGCTGTGGTGTTACAACAGCAGCTGTACTGTCTTTATCCAGAAACTCGGACAGATCATTCTCATCAATCTGAGATAACATATAGACATTCTGGGATGTGGCACTGCGGTCGATCACGATATAGAAAGTGTTGTTATTCTTCGTTGTAACCGTAAGAAATTCCTTTGTGGAATCATCGGTAATGTCATCCTTGACTTCACCATTGCCAGGTGTCGTAAATGCAGTTCCCTGGTCTGTTCCATCTTCTGGCAGCACCTCGTTTGTGTTTGTCGCCTCGTCCTTTTTCTCTTCTTTGTCTGTTGACTGTTCCGTCTGAGTTGTCTCTACTTTGGATGCCTCTGCTGATTCATCCACATAGGCAAATGCTGTGGTTGATGCTGTAAAAAGCATCATGACTCCCAACAGCAGTCCTGCCATTTTCTTATTCATTTTCTTCCATTTCACCATTCTGATATTCCTCCTTATTTTCTTCTGTGAATACAAAGGAGCCTGAACCTTCATCGTCAGACTCCCTGCTTACCTGAAATTTAACTTTTCCACTCTGGATACCATCCAAAAGATCATATAACTGATCATTATCCATCTTCATACCACGGATGCACCTGATCATCTCATTGTCCTCTTCCTGCTTTAATGCAGCCTGGACACCCCTAAGATATTGCTGCAGATCCGCGATCTTTTTCTCTGTCTTGGCAATCTCATCCAGATATTTTTTAATCTTTTTATTCAAACTTTCACCTCCCTTCGTTCACCCCTTTATGGCAGTCTTCCAAAGCACATGAAATGTTGCTGCCAGTAGGATGTGCTGATATTTGAGTAATGGATCGGATCCCCGCAATGGATCATCATATTGTTACCGACATAGATACCCACATGGCTTGCACCGGATGTGTTATACGTTCCCTGGAAGAAAATCAGATCTCCTGGTTTTGCTTCTCCCGGTGATACATAAGTACATACGCCTCTTAATCCTTCTGCGGTCAATCGTCCATAGTTCCATCCATTACCACAATGGTTAAGGACATAGGATACGAAACCTGAGCAGTCAAATCCAGATGGAGAGTAGCCACCCCATACATAAGGTACTCCCAGATATTTTTCTGCTTCTCGGATCATCCGGGCAAATTCTTCATCCTGCAGTGCTTCCGGTGGAATCTCATAACTCATTCCATTACCGCCTGATCCACTGGTCACATTGTTTACATCCCACAGATAATTTCTGTTTCCATAGGTCGTATTTAATGCATTGTAAATAATCAGCTGCTCTGCATTCAGATTGGCTCTTGCCACAGCATCAAAGCTTCCATTTGTCAGTGTCACATATAGAATCTTCTTAGTGCTTGTACTGGTAACCGTTACTTCCTGACTGCCATTGTCATCTGCGATATAGGCTTCCCAGGTCTGGTGTCCATGAGCAGAGGCTGCAGCATGGTTATCATAGTAAACGTCAAACTGCACACCATATCTTGCAAAGGCTCCGGTATCCTCAACTGTGTATTCCACACCATTCATTACTACCTTAGTGCCAATCGGCACAAACGGATTGGAAGCATCTACGGCAATGGTATGGTTTGCAGTTGGATATGCACCACTGGCAGTTGGTCCGCCTGACCATACACCACAGCAGATTCGACAGTTACAATATCCACTGGTCACTACCTGTCCCAATGATTCTCCGACTCGAACATTTCTGGTTTCTGTCACCGTTTCTGTTCGACCTTCCGTATTCAGATGATATTGTGCTTCAAAAAGAGCTTGCAGTTCATTTTCAACATCTGAGTACGTCCAGTCCCCATATTTTGCAGTAAGATACGAGATAAGATGGTATGGATTATGACCAATCTCAGCAATGTTGTACTGATACTCGTCATAATTCGGATGTCTTCGTTCCATCTCATTAATCTGCTGGTTCAAGGCACTTTCCAAAGCAGCATATCTGTTTTCGGCAGCATAGATATCCTCGTCTGAACTTGGATACGTTGTAATACCGATCACAGATCCAGCTCCCTCGATAGAAGCACTGCAGCTCCCCAGAGATACTGAAATGACTAGAAAAAGAAGCGCAAAAATACCGATGCCTGCGAACATGGCACGATTACGCTTTATGATCTCTTTCAAGGCGATCTTTGCTTTTACCGTCATGTTCTCAACACCGGCAATGGTTGTTGCTCCACCCAGACTGTCAGCGGATTTTCCGGCTCTGGCTGCTCGGTAAGCATCCTTATATCGTTTTTTCTGGAAGAAGCGGTTATAGAAATGTCTCTTTTGTTCGGCTTTCTTTACCGTTTCTGCATTCTTGACTCCTTCCATACTTTCTGCAGAACCAAATTTCAGTTTCTTTTCTACGGTAGCCTCACGATAACCTCTGCGATGGGTTTTCACATCCGTTCGTTTGCTTCGGATCTGAGCATGACGCAGACCACGTAACGCATCTTCTGTTTCACGCTCTACAAGTCTGGCACTTTCCACACCTGCATTTTCATCTGTTTCTTCCTCTTCGGGAGAGACTGCTTTTATGCCAGATATAACAGCTTGTGTAGCAATGTATTTCCCGGCTGTCCCTCCCGGTTTCATGCCAGCACCTTTCACCATCTGATTTCCTTCATCATCAAAAGATAATCTTCCGGCTTTTGCTTGTTCTTTGGTCATCTGTTTTTGCAACTGTTTCTTCCGAATGGATTTCTTTTGGCTGTTCAGATTATTATCATCATCCGGGATTTTTTCATAACGATGCAGTTTCTTTCGATATCCGGATACTTTTTCTTCCGGTGTAACTTCAACTGTATCCTCAACAGCTTCCTGCCTGGCAGAAGATTTACGGATTTTCTCCATCTGCAGTCGTTTTCCTTTTCCTGATTTTGAATCTTCATTCTCAGCCTTTTTCCGTTCCCGTTCAGGAACAAATTCTTCCTTATTTTCCGGTCGTCCTCGACTCCTGTGACTGATATCTTTTACACTACCATCACGAAGATTTTCTTCTGTCAAACCATCCCTGGTCATCTTTGCGACCTTTTTATCTTTGCCTTTAAATTCTTTTCCAGCTATAGGTCATCACCTCCTGGCACAACTTTTCTTTCTGTACTCATTCAGTTCCTGGCGTCCTATAATCGGGATACCAGGATAACCATCTGCCTGTGTCCTGATTGCTGGAGAGCTCGCCTGGATATGAAATACCCAGTTCAATTCACTCGGATCTCTCGGCCAGAAACCATTAATCAGCATAGCCTCCTTGAACTGATTGTTGTGCAGATGGATCTGGGTACGTTTATACAAAACTTCTTTCAGATCATCACTGGTAAGATGCGGATAGATTTTCTGTGCCGGATAAAAATTCCAGAATACCCAGTCAAGGATAATGTTCTGTGTTTCCAGCGGAAGTTCATACAGATGATGATCATCATTGACTGTATGAACACGGTATCCAGGCTGTGCATTTTCCAGATTTTTCATCTGAATGTAAGGATTATCCTGGTTCCACTGCCTGATTCGAATCTTATCGATTTCCTTCATGCTTTTCCGCCTCCATTTCTTTCTCTCGTTTTTCAACTTCTTCCGGTTTTGTAGTCATCAAACTGTACAGCTTCAAGTTCTTATCGAACTTGTCCTTAAATGGAATAATTGTTGTTCCATAGAAAAGAAGTCCTTCTCCTTCCCCGGAATTCGTCACATAAGACAACTGATATGGGGAAATATTCAGCTGTTTTGCAAGGATCTGTCTGTCACCTGCAGCCTGGTTCAGCATCAGGATAAAATCACTGTTCTATAGTGATAGGTAAGCCTCTGATATCATCTCGGGCTTTTCCCCCACTCCACACCGTGCATGCGACTTTCACCGCACACGGCGTT
>NZ_JAOQJU010000044.1:0-20554 GCF_025567385.1 Dorea acetigenes
TCTGCCATTTTGTTCACTCCTTATTCTCTAGATTATATCTCAAATCCTTGAGAATGGGGTGTCAACTTTTTTTATACCACATCAAATTATATAAAAACACTACGGAGGATTTTACAACAATCAGTAATCCTGACAAGATAGCTTCCCGTTATGATGCGAGTGTAGATGGAAATATCGCGAATGCGGTTCCTTGCAATGTTCTTCCGGTTACGAAGGCTGAGGCTGATTTGTTAAAGACGAAGCTGATGCCGCTTGAGAATACGGGAGTTGAAAAGAAGGAGTATTCTTTTAAGACGGAACCTGGCAAGGAATTAACGGAAGAAGATATTAAATCTACGATTACAGCACAGTATAACGACAGGACGACCGATGAGATTCCGATTGAATGGGATATGAGTTCGGTAGATTTTGATGCAGAAGGAACTTATACAATCACAGGGCAGGCAAAACTTACGGAATATCCGGTTTTAAATGGAAGGGCAGATCCTAATATTTTCAAATATAATGGAAAATATTACTTTATCGCAACCGGCGAAACGCAGAGCCAATCTCAGGTATGTATTCGGGAGGCAGATACACCGCTGGGATTATTTACGGCAGAAGATCATGAGCTGATTCCAAATGTAGGGAAACCAAGGTGGGCTCCGGAGCTTCATGAAATTAATGGGAAATTATATATTTTCCTTGCCATTGGAGATGCATGGAATAAGGTGCAGAGCTCTGTCATGGAGTTAAAAGAAGGAGGCAATCCGACGGTAAAGGAAGACTGGAAAGAAGCTGTTCAAGTGACAAGAGCGGACGGAAGTGCTCTTTATACAGGCGGTATTACTCTTGATATGACTTATTTTGAGCAGGACGGCGTACATTATCTGTGTTGGGCACAGCGTGCGATTAATCCTAACGGAACTTCTGATCTTTGGATTGCTACGATTGATCCGGATAATCCGTATCAGATTACCAGTGAACCGGTATGTATCCTCCGAAATCAGTATGGATGGGATCGTGTAGATACAACGGTAGATGAAGGACCATTTATTGTAAAGAATAATGGAAAGATTTATATGACATTTTCAGGAGCTGGTGTAAGTAATTTATATGTAGTAGGACTCCTGACTGCCGACGAGGATGCTGATTTGTTAAAGGCAGAAAGCTGGACAGAAACAAATTATCCGATTTTATCTTCTGAAAGTGTTGCAGGACAGTATGGACCAGGTCATAGTTGCTTCTCAGTTGATGAAGATGGAAGAACCATTTTTGTGTACCATATGAAACCTAATGGAGGAACCAGGAGCGCGACGGTAAGAAGAGTGCATTGGTCTGCAGACGGTTCTCCAGTACTGGATATGACAGTTGACCAAGAGCTGAAAGAAGAATACCGTAAGGTAACAGGAACTGTAACGGTTACGAAAGATCCGGATCCGGTTGATCCAGACCCGGTTGATCCGGACCCGGTTGACCCAGACCCGGTTGATCCAGACCCGGTTGATCCAGACCCGGTTGATCCAGACCCGGCTGATCCGGATCCGGTGAAGCTTCCTTATATAGATGTGGAGGATTCCAGCTGGTATTATGATGCAGTATATTATAATTATCGTGTTGGAACGATGACTGGACTTGACAAGGAACATTTTGGGCCGTATGATCCGTTAGCACGTGCACATTTTGCTATTATACTTCATCGTATGAACGGAGAACCAAAAGTAGCGTATGAGTCTGTGTTCCCGGATGTACCGGATGGTACCTGGTTTACAGACGCGATTCTCTGGGCGGCGAAAACAAAGGTTGTCACCGGATATGAGGATACAGGTCTTTTTGGACCTTCCGATTATATTAACCGTGAGCAGATGGCAGTTATGATGTATCGCTATGCCCGAATGAAAGGATACGAGTCAGAAAAACCGGCAGATATCAGCGGATATAAGGATGCATCCAAGGTAAATGCATTTGCAAAGGAAGCGATGGAATGGGCAGTTGGAAATAAGATTATTTCCGGCAAGTATAATGAAACTACTCTTGACCCACAGGGAAATGCAAGCAGAGCAAAATGCGCAATAATTATCATGAGGTTTATAGAGAATATTGTAAATTAAGAGGGAATCAGCTGGACAATTTCCGGTGTATGTGCTAATCTGAGTGAGTGGAGAATGTTTGATACGAAGGAGGAGCAGGTATGAAACTGGTAATTACAATGAGCAGGCGATATGGTACAGGAGCAAGCATGATAGCGAAGGAATTGTCTGAGCAGCTTGGAATTCCGGTGTACGATAAAGTGAATGTGGAAGAAGAGCTATCAAAGAATACCTATGAATCTGAAGTAGAGGTTATCCGTCAGCTTGCGAAAGAACCGTGTATTATTTTGGGGCGCTGTGCATCTGAGATATTGAAGGATCAAAGGAATGTATTTAATATCTACGTATGTGCTGACAAGGAAGACAGGATCCGACGCATCATGAAGATAGAGAATCTGCCTTACGAAGATGCAAAAGCAGAGATTGAGCAGACAGACAGAGAGCGTTCAGAGTACTATCATGAACACACCGGGAAGGCATGGGGAGATGTGAATAATTATCACATGATATTGAATACGTCTGATTTAGGAGTAGAGAATTGTGCAGGCATCCTGTTAAAGTATTTTGAACGGAAGGAATTTATATAGCGAACCGCAGAGCGGCATAGTCAAAGGGCTATGCCGCTCTGATAGTTTATACGGGTGAGGTTTTGAGAAATACTATTGAAATTGCACATCTGATTTTATATAATAGGTGGAGTTTTGTAATACAGGGGGATAACGGTAATGGAAAGAGATATGACAACAGGGGCTCCGGGAAAGATTATTTTAAATTTTACAATCCCGATTTTTATAGGGAATATGTTCCAGCAGCTTTACAGCATGGTGGATACGATTATTGTGGGTAAATTTGTGGGAAATGAAGCGTTGGCTGCAGTTGGTTCCTGTGGAACCCTGATGTTTCTTATTCTGGGGTTTCTTATTGGTCTTACGGCAGGATTTATGGTGATTACTTCGCAGCATTATGGATCCGGAAATATGCGAGCAATGCGGCAGTCGGTTGCTTCTGCGGCGATTCTGTCAGCAGTAATTTCTGTGTTGATGACCTTGTGCAGTATGTTGATGATGAAGCAGATTCTTCATTTGATGAATACACCGGAGGATATTTATCAGGAAGCATATGGTTATATCATGGTTATCTGCGGCGGTATTGCAGCGCAGGTGCTTTATAACTTATTGGCCAGTATATTGCGGGCACTGGGGGACAGTAAGGTTCCGCTTTATTTCCTGATACTGGCGGCGTTTTTAAATATCGTGCTGGATCTGGTATTTATTATTGTATTCCATATGGGGGCTGCAGGGGCTGCCCTTGCAACGGTTATCTCCCAGGGAGCGTCAGGAATTTTATGCCTTGTGTATATTATAAAGAAGGTTCCGGAACTTCATTTAAGGAAGGAGGACTGGAAGTTTGGGAGAAGCATGGCAATATGGCAGATGAAGATTGGAATTCCTATGGCTCTGCAATATTCTATTACGGCAATTGGAACTATTATGGTACAGTCTGCGCTGAATATGCTGGGTTCTCTCTCCGTGGCCGGATTTGCGGCGGCAAATAAGATCGAGCAGTTGGTAACGCAGGCGTATGTAGCGATCGGGACAACGATGGCGACTTACTGTGCGCAGAATACGGGGGCAGGAAGGATAGACCGTGTACGCCAGGGATTTCGGGCGGCTACGGTTATCGCAAGTATTTATGCTGTAGTGACCGGACTTATGGCTATATTTGGAGGAAAGTATCTGACAGTACTTTTCGTGTCAGAAAATCTTCCGCAGATTATGGAACTGGTAGATATTTATATGAAATGCATTGGCGCTGTGTTTATTCCGCTGGCAGTTGTTAATATATACCGTAATGGCATTCAGGGAATGGGCTATGGATTACTTCCGATGATGGCCGGTGTTGCGGAATTAATTGGCAGAGGCGTAGTTGCATTGATTGCTGCGTCAAGGAAAAGTTATGTAGGCGCCTGTCTTGCGAATCCCGCGGCATGGCTGTTTGCAGGGGCGCTGCTTTTAATCATGTATTTTTCTATTATGAAAAAGCGTGAAAAAAATTCCCTTTTATCATAACCTGTGTTATACTTGATTATAAGTATGTACAACATCTAAAAAGAAGATTCTTTCTGAAAACTGAAAATAAGGAGCAGGATTTATGAAGAGAGTGTTATTAAAATTAAGCGGAGAGGCCCTTGCGGGAGATAAGAAGACAGGATTTGATGAAGCAACCTGCATTGGGGTTGCGAAGCAGGTAAAGCAGTTGACCGATGAGGGAATTCAGGTCGCAATCGTTACCGGAGGAGGTAATTTCTGGAGGGGGCGTACCAGTGAGACGATCGATCGGACGAAGGCAGACCAGATTGGGATGCTGGCAACGGTTATGAACTGCATTTACGTGTCTGACATTTTCAGATATGTGGGAATGAAGACGGAGGTATTTACTCCATTTGTATGCGGATCTTTTACATCTTTGTTCTCTAAGGATCGGGCGGTGGAAGCGCTGGAAGAGGGAAAGGTGGTTTTCTTTGCGGGAGGAACCGGACATCCTTATTTCTCTACGGATACGGGAGCAGTTCTCCGGGCAATTGAAATAGAAGCGGATGCGATGTTGCTGGCTAAGGCGATTGACGGAATCTATGACAGTGATCCGAAGGTGAATGCACAGGCAAAGAAGTATGATGAGATTTCCATTCAGGAAATTATTGATAAAAAACTGATGGCAGTCGATCTGACGGCTTCTATCATGTGTATGGAGAATAAGATGCCGATGTTGGTATTTGGACTGAATGAAGAGAACAGTATCGTAGAAACAATGTCAGGAAGATTTACAGGTACAAAAGTAACTGTATCATAAAGGGAGGATATAAGTATGAACGAGAGATTACAGGTCTATGAAGACAAAATGAAAAAGACAATGGCGAGTCTGGAGTCAGAATTGATGACGATCCGTGCGGGACGTGCGAATCCCAATGTACTGAATAAGATTATGGTGGATTATTATGGGACGCCTACGCCGATTCAGCAGGTGGGGAATGTGTCCGTGCCGGAACCGCGTATGATTCAGATCCAGCCATGGGAGAAGAGTATGGTGAAAGCAATTGAAAAGGCAATCAACATGTCTGATCTTGGGATTAATCCTACGAACGATGGCTCTGTTATTCGCCTGGTATTTCCGGAACTTACCGAGGAACGCAGAAAAGAACTGGTGAAGGATGTAAAGAAGAAAGGCGAACAGGCGAAGGTTGCTGTCCGCAACATCCGTCGTGATGGAAATGATGCATGGAAGAAGTTAAAGGGGACAGATGTATCGGAGGATGAGATTAAAGATCTGGAGACACAGCTTCAGAAGATTACGGATAAGTACGTAAAAGAAGTGGATAAAGCAGTGGAAGCAAAAGCAAAAGAGGTTATGACTGTTTAAGAAGTATAGAGGGACGGGGCGTGCAGGTTCCCGTCTCTGTTTTTGGGAGGAGACTGTGCTATGAATGTACCGCAGCATGTGGCGATTATTTTAGATGGCAACGGACGTTGGGCAAAAGCAAAAGGAATGCCAAGAAATTATGGACATGCCCAGGGAAGTAAGAATGTAGAAAAAATCTGTGAAGAAGCATGGCGGCTGGGGATAAAATATTTGACGGTCTATGCATTTTCTACGGAGAACTGGAACCGGCCGAAAGATGAAGTTGACGCTTTGATGAAGCTTCTTCGCAATTACATGAAGACCTGCTTGAAGACGGCGGCAAAGAATGATATGAAGATCCGTGTGATTGGGGATAAGACAAGGCTGGATGAGGATATACGTCTTCGGATTGATGAGTTAGAGAAGGCAACCGTGAATAATGGAGGATTGAATTTTCAGATTGCCATTAACTATGGAAGCAGAGATGAAATTGTCCGGGCAGTGCGCCATATAGCGCAGGATTGTGCAGATGGCAGGATACAGCCGGATGCTATTGATGAGAGTGTACTGGAATCCTATCTTGATACTCATGATATTCCGGATCCGGATCTGATGATTCGGACCAGCGGAGAACTTAGGCTTTCCAATTATCTGCTTTGGCAGCTTGCTTACTCAGAGTTTTATTTTACAGATGTTCCATGGCCGGATTTTACAAAAGAAGAATTGATAAAGGCCATAGAACAATATAATTCCAGAGACAGACGTTATGGCGGGGTAAAGGAGGACCGATAAGATGTTTAAAACAAGATTGCTTAGCGGAATCGTGCTTGTAATTATTTTGATTGCTACGGTCGGATACGGGGGCAATGTATTATTTGGTGTGCTTGCACTTATCAGTCTGATTGGAGTAAAGGAATTGTATCAAGTTGTTAAGGTGCAGAATACGCTGCTGGGAGGAGTCGGATACCTTGCGGTGATAGCTTATTATGTACTGGTATATATGGAAAAAATAGATCTTATGGTGTTCCTGAGCATACTGCTTTTGGTACTTTTGATGGCTGTATATGTTTTTTCCTTCCCCAAATTCCGTGCGGAGCAGGTAATGACAGTGTTTTTTGGCGTGTTTTATGTTGCAGTCATGCTGTCATTTATTTATCAAACCAGGATGCTGGCAGATGGCGCATATATGGTATGGCTGATTTTCTTAAGTTCCTGGGGATGTGATACCTGTGCGTACTGTGTGGGAATGCTGATTGGGAAACATAAGATGGCGCCTGTCTTAAGTCCGAAAAAATCTGTAGAGGGCGGAGTCGGAGGTGTCATAGGAGCTGCGCTTCTGGGGCTTTTATATGCATTTGCCATGAACCATTGGGGAAATGCCGGCCTGGATCCGGTCTTCTGTGCGATTACCTGCGGGGTGGGAGGAATTATCTCCCAGATTGGAGACCTGGCAGCTTCTGCGATTAAGAGGAATTATGAAATTAAGGATTATGGCAAATTAATTCCGGGACATGGTGGCATATTAGACAGATTTGACAGTGTAATTTTTACAGCGCCGGTTATTTTTATCTTATCATTAGTACTTTTATAATATCTGTAGATAATATATATCAGAAAGAGGAAGATTATGAAAAAGATTGCGATTTTAGGTTCTACAGGTTCTATCGGGACACAAACGCTGGAGATTGTGAGAGAAAATAAGGATATTGAAGTCCTGGGAATGGCTGCAGGAAGTAATGTACAGCTTCTGGAGAAGCAGATACGAGAGTTTTCTCCGAAACTTGTGGCTGTATGGACGGAAGAGAAAGCCAGGGAGCTGAAAGAGCGAATCCGGGATTTGGATGTACGTGTGGTCTGTGGGATGGAAGGATTGATTGAAGTAGCGGTCATACCTGAGATAGAGATTTTGGTGACGGCGATTGTGGGCATGATAGGAATCCGGCCTACAGTAGAAGCAATTAAGGCAGGCAAGAATATTGCGCTTGCCAATAAAGAGACGCTTGTGACAGCAGGACACATTATTATGCCGCTGGCCAAAGAACGCCATGTGTCAATTCTTCCTGTAGACAGTGAGCATAGCGCTATATTTCAATCTCTTCAGGGAGGACAGAAAAAAGCGGTGAAGAAGATTCTTCTTACGGCGTCCGGCGGACCTTTCCGGGGAAAGAAAGAAGAGGAGCTTTTAAACATTTGTGTGGAAGATGCATTGAAGCATCCGAATTGGCAGATGGGAAAGAAAATTACCATTGATTCTTCTACTATGGTAAATAAAGGATTAGAGGTTATTGAGGCAAAATGGCTGTTTGGTGTATCTGTAGATGATGTACAGGTAGTGGTACAGCCTCAGAGTGTCATTCATTCTATGGTAGAGTATGTGGATGGGGCAATTATTGCAGAACTGGGAACGCCGGATATGAAACTGCCCATACAATATGCACTCTACTATCCTGAACGCCGTTATCTTCCGGGAGAACGCCTGGATTTCTGGAAACTGGGGAAATTGGAATTTGAGAAACCGGATATGGATACTTTTTATGGACTGTCGCTTGCTTATGAAGCCGGACGGGCCGGCGGAACACTTCCGACAGTGTTTAATGCGGCAAACGAACTGGCAGTCAGCCTGTTTTTAAAACGGCAGATTAAGTATCTGGAGATTATTGAGATTATTGAGGATTGTATGAGGGCACACAGGAATATAAAAGAACCGACATTAGAGCAGGTTCTTGATACAGAACAGGAAACCTATGACCGTATTAATAGCAGGAGGTAGATTTTGGGTATTATAATTGCACTTTTATTATTTAGCTTTATTGTTTTCTTTCATGAACTGGGGCATTTCTTGTTGGCGAAGAAGAATGGAATTGATGTAGAGGAATTTGCAATCGGAATGGGTCCTCTGCTTCTTTCCAAAGACTATAAGGGAACCAGATATGCACTCCGATTGCTGCCGATTGGAGGGGCGTGCATGATGGGAGAAGATGATGAGGCAACGGGCACAAAGGGAAATTTTCACAGTAAATCCGTGTGGGCAAGGATTTCTGTCATTGCTGCGGGACCGGTGTTTAATTTCATTCTTGCCTTTTTATTTTCCGTGATTTTGGTAGCAATGACTGGATATGATGAGCCGGTGGCGGCAGATGTAAATGAAGGATATCCGGCGGCGGAGGCAGGAATGCAACCAGGTGATGTGATTGTCCGGATGGGAGATAAAAAGATTAATCTTTTTAGGGAAATATCTACGTATAATCAATTCCATCAGGGAGAGGACGTGGAAGTAACCTACCTGCGGGACGGAGAAGAGCATGTGGTGACTATGGCGCCCAAATATAATGAAGAGGCGGAATATTACATGCTTGGAATTGTGAGAGGCAACAATCAAAAAGCAACGGTTCTGACGGCTCTGCAGTATGGAGTCTATGAGGTGAAATATTGGATTTGTACGACGGTATCCAGTCTTGGAATGCTGGTAACCGGTCAAGTTGGCATTAATGATCTGTCAGGACCGGTTGGTATTGTGGATATGGTAGATGATACTTATAAGTCGAGTGTCAGTTATGGCGCTTCCGCAGTTGTTGCGAATATGTTGAATCTTGCAATCCTTTTGTCGGCCAATCTGGGTGTCATGAACCTTCTGCCGATTCCTGCATTGGATGGAGGACGCCTGGTATTCCTGATTATAGAGGCTGTCCGCAGAAAGAAAATCCCGCCGGAAAAAGAAGGGTATGTGCATTTTGCAGGATTCGTGCTGCTGATGGTTCTGATGGTAGTCGTTATGTTCAATGATATACAGAGAATATTCCTGAATTAGGTTATAGAAGAGAAGAGGAGCCCGGACTCGTATGAGCCGCGGGCTCCCTTTGGTTTCTGAACGGGATTCTTAGATTGCGCGTGTGTATTCTTTCAACCATTCCCGCTCTTCATCATTCAGGTGAGGTGCAATAATTTCGTATACTTTTGCGTGGTATTCATTCAGCTGCTTTTTGTCTTCTGCAGTCATCATGTCAGGCAGTACAGCATCCAGGTCAATGGGGACGTAGGTGATTGGTTCAAAATACATGAACTGTCCATACTCGTTGGCAATTCCTTTTCTAACTACCATTTCATTTTCGGTACGGATTCCATGGGAACCTTCAATGTAGATACCTGGTTCATTTGTAATAACCATGCCTTCCTCCAGAGGAGCTTTCTCCTTTTCGCGGATTGCAATACGGAAACCGCTTGGCGCTTCATGGATATTCATTAAATATCCGACGCCGTGGCCTGTGCCATGATTAAAGTTGATTCCCCGCTCCCAGGCCGGCTGTCTTGCCAGAATATCTAAGTTATATCCTGCTGTGCCGTATAAGAACACAGCTCTTGCAAGATGCAGATTGCAGAGAAGAACGGTAGTAAAGTCTTCTTTCATGCGGTCAGTCAGCTTGCCGAAAGCAAAGGTTCTGGTGATGTCCGTGGAACCCTCCAGATATCCGCCGCCGGTATCTGTCAGGAACAGACCGTCCGTTACAACGGGAATATCTGTCTCAGGTGTTGCAGCATAGTGGACGATAGCAGCATGCTCGCCGGAACCGCAGATTGGCTCAAAACTCTGCCACAGATAGCCTTCTTGTTCTTTGCGGAAGGAGTCCAGTTTTTCAGCGGCGCTTAGTTCGGTGATTTCAATTTTGCCTACATTTTTCTTCAGCCAGTACATGAATCTGGTAACAGCTACGCCGTCTTTGATATGGGCATTGATGATATTCTTAAGCTCTACTTCGTTTTTCATAGCCTTCATAAGAATCTCCGGATTCATCTGTTCAATGACTTTGACGCCTTCCGGAAGATTGTTATATAAGGCATAATTCAATCTTGACGGATCAACCAGGACAGCATCTCCATTCCGGAAGGATTTGACGTCTTCGTAAATTGCATTGTACGGATGGAGAGAAATGTTGTCCTTTGCCAATTTTTCCTTTATCTCTTCAGAAAGCTTCCGCTCGTCAACATAGAACTTCATCTCATCCATGGTAATGATGGCGTAGGACAAAAGTAACGGGAAATATTCAATATCATCTCCGCGGAGATTGGTGGTCCAGCAGATGTCGTCTAGTGCTGCAACTACGTGGACATTAGCTCCCGCAGTTTTCATTGCTTCACGGATGCGGGACAATTTGCTTGCCGTGCTTTCTCCTGTGTATTCTTCTCCAAGGGCGAATGCCGGTTTTTCAGAAAGAGGTGGTCTGTCTTCCCAGATTTCGTCAATCAGATCCATGGAATAATTAATCTTGCCTTCTTTTGCCAGGACGGCTGCTTCTAATGACTGTCCTTCCCCCATGGCAACTACGCGGCCGTCAAAACCGAGGGTGCCGCCCTGCGGCAGGATACCGGCAATATACTCTTCTACGGTAGGAACGCCCGGTTCGCCCATTTTGAAAAGCGTAACGCCGCTTCCTTCAAGCTGCTGCGCTGCCTGGATGAAATATCTTCCATCTGTCCAGAGACCGGCTTCATCCTTTGTGATTACTGCAGTTCCGGCAGAACCCGTAAATCCTGTGATAAAAGCTCTTGCCTTAAAATGTTCCCCAACATATTCACTCTGATGGTTATCATCGGTAGGAACGAGATAGGCATCAAAATGATTTTTTTCCATCAATGCACGCAAGGCATTGATTCTTTCAGGTATATTCATGTTTAAAACCTCCTTTAATTACCCTGTCTGTCTATAAATTTTAACACATTTATTTGCAAATTGACAGGAATAATTATATAATCAAAAAAGAATGCGAAACGAAAAACTAAGTATCGGGAGTGGGGAATTGAAGAAATTAGCAACTGTAATTGGAAGTATGACAATATTTGGAATGTTGGAGGTATTCCGCGAGCAGAAGTGTTTCCGTGTCAGAAAATATAAGATAGACGTACCGGACAGATGGAAGCCGGACAGACCGGTACATATGGTATTCCTTTCCGATCTTCACGGGAAGGAGTATGGAGAAGAGAATGAAAAGCTTGTAAGGGCAGTCAGGCAGGAAGCTCCTGATTTGATTTTTTGCGGCGGCGATATGCTGGTGCGCGGCAGGGAAGATACGGCTGCGAAAGCAGTCCGCTTCATTAGAAAACTTTCAGCCATTGCTCCGGTTTTCTGTGCTAATGGAAACCACGAACAGAAAATGCGCGAGAATCCTGAATTTTATGATAATCTCTACCAAAGGTATCGTGCAGCTCTGGATTCCGACGTCTGTTTTCTGGAGAATGATTCTGCAGATATTTCGGTAAATGGAATGGATATGACGGTTACAGGATTGGAAATCCCGGTTGGCTGCTATGGGCATCTTAAGAAGCGGCCTCTTCAGATGCAGGAGATACAGTCGCGTATTGGTTATGCAGAGAAAGACAGGTATCAGATTCTTCTGGCGCATAACCCGGTTTATATGGAGCAGTATCAGGAGTGGGGAGCAAAGCTGACATTAGCAGGACATTTGCATGGCGGGATAGTAAGAATCCCGGGTATTGGCGGATTGATTACGCCTCAGATTCAGCTGTTCCCTAAGTATTCGGGGGATTTGTATTATGATGGCGAGTATTATGGAATCGTTAGCCGAGGCCTGGGTACGCATACAGTGAATATCCGTTTGTTTAATATGGCAGAATTGGTGTCTGTGTCCCTGGAATAACTACTTGTGTAACGGTACGGATTCTAGTATAATAAAAAGGCTGGCATAAATGGGAAAGAGGTATTGATTGGCTTATGGGCATACCGGTGAAGCTGCAAGTGTTTGAAGGTCCCCTGGATCTTCTCCTGCACTTAATTGATAAGAATAAAATTGATATTTATGATATTCCGATTGTGGAGATTACCAATCAATATATGGAATATATTCAGGCAATGGAGAAGAGCGATCTGAATGTGATGAGTGAATTTCTTCTGATGGCTGCTACTCTTCTGGATATTAAATGCAGGATGCTTCTTCCAAAAGAAGTGAATGAAGAGGGAGAAGAAGAAGATCCCAGGCAGGAATTGGTAGAACAGCTCCTTCAATATAAGATGTACAAATATATGTCTTATGAACTGAAAGACAGGCAGATCGAAGGAGATATGGTTCTCTATAAAGAACCTACCATCCCTGAGGAAGTAAAGAATTACGAGGAACCTGTGGATCTGGATGCGCTTCTTGACGGGCTGACGCTGGCGAAGCTGAACCAGATTTTTCAGGATGTGATGAAAAAGCAGGGAGATAAGATTGATCCGCTCAGGAGTAAATTCGGGAAGATAGAAAAGGAAGAAGTAACCTTGCCGGAGAAGCTGGATTTTGTAGAGGGTTATGCAAGACAACACAAGAAGTTTTCTTTTCGTTCCCTGTTAAAGACACAGAGTTCTAAGACACAGATTGTCGTAACTTTTCTTGCAATCCTTGAGATGATGAAGACGGGGAAGATAAGGATTGAGCAGGAACAGCCATTTGAAGATATAATGATAACATCAATGATAGAGCAGGATGGGAAGGAAGCAGAAAGTGGAGATTAATAGATTAGAGGGGATTATCGAAGCGATTCTTTTTACAATGGGGAATTCGGTGGAATTAAGCAGGATTGCGGCGGCAATCGAACATGACGAAGCTACGACCCGGAAGATTATTTACAATATGATGGATAAGTATGAGGCACAGGATAGAGGCATAAGGATTATCGAACTGGAAAATTCTTTTCAGATGTGTACAAAGACGGAGATGTATGAATATCTGATCCGGATTGCAAAGCAGCCAAGGCGGTATACATTGACGGATGTACAGTTGGAGACACTGTCGATTATTGCATATAAGCAGCCGGTGACGAAGCTGGAGATTGAGAAAATCCGCGGTGTGAAGTCAGACCATGCGGTAAATAAGCTGATTGAGTATAACCTGGTTTGTGAACTGGGGCGTTTGGATGCTCCGGGAAGACCGCTTCTTTTTGGGACGACGGAAGAGTTTTTGAGAAGGTTCAGTGTGCATTCCCTGGACGAGCTTCCCAGTCCGAATCCGGAACAGGTGGAGAATTTTAAAACAGAAGCAGAAGAAGAGGCGCAATTGAAATTAAAGGTATAGATTGTCTGCCGGATACATAAACTTACTGTAACTTTAGTTTTATGGTGTCGGTATGAGAGTAAGAAAATGGATAGCTGGTTTTTTGGTTATAATCCTTCTGTCGGGAAGCTTTGGGGGTCGTGCCTGTGGGGAGGAAGCAGCGCCGGAGGAACTTAAGAATCTGTACGCCCGGTCAGCGGTATTGTTAGATGCTGACAGCGGGCGTGTTTTATTTGGCAAGGAGGAGAATGTGCCCCGCCCCATGGCAAGCACCACAAAGATTATGACTTGTATTCTGGCTCTTGAGAATGCAGATGAGGAGGAAATTGTAGGGATATCGGATGACGCTGCATCCCAGCCGCAGGTAAGGCTGGGGGTAAGGAAGGATGAGAACTATTATTTAAAGGATTTGTTGTATTCTTTGATGTTGGAATCTCACAATGACAGCGCAGTGGCGATTGCGGAGCATGTTGCAGGAAGCGTGGAGGCATTTGCAGAGATGATGAACCGGAAAGCCCTGGATCTTGGATGTAAAGATACGCATTTTGTTACGCCCAACGGCCTGGACGCCCGGGACGAAAAGGGAGTTCATTCTACTACAGCAAGAGACTTGGCTGTAATTATGAAATATTGTATCCGTGGTTCAGAAAAGAAAGAACGGTTTCTGGAAATCACAAGAACCAGAAGTTATACCTTTTCTGACGTCGATGGAAAAAGACAGTTCTCCTGCAGTAATCACAATGCATTTTTAGACATGATGGAGGGAGCGCTGTCGGGAAAGACGGGTTTCACCGGGGATGCCGGATACTGTTATGTGGGCGCTTTGGAAAGTGAAGGAAGAACTTTCGTTGTAGCTCTGCTGGCATGTGGCTGGCCTAATAATAAGGGGTATAAATGGTCGGATACCAGGAAGCTGATGTCTTACGGGATGGAAAATTATCATTATCGGACACTGCGTACCGGCCTTTCTGATACTTACATAGAAGTAAAGGATGGAATCCCGGAGAATGGCCGGGTGAATGAGAAAGCTTATGTAGAAATATCTGTGCCGGAGGAAGAATGGCAGGCCCTTCTGAAAGACACAGAAGAGATCAAGGAATATTCTGAATGGAAGGAAAGCCTGGATGCCCCGGTGAAAAAGGGAGAGAAGGTGGGGAGTATTCGTTATTTTCTTGGCGATACGGTGATAAAAAGTGTGGAAGTAAAGACGTGCAAAAGTGTTTATGAGAGAACATTTAAATGGTGTTTGGCTCAAGTGGGGAAATGTTTCACTCTTTTTGCAGATTAAAATAAATCAATAAAAATGATTAATATCATCACTTTTCTTTTCCTATACGATATGTTAGGATAGTAAAGAATAAAAAAAGACAATAAATTTGATAATTATTCATCTCGTTTGTGGAGTGATTGTCGGATAAAGATAGAAGGAGAGATTATTTATGAAGAATTGTGAAAAGTACGAAAGACAATATTTTATGCCGCCGGAAGTTACTTATGACTGGGTGAAAAAGGAATACATCGATAAGCCACCGATTTGGTGCAGCGTTGACTTAAGAGATGGTAATCAGGCGTTAATCGAGCCCATGAGCTTGGAGGAGAAGCTGGAATTCTTCCAGTTACTTGTGAAGATTGGATTTAAAGAAATCGAAGTAGGATTCCCGGCAGCATCTGAGACAGAGTATAAATTCATGCGTACCCTGATTGAGAAGGACATGATTCCCGACGATGTAACCGTTCAGGTGCTGACACAGGCAAGAGAGCATATTATTAAGAAGACCTTTGAAGCAGTGAAAGGAGCGCCTCATGCGGTGGTTCATTTGTACAATTCCACATCGGTTGCGCAGAGAGAACAGGTTTTTAAGAAGGACAAAGAAGAGATTAAGAAGATAGCAGTAGAAGGTGCAAAGCTTCTGAAAGAGCTGGCTGATGAGACAGAAGGGAATTTTACTTTCCAATACAGTCCGGAAAGCTTTCCGGGAACAGAAGTGGATTATGCGGTGGAAGTATGTAACGCAGTTCTGGATGTATGGCAGCCGAATTCAGAGAAGAAGGCGATTATCAATATTCCGACTACCGTTGAAAATGCGATGCCTCATGTATTTGCTACCCAGCTGGAATATGTGCATAAACATCTGAAATATAGAGAAAATGTGATTCTCTGCCTGCACCCTCACAACGACAGAGGCTGCGGTGTGGCGACTGCGGAAGCAGGCATACTGGCAGGAGCAGATCGTATCGAAGGCACCTTATTCGGTAATGGAGAGAGAACCGGTAATGTGGATATCATTACCCTGGGGATGAATATGTATTCTCACGGAGTGGATCCGGGACTTGACTTTACAAATATGGCAGAAATACGCGAGACCTATGAAAGACTGACCAGGATGCATGTATATGAGCGTCAGCCTTATGCCGGAGATTTGGTATTTACGGCGTTTTCCGGTTCCCATCAGGATGCAATCGCCAAGGGCATGGCGTGGCGAGAAGAGAAAAAATGCAGCACCTGGACGGTTCCGTATCTGCCAATTGATCCGCAAGATGTGGGAAGAAAGTATGATTCTGACGTAATCCGGATTAATAGTCAGTCAGGAAAAGGCGGCGTAAATTATATTCTGAAACAGAGCCATGGAATCAACCTTCCACAGAAGATGCGGGAAGAAGTGGGGTATCTTGTAAAGGATGTATCAGACAAGGCTCATAAGGAACTTACGCCTGAATGGGTATACCAGATATTTTCTGATAATTATATTAATACAAAATCTGTATTCCATATTGATGAGTGCCATTTTAAGCAGGTGGATGGAATCACGGCAGAGGTTACGATTAATCATGGCGGCGAGAGCAGAGTGATTACGGCGAACGGTAACGGACGTCTGGATGCAGTAAGCAATGCCATTAAACAGTATTTCAATATCAGCTATGAACTGACCTTCTATGAAGAACATTCCCTTACAAAAGGTTCTTCTTCTAAGGCGGTAGCTTATGTCGGGATTATCTGCAAAGGAAAAGTCTGCTGGGGTGTAGGAATTGATGCGGATATTATCAGGGCATCAATTGAAGCGTTGATTGTTGCGGTAAATAAACTGGAAGAGATAGGCAGTGCGCAAGGATGCAAGGATGAGAGAATGATTGAAATCATGAACTATATCCAGGCGAATTATATCGACATTACGCTGGATGATCTTGCTGAGAAGTTTTATTTATCCAAACCATATATATCCAAATATATTAAGGAAAAGTCGGGTGTAACTTTCGGAGAACTGGTGAAAAAAATCCGGATGAAGAAAGCGAAAGCCCTCCTTAAAAGCAGCAGCATGACGGTGGAAAATATTGCGCTTTCTGTGGGATACCAGAATGTAGAACATTTTAACCGGTTATTTAAGAAAACATATAACATGACGCCGGTGCAGTTCAGAAACCAGAAATAAGAAATAAGGAAGAAAAATGGGACGGAAGAAGAAGCTTCTGTCCTTTTTTTGTGGGGAAAAATATGATAAAATAAAGATAGAAAGCAGCAGTGAAATGGGGGAAATGAAATGAAGGAGAGGTTGCATACAGGCAGGAAATTTTCAGCTGTCGTTCTGGTAATTGTGCAGGTCATACTTGTCCTGCCCTGGATTTTGATTGATGGGAAGTATTATAATACTTACATGTATTTGTTCCGTATGTTTTCCACGGGCGATTTCAAGAGCGTTGTAATGGAAGACTTCAGCTTCTTAGGAATGGAATGGACGGATTTGGAACAAATGATGTATTTTTTTGTATTTCAGTTGGTACTTTTAATTGTTCTGCAGTTTGTGGATCTTCTGAATCTTATCTTAACGTGCAGAAAAGAAAGTGTCGGTCCATTATCACCTGTCAGTCTTGTTATCTGTGGAATTCAAATTTTCAGTGTTAATTTTAGCCCGGTTTTTTATTTTGATAACTGGATTACATTATTGTACATTATCATAATTGCGGTTCTGCATTTGATTCTTCTGTTGGGAAGCAGGATGATTGATTCATGGGAGGAATCTACGGCAGAACAGCGGCAGATAAAGGAGCGGGATAAGGCAGCAAAAAAGGAGAGAAAGGAACGCCTTGCTTTTGAGGGAAAGTATTCTTCTTTGTTCTACACGGTAATCTGGAAAAATTTCAAGGCAAATTGGGAGGCTTACCGGATTTTTATTCTGGTGGCAGGCCTGTCGGTAAGTTTTGTTTTTGCAGGAATCGGTATGCAGGAAATGATGGCGGATATTACGGGTGCGGAGGATATCCTGAGCCTTCTAAGAGGTCAGGGGCTTGTGACAATCCTGCTTAATTTTCTTGTAGTGGCAATCGTAATATCTATCTTTCTGATTGTGTCCGTATTTATGTTCTATCTGAAGAATCACATGAGCAGTTATACGTTGTTCGTGAATCTGGGCATGCGCAGCATGACGCTTTATCTTTTCGTGGGAATGGAGCTTCTGGTGTGTACTATTATAGCGCTTGTGGCAGGAAGCATAATAGGGAATGGAATTCTTGCAGTCTGCCGGATTGTAATCCGCAGAGGATTTGAAGGAACTATTTCCTTCCATCGTATTACAGCGAAGACTTATCTGTTCACTTTGCTTGTTATTTTCCTTATTTATTTGATTTCGGCAATGGCGACCAGGGATATCTACATAGATACAGGAGCGTCAACAGCAAGATATAAAGCCGTCCTCAAAGAAAAGATGCCAGGGAAATTAAGTCCGGTCTTTTTGCTTATAGGCGCTGCTCTTGTAGTCTATGCAGTTTATAGCTTTGCGAGGAGAGAGAAGGCAGAGGGAATACAGCTATTTATCATATTGTTTGTGGGACTTTATTTTTTCCTGCGAAATTTCTGGAATTTTTACCTAAGAGCGCGAAGGAAGAAGCTTTCGGCATATTTTCGAAGCCTTCTTAAGAAGAATTATTTTTATCATCATTTTAAAACGGCGTTTCGCTATCTCTATATGATAACACTGCTTCATATCGGTGTACTATTTGTGTTTGCCAGGGATGCAGCCTCCGATATATCGGCAGAGCGGCCGGAGAATATGTTTCCTTATGATTATGTATGTATGGCCGTGGATGAGGAAGAGGATTTCTTCCGGGAAATGGAAGACACTTATGGCGCAGAGGTCAGCATTTTTCCTATGGTACGGGTTACAAGTGTAGACAATTCATCCATGCCGGATGATATAAGAGAATGTATGCTGCCCCAGGGGCAGAATATAGGGATATCAGAATCCACCTACCGGGCGTTGTGCAAGATGGTCGGCTGGAAGCCGGAAGAGCTGAACCTTGAGAAAGATGGTAGTGAGATTTATGTGATTTATCAGGAGGATGAAAGTGTAGCTGCCCATCCGCTGGATTACTATGCGGATCGTGTTACACCACGTCTGCATATCGGACAGCCTGTTTTGAGTTATAACTTTGTCCGACGGGAAGAAATTTTCGTTCCAAGGACGATCGTAGGTTCTGCGAGGGGTTACCTGGTTGGAAATCTGCAGCAGGGAGAGCATGAAAATATCGTTGTTTTCTCGGACGCATATTTTGAGACGGTAAAAGAAGATTGGAAATACACCAATTGCCTGACCGGAGATCCTCTTGCCGAGGGTGAGGCTGTGGAAGATGTTACATTCCATCATTGGCCGGACAGGCTGGTGCTGATGAATGTTCCGGCAGATCAGAAAATACAGGTAGAGAAAGAACTGGAAAGCTTTGCGGACAATCACTTTTTTGATTTTCAGTATGACCGGGTGGTGCAGTCCTGGTACTCGAAAGATGCACAGATGGAGCAGATAAAAGCCGAGCGTTTCATGCATATAGCAATCAGTATATTTATTATGGTTATTCTGACAAGTGTGACGATTATCCTTCTCTACATGAAGGCGGAATCGGAGATGAATGAAAAGAAAAAACAACAGGAATTCTTGAAATCCATGGGAATGCGGGAAAAGGAAAGAATAAAAGCCGTAAAATCAGAAATCCAGAGTTTTTTCTGGATACCGTTTACAATTGCAACCGTGATTACATTTGTATTTACAGCAATCCTTTGGAGAATACGTATGTATACGCAAGCAGATTGTATCAATTATCTGAAAGCAGAAGCGGTGATTTATCTGCTATATGCGGCGATACAATGGCTGGGAGTGAAATGGATTGAGCGGTATATTTTAAGAAAAGTGGAGGGACATCATGGGAGAAATCATTAGAACGAATCATCTGGTCAGAAATTATTCCAAATCCGGAAGCAAACGGGAACAGCCGGACGATATCCGGGTATTAAAGGGAATTACTCTGACGGTAGAAGAAGGAGAATTTGTGGGGATTATGGGGAAATCCGGCTGTGGCAAGACAACTTTGATTAAAGTGCTGGGATTAATTGATGAACCTACAGATGGAAATGTCTATTTTAAAGAGCGGGATACGGAGAAATTGTGGACGGATGAGCTGGCAGATATCAGACGGAGAGAAATTGGTTTCGTATTCCAGGATTTTTATCTGATGGATAGCTTGTCGGTGAAAGAAAACATTATGCTGCCTATGATTCTGGATAAGGCGGAAGCAGACAGTTGTGTAAAACGGGCAGAACAGCTTGCCGGACAATTCGGGCTCAGTCATCTGCTTGCGAAGAATCCTTATGAGCTGTCGGGCGGCGAAAAGCAAAGAGTGGCAATCTGCAGGGCGCTGATTAATAACCCGGATCTGATTATGGCAGACGAGCCTACGGGGAATCTGGATTCCAAGTCCGGCAAAATCGTCGTAGACGAATTCATCAATATCAATGAAAAGATGGGAAAAACTATCGTCATGGTTACCCATGACCCTCAGGTGGCAAGCCAGTGCAAGCGCATTATTTTCTTAAAGGACGGAGTAATCTTGGAAGATTTAAAGAGGAAAGGGGGGAGCGGTGAATTCTATCAGGAGATATTGGAGCGGATGGTGATGTTGTAGGAATTGAATTTAAGGAGTTTGAGGTAGTGTCAAGTAATCTATGAAAAAACTGAGTTAAAAAAATAGGCTCAGATGAACCTTGAAAATTGCAGATATGTTAGTGAT
>NZ_JAOQJU010000045.1:0-16489 GCF_025567385.1 Dorea acetigenes
GGTCAAACGACAGCAATACTATGATTCCCTGAAAGAAGCAGCATAGGGTACAAAATCCTTGAGGAAAATGTGTCAACTAATCTTGACAAAATCATTTCTTGAAAAAGCCGGACACAACAAGCACGGTGTTACCCATGCGGATCTCCGTCACGCAGTCCGGACGGCGGTCGGTGCGGTCATTGTTATTCTGTTTGTTTTCTGTCATAGGCAACTCCTTTTACTTCAACAGTTCTTTTAGTCCATTGAGCTTGGCTTGTGCCGTTTCCTTTCGGAAGTTCTCGCCTGTAAAGAGGATAGGCTGATGTGGTATAAAAAAAGTTGACACCCCATTCTCAAGGATTTGAGATATAATCTAGAGAATAAGGAGTGAACAAAATGGCAGAAAACAGACAATATGACCACGAATACAAAGTACAAGCAGTGAAGCTCGCCAAAGAAATCGGACAAGCTAAGGCCGCTAAAGAACTGGGAATCCCAAAGAACACCATGTATGGCTGGGTACGGGCTAACCGTCTTGGCAATCTTGACCTTGGAGCTGGCTCACAGACCCCACAAAGCGCTATGACGCTTAACGAGGAACTCCTAAAGCTCCGCCAGCAGGTAAAGGAACTGGAGAAAGAAAACCGCCGTTTGAAGAAAGAAAACGACTTTCTGGAGGAAGCCAGTGCTTTTTTCGCCGCGAGCCGTCTGAAGTCAGCAAAAACGAAAGAATGAAGTTTATTGCATTACAAACGAAAGGCGGCGAATTAAAAGGGGATATCGCTTTTTTCTGCAGGATCCTTCATGTCAGCAGACAGGGATTTTACCAGTATCTTGCAAACAAAGACCGCCCGTGGAAATATCAGCCACTGGCGGATGCCATGAAGGAGATTCTCACGGAAGATGAATGCAATGATACTTATGGCCGTATCCGCATGTATCAGGCATTGACATTGAAGCAGCCGGAAAATGTGGATATTCCCAGCGAACGCACCGTTTACCGCATCATGGAAGAGATCGGAATCAGCCATCATCCCAGACGCAAGCCAAACGGAATCACAAAGGCGGACAGGGAAGCCAGAAAATCAGACGATCTCTTAAAGCGTGATTTCCATGCGGAGGAGCCGCTAAGCAAATGTGTCACAGATATCACAGAGATTAAAGCCAGTGATGGAAAACTGTATGTTTCTGCTGTTTTTGACTGTTTTGATTCCAGCGTGATCGGCCTGGCGATGGATACCAACATGAAGGCGCCGCTATGTGTGCAGACACTGGAAAATACTGCTAATGCGTACCCCGGTATCCGTGGAGCCATTATCCACAGCGACAGGGGGAGCCAGTACACCAGCCAGCTTTACCGGAATGCTGTCCAGAAGTACGGCATACAGCAAAGTATGAACAGCGCAGGCGGCAGATGCCACGATAATGCCCGCTGCGAAAGTATGTGGGCAAGGATGAAATCCGAACTGCTGTATGACCGTTATGATACGGAAAAAATGACCACGGATGAACTCAGGACGATCATCTGGAGATATTTCATCAGCTACTGGAATAACCGAAGGATCTGCTCCGCCAATGGAGGGCTTCCCCCTATGGTCAAACGACAGCAATACTATGATTCCCTGAAAGAAGCAGCATAGGGTACAAAATCCTTGAGGAAAATGTGTCAACTAATCTTGACAAAATCAATTACCTTTAAGGAAAAACCAGAAGTCCCAAAAGAACCAGAGAAACCCGAAACACCACAGACACCAGAAAAGCCTAGCAGACCTAGCGACAGTCCCAAAACGGGCGATAACACCAACCTTTACGAACTGCTTGTACTTCTTTTAACTTCTGGTGCTGGACTGGCAGGTATCTTCTTCTACAAACGCCGTAAAATGAAGAAATCATAAGGCGGTAATGGTATGAGAAAAGGAAAATCACGCTCTCCGCCGAAGCTGTCAAACGGCAGACTTCCGCTTATTCTGGCTTGTCTGCCAACAACCTGCAAGAACACGGATAGTCAAGGGTGCGTAAGCATTGATTTTACCCTTTACTATCGGTGGGATTGCTGGTACTTCCCGAACCGCCAGAATAAGAAATCACAATCAAAAAACTTATCAAAAATAGAAAGAAACGAGGTAAAACAATATGGAAATGAAATATGTCGTGCCAGATATGGCACAGTCTTTTGGAACTCTTGAATTTGCAGGCGAAAGCGACCATGTTTTTGACAGAGATAAAGATAACCGCAGATTTTTCGCAAGAAGAAGCTATAACCTTTATTCAGATGTGCAGAGAGGGGAAAATGTTGTGGTGGAAATTCCCGTGCAGGCTGGCGAAAAGCATTTCAAGTATGAACAGAAAGTAAAACTTGTCAATCCGAAGTTATACGGCAGAGGTTACGCAATCGGGGATATGGGACATACCGATTATGTGTTGCTTGCTGATGATATTGTAGCAGTTGAAGAAAAGTAAAGGAGTGAAGCATTTATGAGATTATCAAACGGGTTTGTTATTGACAAAGAGAAAACATTTGGAGAATTAAAATTTACAGCGGTGCGTGATGTGTTCTTGCAGAATGAGGACGGGACACCGAGTACCCAGCTTAAAAAGCGTATCTATGATTTGAAGTGCAGTCTGCATGGTGGAATTATCCCCGTGTCCGTACCGCCAGAAGTACCGTTAAGGGAATTTCCGTACAATGCAGTTGTGGAACTTGTCAATCCAGTAGCCGATACGGTATCACGAAAAACCTATACAGGTGCAGATGTGGACTGGTATGTAAAGGCAGAGGATATTGTGTTGAAGAATAAAGGCAATCAGAACGCAGGTAATCCACAGAACCCTACACCGCAGGGACAACAGAAAAAATAGGATTGCCGAGTAAAAATTATATTGTAGAGCATACTGCATAACGGTATAATTATTTCATATCAAATATAATGGAGTGATGAAAATGAAGCATATCTTAATTGTTGATGATGATATTCATATAAACAAAATGTTGGACGAAGTTTTAGTACATGAAAGATATATGGTTTCCCATGCTTACTCTGGTACAGAAGCATTATTATTTTTAGCAGATACAAAACCAGATTTGATTTTGCTAGACTTAATGTTACCGGGATTGTCTGGGGAAGAATTATTACCACAAATATCAGATATTCCCATTATTGTTATGAGTGCAAAAGTAGATGTTGAAGATAAGGTATCTCTTTTACTTGGTGGTGCAGTTGATTATGTTACTAAGCCTTTTGATACAAAAGAATTATTGGCAAGAATTACTGTTGCACTTAGAGTTAAAACACCCTCATTAAACAGAACATTAGAATTTGAAGATATTACATTGGATACATTTACTTATGAAGTGTTCATAGAGGACAAAAAAGTAAAACTGACGAGAACGGAATATGCTATTTTGAAATTGTTAATACAAAATCCGAAGCAAGTTATTGTAAAGTCATTTCTTTTAGAAAAAATTAGTGAGGACACACCAGACTGTACTGAAAGCTCATTAAAAATGCACATTAGTAATTTAAGAAAAAAACTTCGTGATATAAGTGGAAAAGATTATATTGAAGCTGTTTGGGGAATTGGATTTAAAATGAGAACAGAATAAATCTTTACTGTTTCTTTACTGTTTTCTTTACCGCTTTCTTTACTCTTACAAGATAGAATAACTATATCAGAAAACAGGAGGTAAAAATCATGGAATATGTTCTTAAAACAAATTCTTTATGTAAGAACTACGGGCATTTTAAAGCACTCAACGGCTTATCAATGAATGTGCCTAAAGGTTCGATTTATGGTCTTATCGGCAAAAACGGAGCAGGCAAAACAACTCTTATACGGTTGATATGTGGTTTACAAGAGCCTACATCTGGCGACTATGTTCTTTATGGCAAAAAGCACATAGATAAGGACATTACAAAATCTCGTCGCAGAATGGGAGCAATCGTAGAAACACCGTCAATTTATGTTGATTTAACAGCGTATGAAAATTTAAAGGAGCAATACAAAGTATTAGGTATTCCCTCTGATGATGGAATTTCCGAAATATTAAAATTAGTTGGTCTTGAAAATACGGGAAATAAAAAAACAAAAAATTTTTCTCTTGGTATGCGTCAAAGACTAGGTATTGCGGTTGCTCTTGCAGGTTCGCCAGATTTTCTCGTTCTTGATGAGCCAGTCAATGGACTTGACCCACAAGGAATTATAGAAATTAGGGAATTGATCTTGAAGCTCAATCAAGAACATGGAATTACCGTTTTGATTTCTAGTCATATATTAGACGAGCTATCAAAACTGGCAACATACTATGGCTTTATTGACAATGGTAAAATGATAAAACAGATTAGCTCTATTGAATTGGAAAGTAAATGCCGAAAATGTACTCATTTAAAAGTATCAAGCACAAAAACCCTTGCTTATGTTTTAGACACTATGAACATTGAATATAAAATACTTTCTAATACAGAAGCGGATATTTTTGAAAAAGTTAATATTTCAAAATTAACGACAGAATTATCCAAAAAAGATTGTGAAGTTATTTCGATACATGAACATGATGAAAGTTTAGAAAGTTATTTTGTTAGCTTGGTAGGGGGTGCAAGACATGAATAAATTATTATCTGCTAATTTCTTTCGATTAAGGAAAAATAAATGTTTTAGGGGTTCATTAGCTTTTATGTTTGTGATTGGAATAGCTAGCCCACTATTGAGATATAGGGATATGAAACAGTCTGGATATATCAATAATCTTGACAATGGATTTTTCATGTGTGCATTGTTCATAGGAATTATTCTTGCTGTATTTTGTAGTCTTTTTATCGGTACAGAACATAATGACGGAACAATCAGAAACAAAATTATCGTAGGACAGAAAAGAGAAACTATTTATTTATCAAATATGGTAACTTGTTCTATTATTGCAATTACAATGTGTATTGTGTTTTTTGTTCCGTATCTCAGCGTTGGAATTCCTTTACTTGGATTTTTTGTTGCTGATATGAAAATGATTGTAATGATAGGAATAACTGTCTTGGTTTTATCAGTTACATTTGCTTCTCTTTTCACACTTGTAGCAATGCTCTCTCAAAATAAAGCTATTATTGCAGTAGCTTGTATTCTATTTTCATTTGGGCTTTTGTTTGCTGGTGCAATGTGTAATAGAATGTTGGACGCTCCAAAAACTATTCCAGCTTATTCGATAGGAGAAAATGGAGAAAACACAGCTCAAGAAATGGAAAATCCAAAATATTTAGACGGAACAAAACGAGAAATTGTGCAATTCATTTATGATGTAAATCCAGGCGGTCAAGCAATTCAATGTTCAACAATGCAAGTTGTTAATTTAACACGATTGCCTATATATTCCTTAGTAATCGTTATACTTACAACTGGTGCAGGTGTTTGGATTTTCAAGAAAAAAGATTTAAAGTAAAGGAGTGAAAAATTATGCTATGGTTATGGCTTTTCATAAGTGGACTGATTTTAGTGATTGTCTTGTTACTTATCAAGATACATTTATTACGAAAATCTGCAAAAGAAATAGAATGTTCATTCGCTGAAAAGCTCATAACCGATAGTAATACTCTGATTGATATTTCAAGCAACGATAAATATATGTGTCATTTAGCAAATGAAATAAATATCCAGCTACGAAAGCTCCGAGCTGAACGCAGAAAATTTCAAAAAGGCGATATAGAATTAAAAAATGCTGTTACAAATGTTTCTCACGATTTACGCACACCGCTAACCGCAATATATGGCTATTTGGATTTACTTGAACAAGAAGAAAAAAGTGAAAAAGTGAATAGATATATTGCTGTCATAAAAAATCGTACAGAAATGCTAAAACAACTAACAGAAGAATTATTTCGTTATTCTGTGATTTTAACTTCAGAAGAAGATTTAAAAATTGAACCTATTACTATTAACAATGTATTAGAGGAAAGTATCGCTTCATTTTATACAATTTTAAAAGAAAAGCAAATTTCTCCTAAGATTATCATTCCACAGAAAAAGATAGTTCGTAATCTTGACCGTTCCGCATTATCAAGAATATTTGCAAATTTATTGAATAATGTGGTCAAGTACAGTAATGGTGATTTAGAAGTTACATTATTTGAAAATGGAGAAATTCATTTTATAAACCATGCTTCAAATTTGACTGAAATAGAAGTTGGAAAATTATTTGACCGATTTTATACAGTTAATAATGCTAGAAATTCAACTGGACTGGGATTGTCTATTTCAAAAGCATTAGTTGAAAAGATGAATGGTACAATTTCAGCCGAGTATAACAATGAAATGCTTAATATTTGCATTGTGTTTGATTTGTGAAAATAACTTTTTATAGCAGTTAGTCTTATGATTGACTGCTTTTTTCGTACCCAGAAAGGAGTGATTGATTTATGCGTAAGATTTGGAATAAAGGACACCGTATCAGAGCCAGCGACAAGCACCTTGTTTACCATTTTTCCATAGGAACGCTTCTGTTTATATTTGTGGCGGTTCTCCTGCTACTGAATATGAAACAGCTCATGCGTACCGATTGGGAGCATTTCAGCTTGTTAGAGAATGGCTTGACACTCTCCCCTTACAACTTCATAACCATACTGATAGCGACTGGTGCTTGTGTATTGGTCGCTTTTCTGTATTACCGCTTCTGTTACGACAGTTTCAAGAAGCTCCTGCACCGTCAAAAGCTGGCAAGAATGGTGTTGGAAAATAAGTGGTATGAAGCCGATACCGTACAAGACAGCGGTTTTTTTACTGACCTGCAAAGCAGATCAAGGGAAAAAATCGTCTGGTTTCCGAAGATTTATTATCAAATGGAAAAGGGACTGCTCCATATCCGCTGTGAAATCACGTTGGGAAAATATCAAGACCAGCTTTTACGGTTAGAGGATAAATTGGAAAGTGGTTTGTATTGTGAGCTGACCGACAAGACCTTGCATGACGGATATATCGAATATACTCTGCTTTATGATATGATAGCGAACCGTATTACCATTAATGAAGTACGTGCAGAGAACGGCTGTCTTAGACTGATGAAAAATCTTGTCTGGGAATATGACGCACTTCCTCATGCTCTGATTGCTGGTGGGACTGGTGGCGGTAAAACCTATTTTCTGCTGACGCTCATTGAAGCCCTACTGCATACTGACGCTATCCTTTACATTTTAGACCCTAAGAACAGCGACCTTGCAGACTTGGGAACAGTCATGCCTAATGTCTATCACACCAAAGAAGAAATGATTGAATGCGTCAATGCCTTTTATGAGGGCATGGTACGGCGAAGTGAGGAAATGAAGCAACACCCGAACTATAAGACGGGCGAAAACTACGCCTATCTGGGACTTCCACCCTGCTTTCTTATCTTTGATGAATATGTGGCGTTTTTTGAAATGTTGGGGACAAAAGAAAGCGTGAGCTTACTTAGCCAGTTAAAGAAAATCGTTATGTTAGGGCGACAAGCAGGTTATTTCCTTATTGTTGCCTGCCAGCGTCCAGACGCAAAGTATTTTTCAGATGATATCAGAGATAACTTCAATTTCCGTGTGGGACTTGGGCGTATCAGCGAATTAGGTTACGGTATGCTGTTTGGTTCAGATGTGAAAAAGCAGTTTTTCCAGAAGCGTATCAAGGGGCGTGGCTATTGTGATGTGGGAACAAGTGTTATAAGTGAATTTTATACGCCTTTAGTCCCGAAAGGACATGATTTTTTGCAGACTATCGGTTCTCTTGCACAAGCAAGGCAGGACGTGACGGCGACGTGCGAAGCGAAAGGCGACGGCACGGACTAGCCGTTGCTGGTGTGGCGAAGCCACGCCAGCAGGTAAAACCCCTCGGTATCTAACAGAGGGGTACGTTTGCAAATGGACAATAGACAAAAAACATAGGAAACATAAGGCTTATCGCATAGTTTCCTTGCAAAATTCAGATGTGAAGTCGCCTTAAAAAACTTCACACTTTACAGATTGGGGGTATGGTTCTGAATGAAGAACAAGGAATAAAAGAATTACGGGAGAAACGGATTGCTTACGGTATCTCACAAGGCAGGCTGGCGTTGGCTTCTGGTATCACAAGGGAATATCTCAACAAGATAGAAAGCGGAAAAATGAAGCCGTCAAAGGAACTTCTTAATACTCTGCAAAAGGAACTGGCAAAGTTCAATCCAGAAGCACCGCTTACCATGCTGTTTGATTATGTAAAAATCCGTTTTCCCACGCTGGATATACAGCACATCATCAAAGATATATTAAAACTGAATATCAACTATATGCTCCATGAAGATTACGGACATTACAGTTATACGGAGCATTATTCTTTAGGGGACATCTTTATCTATACGTCGGCTGACGAAGAAAAGGGTGTCCTTTTAGAGTTAAAGGGGCGAGGTTGCCGACAGTTTGAAAGTTACT
This sequence comes from Dorea acetigenes, assembly GCF_025567385.1. Lineage (NCBI taxonomy): Bacteria > Bacillati > Bacillota > Clostridia > Lachnospirales > Lachnospiraceae > Dorea > Dorea acetigenes. Next base: position 8,394 of record NZ_JAOQJU010000045.1, read on the forward strand.
TGCTGGCACAGGAAAGAAGCTGGTATGACTTTCTCATGGACGCACTCGTAGACGGTGGTGTTATGAAGCGTATCGACCTTGCTATCAACGACCATATGGGCATTTTGGATATTCCAGAGCTTGCGGAAAAATGCAGGAAACGGGAATATATCGGAAAGTCCAGAAGTTACAAGTTTTACTTGTCGGGCGAGCTTATCAAGCATAGAGAGGACGACAGAGAATATATGGGGCGTACCCTTTATCTTGGTTCGCTGAAATCCGATGTGTATTTCTGTATCTATGAAAAGGACTATGAGCAGTACGTCAAGTTCGGGATACCGCTGGAAGAAGCCGATATTATTAACCGTTTTGAGATACGGCTTAGAAATGAACGAGCCTATTATGCAGTACGAGATTTGCTGACGTATTATGACGCAGAGCAGACCGCCTTTTCTATCATCAACCAGTATGTGCGGTTTGTTGATGAAGAACCCGACAAACGAAAAAGCGACTGGAAACTCAATGACCGCTGGGCTTGGTTTATCGGCGATAACAGACAGAGCTTGAAGCTGACGACAAAGCCAGAGCCGTACACCTTAGACCGCACGTTGCGTTGGGTACAACGGCAGGTAGCACCGACCTTGAAAATGCTGAAAAAGATTGATAAGGGAAATGGTACAGATTACATGGAAACAATCGAACAGCAGGCAAAGCTCACAGAAAAGCATGAAATGATAATCAAACAGCAGACGACCCCTGCAAAAGATTTAGTAGAAAGTTAGGAGTGATAAAAATGTGGGTATTATTAAAAGATTTCCTGCTGGTATCTATGGGAATGGGTATCGGTGTAGTCTTGATGTGTATTTTGAATGTCGGCAAAGAAGCTGACTATGAAATGAAACAATTAAAAGAAAGCGAGGACAATTAAATGAATTTCGGACAAAATTTGTATCAATGGTTTTTATCAAACGCACAGAGCTTAGTGCTTATGGCGATTGTGGTTATCGGTATCTACTTAGGGTTCAAGCGTGAGTTTTCCAAACTTATCGGCTTTTTGGTAGTTGCCTTGATTGCTGTCGGCTTGGTATTCAATGCTGGCGGTGTGAAAGATGTACTGTTAGAGCTGTTCAATAAGATTATCGGTGCATAAAATTTTATTGTGGGGCTGATGTATGGGTGCTATAATGTGAAAAAAGAAGTAATCGAGGTGTTCTATTTTGAATGAGAGAGAAAAAATTATTCGTTTATGGTTTGATATGTGGTTGAAACAGCAAGACTTAGGAATGGATAAAATTTTTACAGAAGATGTTGTTTATACGGAAAGCTGGTGTCCTAAATATGAAAATCTTAAAACAGTAAAACATTGGTTTAATGAATGGAATACTCGTGGTAAAGTCATTATTTGGGATATTAAACAGTTCTTTCATAAAGAAAATCAAACTGTCGTAGAATGGTATTTTAAAAATGAAATGAATACGGGAAGCGTTGAAGAATTTGACGGTATTTCCTTAATTGAATGGACAGAAGATAACAAAATCAAATCATTAAAAGAATATGGTTGCAATCTGAATAACTATAATCCATATCAACACAGCGATAACCCTCAATTTAGAGATGAAAAAACAAACTGGTTTTAAAACTTAATCAAATTATATCCATATACATAAAGCAGTTAGTCTTAGGATTGACTGCTTTTTTCTTACCTAAAATCAGATTGGAGTGATGACATGAACGATATTTTTAAGGATATGCAGGCAAAAGTCGGCTGTGAATACATTTCCGACCTGCCCTCTTACAAGCGTAAGGTGTGGCAGGAAATGAAACGACTGAACCCTGCCGACTATGAAGAAAGACAGTTAGAAGATTTTTCAAAGTATGTGTTTGGTATGTCGTACCAGACCTTACAAGATGTGATGAAACAACAGAAAGGACGTGAGGAACAATGCAGGAAACAAGGGTGCTGGTGGAAACGAAAGGAACAACTGGCGAAGAAACAATATCATACTGGTTTGAACTGCCGATAGATGTTGCCGAGTTTGAAGAAAAGTTAGGTGTCGGTGCAGAAAGTGGGGATTACCGTATTATCGAAAAGGTGTTGCCTTATGCTGATGAAGTCCACGAACATACAAGCGTGTACCAGCTCAACGAATTAGATTTTATGTACCGCCAGCTTTCAAGTGATATGCAGGAAGAATATGTATCACTACTTACGGTGTTTGAAAATTTAGAAGCACTTTATATTTGCAGGAACGTGATTACGGTTTATCCCAACTGCAAAAGCATGATAGATGTTGCAAAGCAAAAGCTGATGAACGACCCGACGTTCAAACATTTATCCGAGGACTGTCAAGCCTACTATTTTGACTTTGAAGCCTATGCTTCTCACTTGCAGGAACACGGGAAATTTTTAGTAACAGAACACGGTATCTTTGAACTGCCAGAGTAGGAAATGAGGTGGTGCTTATGATTGATGATATGGCGGTTTACATTGCTAATCTTGGCAAATACAATGAGGGCTATTTAGTCGGTGCTTGGTTCACATTTCCTATTGACGAGGAAGATGTAAAAGAAAAAATCGGCTTGAATGAACAGTATGAGGAATACGCTATCCATGATACCGACAACTTCCCTATTGCGATTGGCGAGTATGTTTCTATTGAAGAACTCAATGAGATGTATGAAATGATAGAGGAACTTCCCGACTATATCGTAGAGTGTCTGGACGAATTTATCAGCCACTACGGGACGCTGGAAGAAGTCGTGGAACACAAGGACGATATTTATTATTATCCCGACTGTGAAACCATGACAGACGTTGCCTACTACTACATAGACGAATTGCAGGCACTTGGGGATATTCCACCCAGCTTGCAGAACTACATTGACTATGAAGCCTACGGGCGAGATTTGGATATGGGCGGTTGCTTTATTGAAACAAGCCGAGGTATGTGCGAGATACCATATTAACGCTGGAAGATCTGCGACAAGCATTGTTGCTACTGACAGCGTATTTCTCTTTTAAGGGACAGTCTGAAACATGGCTGTCCTTTTCTATTTAGAAACTTACGAAAGGAGCTGAAAGAACTTGAAAAAGATTAAAAGCTACACGGGTATCTGGAACGTAGAAAAAGTCTTATATGCAATCAATGACTTTAACTTGCCCTTTCCCGTTACTTTTACACAGATTACATGGTTTGTGATTACGGAATTTATCATCATTCTGTTTGGGGATATTCCCCCACTTTCCATGATAGAGGGAGCGTTTCTCAAATACTTCGGTATTCCCGTTGCTCTCACTTGGTTTATGTCGCAGAAAACCTTTGACGGAAAGAAGCCGTACAGCTTTTTGAAATCACAGATAACCTATGCCCTGCGACCAAAAATCACTTATGCAGGAAAAGCCGTAAAACTGCATAAGCAGACCTTGAATGAAACAATCACGGCAGTAAGGAGTGTGAACTATGTTCCCGATAAAATATATTGACAATAACCTTGTCTGGAACAAGGACAATGAAGTGTTTGCCTATTATGAGCTGATACCGTACAACTATTCTTTTCTATCCGCAGAGCAGAAATTTATCGTGCATGACAGCTTTCGACAGCTCATTGCACAGTCCCGTGAGGGTAAAATTCATGCGTTGCAGATTGCCACAGAAAGCTCAATCCGCAGTATGCAGGAGCAGTCAAAGAAGCTGGTAACTGGAAAATTAAAGGAAGTTGCCTATCAGAAGATAGACGAACAGACCGAAGCGTTAGTATCTATGATTGGGGACAATCAAGTGGACTACCGCTTTTTTCTTGGCTTTAAGCTCATGGTTACGGAAGAACAGCTCAATCTGAAGAACATCAAAAAATCGGCGTGGCTGACGTTCACGGAATTTCTCCATGAAGTGAACCACACGCTGATGAATGATTTTGTTTCCATGCCGAATGATGAAATCAACCGTTACATGAAAATGGAAAAGTTACTGGAAAATAAAATCTCCCGTCGCTTTAAGGTGCGTCGCTTGGAAATCAATGATTTTGGCTATCTCATGGAACATCTTTACGGCAGGGACGGTATCGCCTATGAAGATTATGAGTACCAGCTACCAAAGAAAAACTATAAGAAAGAAACGCTGATAAAATACTACGACCTTATCCGTCCGACAAGGTGTGTGATTGAAGAAAGCCAGCGATATTTAAGACTGGAACATGAGGACAAAGAAAGTTATGTGTCCTATTTTACCGTCAATGCGATTGTCGGGGAGCTTGATTTTCCGTCCTCTGAAATCTTCTATTTCCAGCAACAGCAGTTTACCTTTCCAGTTGATACTTCCATGAATGTAGAAATCGTGGAAAACCGAAAAGCATTAACGACAGTCCGCAATAAGAAAAAAGAATTGAAAGATTTGGATAATCACGCCTATCAAGCTGGAAGCGAAACAAGCTCAAATGTGGTGGACGCATTAGACAGCGTGGACGAGCTGGAAACGGATTTAGACCAGACAAAAGAAAGTATGTATAAGCTCTCTTATGTGGTGCGTGTATCGGCTGACGATTTGGACGAATTAAAACGCCGTTGTGATGAAGTCAAGGACTTTTACGACGATTTGAATGTAAAACTGGTACGTCCTGCTGGGGATATGCTGGGGCTTCATTCTGAATTTTTACCAGCCAGCAAGCGATATATCAATGACTATGTGCAGTATGTAAAATCAGACTTCTTGGCTGGGCTTGGTTTTGGTGCGACACAGCAGTTAGGGGAAACTACGGGTATCTATATGGGCTATTCCGTTGATACGGGAAGAAATGTGTACCTGCAACCGTCCCTTGCCAGTCAAGGTGTGAAAGGTACAGTTACCAACGCGTTAGCTTCTGCTTTTGTCGGTTCGCTTGGCGGTGGGAAGTCGTTCTGCAACAATCTTCTGGTGTATTATTCGGTTCTCTTTGGGGGACAAGCGGTTATCTTAGACCCAAAATCAGAGCGTGGCAACTGGAAAGAAACGCTTCCAGAAATCGCCCATGAAATCAATATCGTAAACCTTACCAGCGACAAGGACAATGCAGGACTTCTTGACCCATTTGTGATTATGAAGAATGTCAAAGACGCTGAAAGTCTGGCAATCGACATCTTGACATTCCTTACTGGTATTTCCTCTAGGGACGGCGAAAAATTCCCCGTGTTACGAAAAGCGGTTCGTTCCGTTACCCAGAGCGACAGTCGGGGCTTGCTCCATGTGATAGAAGAGCTACGCTGTGAAGATACACCCATATCAAGAAATATCGCAGACCATATCGACAGTTTCACGGACTACGATTTTGCACACCTGCTGTTTTCAGACGGTACGGTGGAAAATGCTATCAGTCTGGATAACCAGCTCAATATCATTCAAGTAGCGGACTTAGTATTACCAGATAAGGACACGACCTTTGAGGAATACACGACCATTGAATTATTGTCGGTGTCTATGCTGATTGTGATTAGTACCTTTGCCCTTGATTTTATCCATTCGGACAGAAGTATTTTTAAGATTGTCGATTTGGACGAAGCGTGGGCGTTCTTAAATGTGGCACAAGGCGAAACCTTATCAAATAAGCTGGTTCGTGCTGGACGAGCTATGCAGGCAGGCGTTTATTTCGTTACACAATCCTCTGGCGACGTGTCAAAAGAAAGTCTGAAAAACAATATCGGCTTAAAATTCGCTTTCCGTTCTACTGACATCAACGAGATAAAACAGACCTTAGAATTTTTCGGTATCGACAAGGACGACGAGAACAACCAGAAACGCTTGCGTGATTTGGAGAACGGACAATGCTTATTGCAGGACTTATACGGACGTGTCGGTGTGGTGCAGATACACCCAGTCTTTGAAGAACTGCTACACGCCTTTGATACCAGACCGCCCGTACAGAGAAATGAGGTGGAGTGATGAAAGAAAGGATAAAAGGTGCGTTCACAAAAAAGAAGATTTTCCACTTTCTCAAAATGGCTCTGTTCGTGGTGGCACTCTCCATTATCCTGCTTTCACTTCTGGGGACGGTGGCTCATGCGACGGGGCTTGTGGACGATACCATAAACGCAGAAAATCTTTACTCAAAATATCCCCTTTCCAACTACCAGCTTGATTTTTATGTGGATAATAGCTGGTCGTGGCTTCCGTGGAACTGGCTGGACGGTATTGGAAAATCGGTGCAGTATGGGCTTTACTGCATTACCAACTTTGTCTGGACGATAAGCCTTTACTTATCTAACGCAACGGGCTATGTGGTGCAGGAAGCCTATAAGCTGGACTTCATCAATGATATGGCAGACAGTATCGGAAAGAGCATACAGACCCTTGCAGGCGTAACGCAGAACGGTTTTTCTTCTACTGGCTTCTATGTTGGTTTCCTGCTTCTCATTATCTTAGTGGTGGGACTTTATGTTGCCTATACGGGACTTATAAAACGGGAAACCAGCAAGGCACTTCACGCCGTTATTAACTTTGTGGTGGTGTTTGTACTGTCCGCTTCGTTTATCGCCTATGCTCCCGATTACATCAAGAAGATAAATGAATTTTCATCAGACATCAGTACCGCTTCTTTGGACTTGGGAACAAAAATCATGCTCCCCAACTCTGACAGCGAGGGCAAGGACAGCGTGGACTTGATACGGGACAGCTTATTTTCTATTCAAGTGGAACAGCCGTGGCTACTTCTGCAATTCGGGAACAGCAATGCAGAGGAAATCGGGACAGACCGTGTAGAAGCTCTTGTATCGGCAAGCCCAGAGGACGAGGACGGAAAAACCAGAGAGGAAGTCGTGAAAACAGAAATCGAGGACAACGACAACAACAATCTGACGATACCGCAGGTTGTAAACCGTTTAGGCATGGTATTCTTCCTACTGTTCTTCAATTTAGGGATAACAATATTTGTATTCTTGCTTACGGGTATGATGTTGTTCAGCCAGATACTTTTTATCATTTTCGCTATGTTCTTGCCTATTAGTTTTCTGCTCTCTATGATACCGAGCTATGAAAGCATAGCAAAGCAGGCAATCGTGAGGGTGTTTAATACCATAATGACACGGGCAGGAATAACGCTTATTGTAACGGTGGCGTTCAGCATTTCCAGTATGTTTTATAACATTTCCACGGATTACCCGTTCTTTATGGTGGCGTTCTTGCAGATAGTATGTTTCGCTGGTATCTACATGAAGCTGGGCGATTTAATGAGTATGTTCTCTTTGAACGCTAATGACAGTCAAAGCATGGGACGAAGAATTTTCCGCAGACCGTATCTGTTTATGCGACATCGGGCTAGGCGTATGGAACACCGTATTGCAAGGGCGGTAAGTGCTGGCGGTATTTCGGGCGGTGTCGCTGGTGCGGTAGCTGGAAGTGCCGTTGCTGGAAAGAGAGCCGAAAGAAAAAATACGGCTTCTAAAGAAAATCGGGGCAATACCACTTCCAGCATGGGACAGCGTGCAGGCTCAAAGGTGGGTGCTGTCTTAGATACGAAAAATAAAGTGAAAGACAAGGCAAATGCTGCCAAAGAGAATATCAAGGATATGCCGACACAGACCGCTTATGCGGTATATTCCGCAAAGGAAAAAGCAAAGTCCAGCGTGTCCGACTTCAAGCGTGGCATGGTGCAGGAACAGCAGTCCAGACAGACGGGACGCTTGGAAAAGCAGGCACGGCATAGACAGAATATCGCTGACAAACGTATGGAGCTTCAAAAGGCACAAGAAGCAAGGCAGACACAGCGAAAGGCTGACGGATCAGCGACAATGGGAGCTACCCGTCCCCATGAGCGACCAGCCACAGCTTCAACCATTCCAAAGCCGAGTGCGGAAAAAATGCAGGAAATCAAACGTCCTGCCACAGCTCCAGCTTCAAAAGTAAGTGAACCAGTCAAGACAAATGTTATCAAAGAACGTCCGTTATCTTCTAGTGCTTCTGATAAGAAAGCGACCCAACCTGCACAGCCAGTACATAGGCAGAATGTAGAAAAAGTGGTATCGCAGGAAACACGCCAGAATGACACGAAAGACCGCAGGATGATTTTGTCAAGATTAGTTGACACATTTTCCTCAAGGATTTTGTACCCTATGCTGCTTCTTTCAGGGAATCATAGTATTGCTGTCGTTT
>NZ_JAOQJU010000046.1:0-10951 GCF_025567385.1 Dorea acetigenes
ACGACAGCAATACTATGATTCCCTGAAAGAAGCAGCATAGGGTACAAAATCCTTGAGGAAAATGTGTCAACTAATCTTGACAAAATCATACTGCTTATCATATAAACACCCTTCATAAACTGTATACATTGTATTCTGGGCTGATACTTCTATATCTACAAGGCTTTCTCCTCTAAATGCTCCTTCCTCTATATTCGTTACACTTTCCGGTATTTCAATGTGGCTCAAGTGGTGTCCACTAAACGCATCTCCACGTATACTTGTTACCGGGCATCCCGCAATTGTATCCGGTATGACAAGCTCAGTCGCATCCCCATTGTAATCCGCAATCATTACCGTTCCGTCATTCCTGATAAAATACTTCCAGTCGCCTTCCACTTCCTGCTGTTCGACCACCTCTGCATCCGGCGTCTCTGCCGCTGCTTCCGCAGCAGGTTCTTCGGCATTTGCGTATACCGGAACCGCACACGCCAACATACACATACTTAGTACTACTCCTAACAATCTTCTCTTCATCCTTTGTCCCTCCTCTGTTTTATATGGCGGCATTTCACAATAACTGCCGCAATGCCGTCATAAGTAGCAGTACACTTGTTTCTTACATATATATTAACATTTTTTTCCTTTTTTTACACTCTAATTTTATTGTGAATTCTATTTATTTACGTTAGAAAAGTTGTTATAATATCGTTATATGGCGCATTATTATGAAAGGAGCATTCTAACATGAAAGCTTATGAAAGATTACTAAAATACGTGGTTGTACGCACGCCAAGCTGTGACGGCGAAGAAGAGCATCCGTCCTCTCAGTGTCAGTTTGATCTTGCAAGATTATTGGAAAAAGAAATGCAGGAGCTGGGGCTTACTGACATCTGCCTGGACGAGCATTGTTATCTGTATGGAAAGTTACCTGCAACACCGGGGTGCGAGGACAAGACCTCTATCGGTTTCATCGCTCACATGGATACGGTATCTGACTACTGTGACCATGAAATCGTTCCGGTTATTACGGAGAATTACGACGGCAGGGATCTGCCGCTTGGGGACAGCGGACTTACCTTATCCACCGACATTTTTAAGCATTTACCGGGACTTGCAGGGCGCACGCTGATTACCAGTGACGGCACCACCATCCTTGGAGCTGACGACAAGGCAGGAATTGCCGAGATTCTTACTCTGATTGAACGTCTGCAGACAGAAAATATTCCACACGGGCCTATCAGCGTTGCTTTTACTCCCGATGAGGAAATCGGAACGGGAGCCTCCGGCTTTAACGTAGAGCAGTTTGGTGCCAAGTACGGTTACACACTGGACGGCGACACAGAAGGAGAGATTCAGTACGAAAACTTCAATGCGTGCAAAGCACGTTTTGATATTCAGGGATTCAGCGTCCATCCGGGTTCTTCCAAGGATACTATGATTAACGCCTGCTTAGTGGCTATGGAAATCAACTCTCTTCTTCCGGGTATGGAGACACCCCGGGGGACGGAAGATTATGAAGGATTCTTCCATCTGACCGACATGTCCGGCGACTGCGCAAAAGCACAGCTCAATTACATCGTCAGAGACCATGACAAGAACTTTTTTGAAGCAAGGAAGAATACGCTGCGACTAATTGAAAAAAACCTGAACGCCAAATGGGGCGAAGGAACCGTTACTCTGACTATCACAGAGCAATATAAAAACATGGCTGAAATCATCGACGGTTGTATGCACTTAATCGACAATGCCAAAAAGGCTGCCGAAGCGGCGGGTATCGAACCGCAGGTTATCCCGATCCGCGGCGGTACAGACGGCTGCCAGCTAAGCTTTAAGGGACTTCCTTGCCCGAACCTTGGAACGGGCGGACATGCCTACCATGGACCATACGAGCATATTACTGTAGAGGGAATGGACAAAAGTGTCGACATGATTGTAGAATTAGTAAAGATATATGCAGAAATGTAAGATGGACACCATACCCGGTGCCACTTGCATAAAAGGGAACTGTCGGTTAATACCGATTTTTAACCACTGACATTCAAATTAAAACTTAGGGGAATTTTCCTCTAAGTTTTAATTTGAAGTATTATACGAGTCCATTTCAAGCTTATTCCACACTTTCCTTAAATCCTTCTCCCACAACCTCATTAGATTCCATAATAATAGTAAATGCTTTCGGATCAATCTGCCTTACCATTTTTTTAATCGTATACATCTGCTTATTATTGCAAGCACACATTACTACATCCTTTTCCTGGCCAGAGTAGCTTCCCCGTCCCTGCAGAATCGTAGACCCCCGTCCGGAATACTCGTCAATCTGATCCGCCACTTCTTTACCATGTTCTGTAATGATGAAAGTCATCTTGCCCTCATCGATTCCATACATAATGCGATCCATTACAAACGCCATCAGATACGTAACTATGATACCGTAAATCAATCCGTCAATATCCCGGAAGACCAGCACGCTTCCCAGGATAATTGTCACAATGTCCAGCCCAAACGTAATAATGCCAAGAGACAGATGCGGGTAAATCTTCTTCAGCGATACACTGATGAAATCCTGGCCTCCGGTAGATGAGCCCCGCATAAAAATCATAGCATATCCCACGCCACACAATACCCCCATACAAAGTGCGGCCAGGAACCGGTCTCCCTCATAGACAGGAAACAACGGCGCCACATAATCGATAAAAGCAGAAGATATTATCATAGATTTTACCGATTTTAAGAAAAAGTTTTTCCCCAGAAATTTATAGCAGAATATAGCAACCGGAATATTTAACAAAATGGTTCCGATACCTACCGGGATTTTAAATAAATGGTAGCAGATAATCGCAATTCCGGAAAATCCTGCTACCGGGAAATTAGCGTGCAGAGCAAAATTATACACGCCAACCGCAATCAAAATACTGGCAGCAATGTCAACCAGTATATCTACCCCAAGTTCCTTCCAATTTTCTCGTTTCATTAACATCACCTCTCCACAACAAGTTTATTATTCAAAAAAAAGAAGCTGCAAACTATAAAATATAATTCGCAGCTGCTCTTCTTTTTATTATTATATTCATGGATTTTTCTTTTGTCAACAGCCTCCTGATGGAGATTTTTATAAAAATCTTCCTCTTTTCACCGCATCTTCTCCATATTTTTTCCGAATCTCATCCAGCGCCTTGTCCAGTCTTTTTTGCTTTTCCGTCCGCGCGGCATCTTTCTGTTCCCGCTGAATATCAAAGATACTAAGCTGTTCCGGCTCATCTTCCTTCTGCAGCTTAGAGCTTCGGATTCCCAGCAGTCTGACAGGTCTTTTATCCCACAATTCATCAAACAATTCCACTGCTATATGATAAATCTCACTGTCATTGCTGGTTGCTCTGAAAAGCTGGCGTTGATGGGAACTATTTTCAAAAGTATGATACCTTATTTCCACACTCAGCATCCCCGCCTTCTGCCCGGCTTCCCGCAGCCGCGCTCCCACGCTCTCTGCAAGATGCAGCAGCACTTCCTTCGCCTCTTCCCTTGTCACAACATCTTTAGGAAGTGTAACGGAATTGCCAATCCCTTTGGCGTCCACTCTCACGGAAACTACGGAGTCATCCCCTCTTCCATTGGCGGATTCCCAAAGCATGCGCCCATGACTTTTCAAATGCAGTTCCAAAATTTCCGGATTCATCTGTGCCAGATCGCCGATTGTGTGAATTTCCAGTTTCTTAAGCTGCTCCACACTGGAACGTCCCGCCATATAAAGCTCTGACACCGGAAGCGGCCACATTTTCAACTGGATTTCCTCCGGGAACAATGTATGCACCCTGTTCGGCTTCTCAAAATCAGAAGCCATCTTTGCCAGCAGCTTATTTACAGAAATCCCTATATTGACTGTAAAGCCGAACTTCTCATAAATCCGGTTCTTAATCTCCAGTGCTCCCTCCACCGGGGAATAGAACCTGTGAGCAATCCCTGTAAAATCCATGTAGCACTCATCCACACTCACCTGCTCTATGTCTGGCGTATACGTACGGAGAAATTCCATTAAACGATGGCTGTACTCACTGTACATCTTATGGTTGGGCGGCTCCATTACCAGATTCGGACACTTGCGAAAGGCATTCGCCACCGGTTCGCCGGTCCGAATGCCATATTTTTTCGCCGGCAGGGACTTCGCCAGCACAACGCCGTGCCGTGACTCCTGGTTTCCGCCGATAATCGCCGGAATCATCCGCAAATCTCTCTCCCCGCCATTCTTTAATTCTTCTACTGCCGTCCAGCTTAAATATGCTGAATTCACATCGATATGAAATATAATGGACATTATCTGCTCCTTGCCGTCAACTTCCCATCCACAGCGTCAATCACAATCGTCTGTCCTGTTCCCACATCTCCCTGCAGCATTAATCTTGCTGCAAGCGTCTCTACATGCTTCTGCAGGTAGCGTTTCAACGGCCTTGCTCCATACATAGGGTCATACCCGCCTTCTACGATATTCTCCTTTGCCGCTTCGGTAAGCTCAATCTGGATTTCTTTGTCCGCCAGGCGCTTATTGACATCTGCTACTAACAAGTCAATGATGTCATAAATATTCCCTTTCGTCAATGGTTTAAACATAATCGTCTCATCCAGACGGTTCAAGAATTCTGGACGGAAATGCGCCCGAAGCTCATTCATAACCGCTTCCTGACTCGCCTCGCTTATATTTCCCTGTTCATCAATTCCTTCCAGCAGATAAGACGAACCGATGTTGGACGTCATAATCAGGATTGTATTTTTAAAGTCTACGGTACGCCCCTGAGAATCCGTAATCCGCCCGTCATCCAGAACCTGAAGAAGCACGTTAAATACATCCGGATGGGCTTTCTCCACCTCGTCAAAAAGAACCACTGAATAAGGTTTCCTTCTGACCGCTTCCGTAAGCTGGCCGCCTTCGTCATACCCTACATATCCCGGAGGCGCTCCAATCAGACGGGACACGGAATATTTCTCCATATATTCACTCATATCAATACGAACCATATTGCTTTCGTCATCAAACAGACTCTCTGCAAGTGCCTTCGCAAGCTCAGTCTTGCCGACACCTGTCGGTCCCAGAAACAGGAAAGAGCCTATGGGCTTCGTGGGATCCTTAATTCCTGCCTTGGAACGGATAATCGCCTCCGTTACAAGCTCTACTCCCTCGTCCTGTCCGATCACACGCTTATGAAGTTCATCCCCCAGATGGAGGGTTTTGCTTCTCTCGCTTTCATTTAACTTTGCTACCGGGATTCCGGTCCATCTGGATACAATTCTGGCGATTTCATCCTCTGTCACACTTTCGTGTACCAGAGAACGGTCTTCGTCCTTCACCTCTGCCTCCAACTCTGCAAGCTGTTTTTGCAGCTCCGGAAGCTTGCCATACTGCAGTTCAGCAGCTTTATTCAGATCATACGCCTGCTGGGCCATCTGAATTTCCTTACCTACCTGCTCGATTTCTTCCCGCAGCTTCTGTACTCGTTCTACCCCTACCTTTTCATTATCCCACTGAGCTTTCCTGCCTGCAAATTCATCCCGCAGCTCTGCAAGTTCCTGCTGCAGATGCTCCAGCCTTTCCTTACTCAGCCGATCCTCCTCCTTCTTAAGCGCCGTCTCCTCAATCTCCAGCTGCATAATACGGCGGTTCAGCTCATCCAGCTCTGTAGGCATAGAATCCAGCTCCGTCTTAATCAGGGCACATGCCTCATCTACCAGGTCAATTGCCTTATCCGGCAGGAACCGGTCAGAAATGTAGCGATTTGAAAGGGTTGCCGCCGCAACCAGCGCACTGTCTGTAATCTTAACTCCGTGAAAAACTTCATACCTTTCTTTTAACCCACGGAGAATGGAAATTGCATCCTCCACAGACGGTTCATCCACCATCACAGGCTGGAAACGCCGTTCCAATGCGGCATCCTTCTCAATATACTGACGGTATTCGTCCAGGGTCGTTGCACCAATACAATGCAGCTCGCCTCTTGCCAGCATGGGCTTCAGCATATTTCCTGCATCCATGGCTCCATCCGTTTTCCCTGCTCCTACAATCGTATGCAGCTCGTCAATGAAAAGGATGATACTGCCGTCACTGTTCTTCACTTCCTCCAGAACCGCCTTCAGACGTTCCTCAAATTCTCCCCGGTACTTAGCTCCTGCCACCAGCGCACCCATATCCAGAGAAAAAACGCTCTTGTCCTTTAAGGCTTCCGGGACATCGCCTTTCACAATACGCTGCGCCAGTCCTTCCGCAACAGCAGTTTTACCAACGCCCGGTTCTCCGATCAGAACCGGATTATTCTTCGTCTTACGGGACAGGATACGGATTACATTACGGATTTCCGCATCTCGTCCGATTACCGGATCCATCTTCTGTTCTCTCGCCCGCTCCACAAGGTCGCAGCCATATTTATTCAATGTATCATAGGTCGCCTCCGGATTATCACTGGTTACCCTCTGGTTGCCCCTTACCGTAGAAAGCGCCTGCAAGAAACCTTCCCTGCTGATACCCATTTCCCGGAAAATCTCCTTCATCTCTTTGCTCTGGTAACGAAGCAGAGCCAGGAAAAGATGCTCCACAGAGACATACTCGTCGCCCATCTGCTTTGCCTCATCCTCTGCGTGAACCAGCGCCTGATTCAGATACTGACCGACAAAAGGCTGTCCGCCCTGTACCTTCGGGCGCTTTCTGATTGCCTGCTCCACCTGATCCGTCACAAGGTTCTTATCAAGCCCCATCTTCTCTATCATCTTCGGAATCAGGCCGTCCTCCTGAGTCAGAAGCGCATAGAAAAGATGCTCCTGCTCAATCTCCTGGTTTCCATATTCCATTGCAATCTTTTCACAATCCTGAACTGCCTGGATTGATTTCTGCGTAAATTTATTTATATTCATAGAGATACCTCCTCTCAATGGAACTATTTTTTTCAGTTCCATTTTTTCATAGGCTACTTTACACTACCCATAGAAAGCTTTGTTTTCTGTTCTATTTGGAATATAACACTTATTGTTAGCAATGTCAAGAGGTGAGTGCTAATTATTTTGTGAAGATTTTGTGAAGCCTTGATTTTACGGGCTTCACAGGGATTTTTCACTTGCTTTCGCACTCGATTTTCTTGATTTGACCACATTTTTACGACAAATTCTTGAAAAAATATATTCGTCTGATTTTCTTACCACATTTTACGACAACGACTTCTGGTTTATACCACAGCAGGTATGGTTTCCGGCAGATTCATTTTAGACATCTCGTTTTCCACGTGAGACTTCTCTGCAATATGATTGTAGACATTCATTGTAATCTGTGCATCTGAATGTCCCATCACATATTGCATGACCTTTGGATTGACGTTGTTTTCACCCAATCTGGTACATCCCGTATGACGAAGGGTATGCGATGAAATAGGAGGCATCAGCTCCGGCTCTCGCTTCTCTTCTTCTGCCAGTTTGGTTTCTTTCTTATTATAGGCATTGACAATATTTTTCAGAAAGCTGTTCACTCCCGCCGGCATGATCGGACGTCCATGCTTTGTATTGAAGATGAATCCACTACGTCCACCGATCTCCACATTACTCTGTAAACCAAGCATCAGGTTCAGCTCTCTCTGTTTACGGAACGCGTCATATACCATCTGTGTCATAGGAATATCTCTGATTCCTGCATCCGTTTTGGTTTCTGAATCATGGAAACAATATCCTTCATCACCTTCATAATACACAAGCTGTCCACCTACATGGATCTCCCGGTTCTTCATATCCACATCTGACCAGGTTAAGCCGATGGTTTCACTCACTCTCAGGCAAGCCCCAAACATAACCTGCATCATTGGAAGATGAGGCTTATACACATTACTCTGTTCAACAAACTTCAGAAGTTTTTCCTGCTGTTCCAGTGTCAGTGCTTCTTTCTCCTTTGCCGGAGCCCCATAATCTCCAAGTGTTCCAGTTACCGGATTCTTGCGGATAATCCCGTCTTCCACTGCCAGTTCAAAACTGGGATTCAATAAACCATAAAGACCTTTGATCGTGCTGTGTGCCAGTCCTTCATCTGACAATGAGGAAAAGAACGTCCTTACGTGAGATGTCTTAAAATCCACAACACGAATGTTTCCCAAAGTATTTCGTATCCGGTAGTCCCACATACGGATATAATTCTTTTTCGTTCTTTCCTTGATATTCTTTGTTGCCATGTATCGCTCAAACAACGTATTTACGGTCAGCTTCTTGACTGATGCATCTGTAATAAGCAGATCATCCATATCCTTATTGATCTTCTTTTCCATTTCTCGCAGACTCGCCAGATCAGCTGCATAAACCGAATTACGCTTTCCGGTAATTTCATCCTTGTAGCGATACTCATAACGTCCATCCGGGCGCTGGTATTCACCTGTTTTTAAATTTCTGCCTTTATTATCTTTTCTTGCCATATCAATCATTCCTTTCACTTCATTTTTCGTTATTCGGAATGATTTTTGTCCTGTCGGTATCAGTCATTTACTGTCTGATATCTGTTCACAGATTAACATAATATTTTATGATTTCCAAGGGTAAATTCCTGCCAAATGCTAATTTTTATTTGCCTGTTTTACAGGAATATTTTCCCTTTTTTACTTTTCATTCCGAAGGAAAGTTGTTGTATTTTATCTTCTCATCTTTCATTACACTGCCATTGCATCAAGATATTTTTTTATCTTATCCACGTTATAAAGAACACGTCTTCCAATAATCACTCTTGCTTCTGCATAATCTGCAATTTTCTTTGCAGTTACTTCTCCGCAGGATAACATTGCCATTAATCCTTCAATATCTACCGTCAGACGGTTCTCAGCCTTATACTCTGTTGTTTTTCTCATGATGCACATACCTCCTTTCCTCCGTATTCTTCTGCATCACCTCCCAGACAGCGGTTATGCCCGTTGTCAGTACATATACTTTTTGTTTGGACTTCTTACGATGATTTTCCATTCTGTTCGGCGTGTTGGCTTCCATTTGTATATGGCGGTGTCAACGTTACAATTGACCTCTATCAGAAATCTTTCTGAATACTGGCAGCTTCTTCTCAAGCATACCAGCCGTTGCCGAAGTATCTTCGGTTTCCACATACTACTCTCTGATACAGCGGTGGAATCCTGTGTTACCTTTAAGCCCGAAAAGCACCCATACAGCTCATTCAATTTTCAAGGTTCAATAATCAAAAGTTTTGTAGGTGTACATTTTTGTACCTATTTGATTTAATGCCATTATATCCCCCGTTACTGCTAATGTCAATAGCACTTCATGCGTTTTAGGTTCTTTTTTGTACTCTTTTTTATTGATTTTCTGCTAGTTTGTGTTATAATATGGACAAATAGTTATTCATTTTTTAATTTTACTATCTTCAATGGATGTTTGTCAGGACTAATGCAGAGGTGACTTTATGAATTTTAATCTGAAACTAAAAAAAATCCGAACATTTCGGAAAATGACACAAAAAGAACTGTCAGAGAAGATCGGACTGACCGATCAACATAGAATTGTACAATATGAAAAAGGAGTTCGTGTTCCAAAAAAAGATCTGGTCGATAAAATGGCACAGGCTCTTGATGTTAATCCTTATACCCTCTATGATACCGCTGGACGTGACGCTTCCGAAATGATGGAACTGCTTTTCTGGCTGGATGAATTTAACCCATCTTCCCTGCATCTGTTTCTCCCTCGGAGATTTCCCGGTGAAAAATGCAATGAAGTAGCCGACACTTCCGTTTACTACCATGACAATGATAGCTGGCCTGCCCATGCTCCTGTCTGTATGTGGTTTGACTATGGAGTTCTGAATGATTTTTTGAAAGAATGGGTGGTTCGGATGGATGAACTGAAATCCGGTGAGATTACCAGAGATGAATATTTTGAATGGAAAATCAACTGGCCACAGACTTGCGATGGTTGTGGAAAATATGAACCTAAGAAACAATGGCACTCTGTAAAATCAGAACTCAGTGAAACTTAACAAAACTTAAATTCACTGCATTTTTCCTCTTTGGCAAAAGAAAAAGCACTGTAAAACCAATAATCAAACGGTTTTCAGTGCTTTTTTCATGTCTTTCCTATTAAATTTTTCTCAGACACCTATATAAGTGAAACTTAGCGAAACTTAAATTATGCCCAATATGGAATATACTTTTTATACCTTGGTGTAGTATCCGGATCCATTACTTTAATATTCATAATCTCTTAATCGTTCTACGATAGAGCGATTTCCTGCAAGTTTTTTATAGGATAGAAGAGGTGTTATCATACATATCAGCATGACAAGGATAATAGCACTGATTAAAGGAATCACTGGTACATTAAATGGAATCTCCATATAATTCATGGATTCAAAGCAAATATAGGTGATAACTGAACCAATCGTCAATGTAATAAATACAGAGAAAAGTGCATATAAAACCCCCTCTCGAATCAACAGTTTATTTATATGTTTTTTGGACATTCCAATACTTTCCATAACAGAAAATGTTAATTTTCGATTCTGAATACTGCTTGCGATTGTATTTGTATAATTTAAGACTCCAACCAGCAGAAGCAATAAAGCGATTATTACGCCTATTTCCATCATTTCTCCCTGCGATTCTTGAATTGTTCTCATACTTTCAAATTGAGATTCAGTGTGCAGGTCATTATTATATGGACTATCCTCTACAAGAGATGTAATCTTTTTTTCTAACACTTCGTCATATTTTTGATTATAGTAAATATACATATCTAATGTTGTCGGCTTAGAAATCAGGCTATTTAAATAGTCTTGACTTACAATCAACGAAGCACCTATATCTCTTCCGCTGTACTGTGTGTTATACGACACAGCTTCAACGGCAATTTCATATTGTTTCCCTTGAAGATTAAAGAGGTAGTGTCAAAAACTACCTGTTTTTTTGTACTAAAATCTAATAAAAACCTTGATTTTTAGGGAAATCTGCAATAAAAAGAGCATTGA
>NZ_JAOQJU010000047.1:0-10533 GCF_025567385.1 Dorea acetigenes
CTGCCATTTTGTTCACTCCTTATTCTCTAGATTATATCTCAAATCCTTGAGAATGGGGTGTCAACTTTTTTTATACCACATCATTATCTACAACCTCCATGTCCCGCATCCATCAT
The DNA here is from genome assembly GCF_025567385.1 of Dorea acetigenes. NCBI lineage: Bacteria > Bacillati > Bacillota > Clostridia > Lachnospirales > Lachnospiraceae > Dorea > Dorea acetigenes. Next base: position 117 of record NZ_JAOQJU010000047.1, read on the forward strand.
AATTGAATATGGCATACGCTGCCTCCTTACATATTGTTCTATACTACAATATGTATTTCTTCTCCGCCATGTTCCAGTAAGTTTCTCCGTTATCCTATCAGAACCTTCTTACCTTGAAAGGCAAACCCGTAGCAGCGAATGTGAGCTTTCGGAATTCCCCGCAACACCAGTTTCTCTGCATACTTCTGTTCTTCTATCTGTCGGAGCGCTTCCTGAACTGTATCTTCCAGGCTTTTCTCTCTTCTCTGGTTTCGGACTTTAAATTCCAGAATAATTGCATCATCTTCGCCTGGATTTTTCGGTTCCAGCATAACATCGTATCTTCCAAATCCACTCTCTCTGTTAGAGGTTATAATATATCTGTTCTGTAAATCTACAATCAACCCCAACACAAAACCATGATAAAATCGTTCCGGCTCTTCCCCGGACGCCCGCTTTCCTGTATCAAAATAGCTAAACGTATCCAGCGAAACGCGATTCATATATGCATTCATAGCGTCTATATCATCCTGCAGAAGAGCCTGAATAAAGTCATTATAATCCGCCTCTGCCTTTTTGAACCAATCCCGAATCATACTCTGGAACATCAGTTTCACCTCCAGATTCGTAAGCGAGAGTTGATACAACGGATGCATTCCCTCCGGAATATCCCGATAGCTTTCAACGGAAAGCACTTTTAAATATCCGCTGGCAAGCAGAAGGCTCCAGATTGCCGATTCATTATCATCAAGCTGATTATATACAATCTGCTCATCAACCGGAGAATATATTGCATCCCCCTGAAGCAGGATTTCAAACTTTTCCTTGATTTTTCGATTTCCTTCCTGAATCAGCTTCCCCACCAGACTATTACTGCTGGTATTCGCCCAATAAGCAGTGAATTTGCCGCTATCCAGAAAATTCAATATAGACCATGGATTATAAATGTCTCTGCGACTCCCGAAAATGAAGCCATCATACCATCTTTTCACATGTTCTTTCTCTTCTTCAAGCCCGCATTCTTCAAGCGCAGCAAACACTTCCTCTTCCGTAAATCCAAAAGAATCTGCATATTCCTCTGATGTAGCAGTTACCACCTTCAGATTATTCAAATCTGAAAAAACAGATTCTTTGCTGACTCTTGTAATTCCCGTCATAACCGCACGTTCTAACCATGGATTCGTCTTAAAAGCTGAATGGAACATACTTCTGGTAAACGCTGTCAGCTCTTCCCAGTAACCGCTCACATAAGCCTCCTGCATAGGCGTATCATATTCATCCAAAAGAATAATTACCTTTTTACCGTAATAACGATACAGGTAATCGGAAAGCTGATACAATGCCGATGTCATATCTGCATTACCGGCTTCTACCGATAATACTCTTTCAAAATAAGCTTTATCCGCATCTGTAAGGATATCGCTTTCCTTTAAATAAGAATGTTTGATATAAAGATTCCTTATAATTTCACAGAGTTTTGCCCGGGCATCCGCATAATTCACCTCTTTTACTCTGGCAAATGACAGACTGATAACAGGATAGGTTCCCTGAAGTTCCCGATATTTCTCATCCTCCCAGATAGAAAGCCCCTGAAACCATTCTTTTCTTCCTGCATAATCCAGCGAAAAAAACTGTTCTAACATACTCATATTTAAAGTCTTCCCGAAACGCCGCGGACGGGTAATCAGAGTCACACTGTCTCCACTCTCCCACCATTCTTTAATGAAAGCAGTTTTGTCAACATAAAAATAATTCTTCTGTATCAGATCGCCAAAATCCTGCAGTCCTATTGCTACTGTCCTTGCCATAAGTCTTCCTCCAAAAGCTCTCCCATACTCTGAATAACTGCCCATGGCTCTTTTACATCACCAAACCCATATGCCGCATAGACCATGGGAACCCCCGCCTCCCGGCAGGCGTCAGCGTCCCCCTGCGTGTCCCCTACATAAACCGCATCCTGAAGTCCGTTCCTGCGCATAATAAGACGGATATTATCTGCCTTCAGCATTCCCGTATCGCCAGGGCAGATATGATCCTCAAAGTATTCCTGAAGGCCTGTATTTTCCAGAAACGCCTCTATATACCCGGCCTGACAGTTGCTTACAATAAAAAGTCTGTACTTCCCGGCCAGCTTCTTAACCGTCTCTTTCATGCCGGGATATATCCTGCATGGTGCCGTCCGCATTGCTTCATTTTCATACTGATAAAAAAGAGCGGCAATTTCTTCTTTCTTCCGAGCCTCCAGTTCCGGGAACAGGCTGTCCATAATGGCGTCCATAGGCTTTCCGAATTCTCTTTCCAGCCGCTTTGCCGTCAGATCCGCCTCCAGCTTCGTATGCTCCCGAAGCACCTGATTCCAGCTCTTCGCTACCTCTTTTGTAGAATCCCATAATGTTCCGTCCACATCAAATATAATCCCGTCCATATCTCCCCACCTGATACTTGTTATTTTTCTTCTATCGCCATAATCATATCAACACGTTCCTGATGGCGTCCGCCTTCAAACTCTGCATTCAGCCACTCTTCGATAATCATCTTCGCCATCTCAATCCCGATAACTCTTGCCCCAAAACACAGAATGTTCGTATTATTATGCTGTTTGGATAATCTTGCTGAATATGGCTCGCTGCACACAACTGCACGGATTCCCTTCACCTTGTTTGCTGCAAGAGAAATTCCTACGCCCGTCCCACAAATCAGAATCCCCAGATCCACCTCTCCTGCCGCAACGGCTCTTGCCACTTTCTCCCCATACACCGGATAATGACAGCTTGCTTTAGAATCCGTTCCGTAATTCACAACTTCGTACCCCAGCTCCTGCAGAAATTGCGCAACTTCCTGTTTCATCTCAACCGCTGAATGATCATTTCCAATTCCTATTTTCATTCCTCTTTTTTCATTCCCTTCTTTAAAAATTTGACTACTTATATTATAATATTTGAATGGTTGAATAGCAACGCTTATTCGGCAGTTTTGACTATAGAAAGGAAAAAATTATGATAAAATTAATTGCCAGTGATTTGGATGGAACCATATTAAAAAACGGGGCTTTGGAGGTTGCTCCCCGTACATTGGAACTGATAAAAGAGCTTAGAAAACACGGCATATTATTCGCTGCCGCCAGCGGGCGCCAGTACCCCAGCATTCGCAGCTTATTCTTACCTATCAAGGATGAGATTGCCTACATTGCTGAAAACGGCTCCCTTTCTATCTATCAGGGAAAAGTATTGTCCAAAACAGCCATCGACCGCAGCTTAAGCCTGCGCATCATCGACGTTCTGCACCGGCTCCGGCAGAATGACTTTATTGTATCCGGCGAACAGACCCTTTATACAGAATCTACCAACCCTGCATTCACAGATCTTCTGAAAAATGATCTGAAAACCAACCTCCGAATTGTAAAAGACATTACCAAAGAGGTGGATGAGCCGTTTTTGAAAATTGCATTCTATAACTATGGGAATATGGAAGAATCTCTGGAAGAAATCAACCGGCTTTTCAAATCCGAAATCAAGATTGTTACTGCCGGAAGCCGCTGGCTTGACTTCATCGCTCCGGGAACCAACAAGGGCATCGCCCTTTCCGCCATGCTGGAACATTTCCGGATAACAGCAGATGAATGCATTGCCTTCGGCGATCAATATAACGACATCGAGATGCTTCAGACGGCAGGAACAAGCTATGCTATGTCCACCGCCGCCCCCGGCGTCTCCGATTATTCCACTTATACCACCGATTCTGTAGATGAGGTACTGGAAGAAATCTTATCGGAATGCCGATAAAATATCAGTAGGGGAGCGTCTGCTCCCCTACTGATATTTTCAGAATCTTTTATCTGTATCTTATTTTCCCTGTCCATAGTAAGCATTTGCACCGTGTTTACGGTAATAATGCTTATCCTGAAGCTCCTGCGGCGCCGGTTCATTGTTGGGATTAATCATCTCGCAGCGTGCAGCCATCTTCGCAACTTCGTCCAACACAACCGCATTGTGAACTGCCTCATGAGCGTCCTTGCCCCATGTGAAAGGACCATGATTCTTGCAGAGTACTGCCGGTGTTGCATTATAATCAATGCCGCGTGCCTCAAATTCGTCTGCAATCAATACGCCCGTGTTCTTCTCATAGCCTGCGTCAATCTCTTCTTTGGTCAGATTCCGCACGCATGGAACAGAACCATAGAGGTAATCTGCATGGGTAGTTCCATAGCATGGAATATCTCTTCCTGCCTGCGCCCAGCTTGTAGCCCAGGAAGAATGGGTATGTACAACACCACCGATTTCCGGGAAACGGTTGTACAAAACCACATGTGTTGCCGTATCAGAAGAAGGGTTGTAATCTCCCTCTACTTTATTTCCTTCCAGATCCACAACTACCATATCTTCCGGTTTCAGCTTGTCATATTCAACTCCGCTTGGTTTGATTACAAACAATCCCTTCTCACGGTCGATTCCGCTTACGTTGCCCCATGTAAAAGTTACCAGTCCGTATTTCGGAAGAAGCATATTTGCCTCATATACTTGTTTTTTCAGTTCTTCTAACATCGCCCTATCTCCTTACTTCAAAGAATCAATTGCTGCTCTTTCAATCGGGAAGCCAGCTTTGTAACGCTCGATAAATGCTTCAAATCCGGCTACGTCCTCTGCAACCGGCTGCATCTCGCTTCCTGTCTCACCTGCAAATACCTTATCAGAAAGATATGCGGAAAGGCTCTCGCCCTCTGCCTTATTCTTCATATAAGAAGCCAGAAGTGCAATACCCCATGCTCCGCCTTCGCCTGCCGTCTCCATTACAGAAACAGGTGTGTCGATTGCTGCAGCAAGGATTCCCTGCCCAACGCCTTTGGTCTTGAAGAGCCCGCCATGTCCATAAATCTTATCCAGATTTACCTTCTCTTCTTTCAGAAGAATATCCATACCTGTCTTTAATGCTCCAAGAGAAGTGAAAAGGTGTACTCTCATGAAGTTTGCAAGATTGAATTTGCTATCAGGACGGCGTACGAATAACGGACGTCCTTTTTCAAATCCTGTAATATGCTCGCCTGAGAAATAGTTGTAAGCAAGAAGTCCGCCACAGTCAGCATCGCCTTCCAGCGCTTTGTTGTACAGTGTTCCGAACAGCTTGTTCATGTCTACTTCAATGCCGAAGCTTTCTGCAAATTCTTTGAAAATTCCTACCCATGCATTCAGATCTGAAGTACAGTTGTTGCAGTGTACCATTGCCACAAGACTTCCATCCGGTGTTGTTACCATATCCAGTTCCGGATATACCTTACTTAAGTCTTTCTCCAGAACTACCATAGAAAATACACTGGTTCCTGCGGATACATTTCCGGTTCTCTGTGCAACACTGTTCGTAGCCGCCATACCTGTTCCTGCATCGCCTTCCGGTGGGCAAACCGGAATACCAGCCTTCAGTGTTCCTGTCGGGTCAAGAAGCTTCGCGCCTTCTTCTGTCAGCACGCCTGCATTCTCTCCAGCGGTAAGCACGCCCGGAAGAATCTCTTTCAACTTCCAGTCAAATCCTTTATCTGCTACCAGCTCATCAAACTGACCAATCATTCTCTCATTATAATCTCCGGTGTTCATATCAATCGGGAACATACCGGAAGCATCGCCTACGCCCAGAACCTTCTTACCTGTCAACCGCCAGTGTACATATCCTGCAAGCGTTGTGAAGAAATCAACATTCTTTACATGTTCTTCTCCATTCAGAATAGCCTGATACAGATGCGCAATACTCCATCTCTGCGGAATATGATACTGGAACAGCTCTGTTAATGCCTCAGAAGCCGGCTCTGTGATGGTGTTTCTCCAGGTACGGAATGGTACCAACAGCTCATCATTCTTATCAAACGCAAGATAGCCGTGCATCATTGCACTGAATCCCATTGCTCCGATTGTGGTAAGCTCAGCGTCATACTTTTCCTTTACATCCTTCACCAGATCTCTGTAGCAGTCCTGCAGTCCGTTCCAGATATCATCCAGCGTATACGTCCAGATGTTATCTACCAGCCTGTTCTCCCACTCATGGCTTCCGGAAGCAATCGGTACATTCTTCTCATCTACCAGAACTGCTTTAATTCTGGTGGAACCAAACTCAATACCAAGAGCTGTCTGACCTGTCATAATTGCATTTTTTACATCACTCATTGTTACATACCTTTCCCTTTCTTTATTTTATATTATCTGTAATAAACAGAGTTCCATCTCAGTTCATTCTGGAAATTGCGGATAGTCGTATCCTTGTCAATATATACCGCTTCAATTCCCATAGCTGCCGCCCAGTCTCCCATCTGTTCTGCATTCAGGTCATAAGAGAATGCCGTATGATGTGCACCACCAGCAAGAATCCAGGCTTCTGCGCCCGTCTTCAGGTTCGGCTGTGGTGTCCAGAAAGCTGTTGCTACCGGAAGCTTCGGCATCGGCTTCTCTACCTTCTTACACTCCACATCATTAATAATCAGACGGAATCTGTTGCCAAGGTCGATCAGGGATGTAGCCACTGCCGGGCCTGTCTTAGATGTAAATACAAGACGAGCCGGGTCTTCTCTGTCTCCCATGGAAAGCGGCTGGCACTTGATGCTAATCGGTCCGTCCGCAATCGTCGGGCAAACTTCCAACATATGCGCCTGAAGGATTCCTTCTTTGCCTTCTACCAGGTTATATGTATAATCTTCCATGAAGGAAGTTCCTTTGGCGTCCTTCATTCCCTGTGTCATGATCTTCATGATACGTACCATGGCTGCTGTCTTCCAGTCACCCTCTGCACCGAAGCCGTAACCTCTCTCCATCAATCTCTGGATTGCAAGTCCCGGAAGCTGCTTTAATCCTCCAAGATCACCAAAATGGGTTACGATTGCCTGATAATTCCTGTCACTTAAGAACTTCTCAAAGCCAACCTCAATCTGTGCCTGTACCGCAACATGTTCTCTGAATTCAGCTTCGTCTCTTCCTTCCAAAAGAATGTCATACTTGCTGTAATATTCTTCTACTACCGCATCAATATCTGCCTTTGATACTGCATTCACTTCTTCTACGATCTCATTTACCGGATATGCGTCTACTTCCCAGCCAAATTTGATCTGCGCTTCTACCTTGTCGCCTTCTGTTACGGCAACATTTCTCATGTTATCCGCAATACGCATCACACGTACATGGCTGCTCTCAAGCACGCCGACTGCGGTTCTCATCCAGGAGCCGATTCTTGCCTGCGTATCCTGATCTTCCCAATATCCCATAACCACTTTGCGGTTCTTGTCAAGACGTGTGAAAATATGTCCATACTCACGGTCGCCATGAGCCGCCTGGTTCTCATTCATGAAATCCATATCAATCTCATCATACGGAATCTCTCTGTTAAACTGTGTATGCAAATGAAGCAGAGGCTTTCTCAGTTCTTTCAGTCCCAGAATCCAGGATTTCGCAGGAGAAAATGTATGGCACCATGTAATAATACCTGCACACTCATCATCCATATTCGCCTCATTGAATGTCTTCCTGATTAATTCGTTCGTAATCAAAGTCGGCTTCCAGACAAGCTCATATGGGAGAAGCCCGGATTTGTTCAATGCCTCTACGATAATCTGAGAATGCTGTGCTACGTGTTCCAGACACTCGTCACCGTATAAATCCTGTGATCCGGTACAGAACCAGAACTTGTAATTCTTCGTTTCTAACATGCTAAGTCCTCACTTTCTTTAAACTAGATATTACGCTTCTTATTTTTTATCCGCTGATTCTATTATAGACAATCCTCGCCTCAGTTGCAAGGTCATAACTCTGCATTTTCAACAAAAAAGTTACCTATTCCGACCAGTAATATATACATTATCGTGCGAAGCTGTGAAAAGAAGAGTTGAATCTCTCCTAAGAAACATTTACAATAAAAAAAAGACGAAAAGGAGGACTGCCCTTGAAACTTTCTGAATTATGCAGACAGATTACAACTGACAACAGTCTGCTTCTTCCGCCGGGACACAAGCTGGGCGCACGGCTTGTCTGCCCGGAATATTCCAAATCCACCCAGGAGGTAAAGACCTACCCTCTGCCTCCCAGCGACCGTATCTTTGCACTGTGCTGGAACATCGACCGCTCCGGTATCCTGCACTCTACCATGTGTCCGGCTCCCCGGAACTTCTGCTTCCGGCTCCCTTTTGATGACGGTGAGAAGACGCAGCTCCACACCCACGATTACATGGAGCTAACCTACGTCGTGGAGGGCGAATTCCGGCAGCGGATTCTGGGGCGGGACATTACCTTCGCCAGAGGGGATCTGTGCCTCATTGATAAGAACTGTCTGCATCAGGACTATCTATTCTCAGAGCCTGCCGTCATTCTGTTCCTTGGAATCGCCAACGACATGTTCACCGAGATTATGGATGAGAACATTACAACCCAGAAAATCATCGCTTTTCTCCAGTCGGCCCTGCTAAAACAAAAAGACTTGCAGCAGTATCTTCATTTCAGACCCGGAAGCGACGCCGCCTCCGAACTGGAGGAATGCCTGTTCCTGCTCATAAAGGAACTCTATGGCGGAGACACAGGAACCAGCTACATCCGCAAAGGCCTGCTTCTTCGCATTTTCCGGATCCTAAGCACCAAATATGAATTTTCTCTCTCAAAGGAACAGAGAATCACGATGAACTGGATCGTCTTTGAAGAAATCTCAGAATATATCCAGAACCACTACAAGAATGTTACCATACAAGAGCTTGTAGATGTTTTCCACTTTCAGGAGGACTATTTCAACCGCCTGATTAAAAGTAAGACCGGGCTGACCTACTCGGCATATCTTCAGCAGATCCGCCTGGAACACGCTGCCAATCTGCTGGCCGCTTCCAGGAAAGGTATTGATGAAATTGCAGAAACTGTAGGATACCACAATAAAGGCTATTTTTATAAGATTTTCCAGGAAAAGTATGGCATGACGCCTTCCAAATACCGAAAAAGCAAGAGGTAATCCCCTCAACAGGGATTACCTCTTGCTTTTTCAGGATTTATTTCTCAAACATCTCCATAAATCTCTGGATAATAATCGCACACTCTGCACGGCTTGTGCTGCCCTGCGGGTCGAGACGATAAGAACCATTTTCATTTTCTTTTCCTTCAATGATTCCATTTTCTACTGCCCACTTCATAGCAGTTTCTGCGAATTCGCTTACCTGCTCTGCATCAGAAAAGCTGCTGAGGTCTGCTGTCTTTGATATATCATAGTTCTTATAATCCGCATAGCGGTACATCATAACTACCATCTGCTCACGGGTAATCGGATCGTTCGTTCCAAAATAGCCGGAATCTGTGTACCCCGTAACAACCTTCGCATCTGCTGCCCAGAGAACTGCCGTTGAATAGAACTGTTTATCCGGTACATCCGGGAATCTGTTCGTATACGCTACAACCGGTTCGCCCTCAATTCTGTGAAGAATGGTTGCAAACTGCGCACGTACCAGCGTTGCGTATGGTGAGAAGTGCGTAGGATCTGTACCCGTCATGGTTTCTGCAAAGTAGTTATAAGCCACTTCATCGTAGAACCAGTCAGTTTCTGCTACGTCCTCGTATGGAAGTTTCGGAGTGGCTGCTGCTTCTTTCACTGTAACCTTAAAGGTGTTCGTCTTTCCTTCGTATGTTACTGTTACTGTCTGCTCACCGGTCTTTGTCTTATCATAGCCGCTTACTTCGCAGTCCGTTACTGCAATATCTTCCGTTGAACCATCGCTGTATTTTGCAGTCACCTTCATTCCTGCAAGGTCAAGCTCTTCTCCTACCGTATACTCAGTCTTTGTCGGTGCTGTTACCGCAATGGACTCCAGAGTAATAGGTTTCGCTTCCGCCTTAACCGTAACAACATAAGATTTACTTCTGATCTGGTCGCGCACACCGTCAGCTCCCGGAACGGTAATCGTCACTGTCAGATCTACAACTGCATCCTCTTCGCCTGCCGCCGGTCTGGTTACTACACCTTCTGTGGAAATTACCGTCTCATCAGAACTTGTCCATGTAACGGTTACTCCGTCCATATTCTCAATCTCTTTCGGAAGTGTAATATCTTCTGTAATAGCAGTCAGCTCTTCTTCCGTAACCGGTTCAACCGCTTTAATTGCAGCATCCGCCTTGTCACTGGCATCCTTTGCCTTCTCCGCATAAGCTTCATCATATTTTTTCAGAAGGTTATCATATTCCTCAGATGTAATCGGCATAACCGTTCCGTGGCTTGCATCCGGATCCGGCATGGAGTAAATACTTGTTCCATTAACAGATTCGGATTTGTTAGTTCCAAGTACATTAAACCATCCGTCGCTTAAGTTGGTGGAAAGTCCCGGGAAGATGGTAACACCCGTCTTATCTGCCATCAGGCAGTAAACATCGTCGCCTTCCAGCGTAAAGCCTTTCAGTCCCGCAACCTTCTTTGCGTTCTCCACGTCATCCGTATTGATCTTGAA
>NZ_JAOQJU010000048.1:0-9294 GCF_025567385.1 Dorea acetigenes
GTATTGTTCTTGAATGATAGTAAGTAAATAGAGTATAATGTTATCCATAAGCAATGATTTACCTTTCGTATTTTGTTTTTGTGGCGATTACATTATATACGAAAAAAGGGGGGGGCATTGCTTTTTTATTTGCAAAAGTGATGAATGCCTTGAAAATATAAGGTTTTAAAGAAAAATAGGACTGTAAAACTTTACAGTACCTTCTATAGTGAAGGGGGATTTTTATGAAAAGAAAAATTGGACTGCTGTTTGTTATAATGGCGTGGAGTTTTTCTGTTATTGCTGTCTCGGCGGCAAGTTATGCAGACGTAAACGAAGGTGACTGGTATGAGCCATATGTGCAGGATGTGTCAGAAAAAGGATTGATGACCGGGTATGAGAATGGCTATTTCGGACCGGCTGATGAGCTTACCAGAGGACAGTTTGCAACGATCATCTGGAGAATGGAAGGTGCGCAGGCTGTTGTATATGACGGAAAATATCCTGATGTGTCGGCAGGAGATTTCTATGCACAGGCAGCTAAATGGGCGGGAGACAACGGAATTATCACAGGCTATGACAGCGGTTATTTTGGCGGGAATGACAGTATTACCCGTGAGCAGGTAGCGACGATTCTTTCGCGATATGCGAATAAGACGGGAAAAGAAGTGACAAAAGGAAATATTTATGAATTTCCGGATGGAAATTCAGTATCTGCTTTTGCAAAAGACGGTGTGGCGGACGCAATTGGCAGCGGATGGATTATGGGGGACAATGGACTGATCAATCCGCAGGGAAAGGTAAACAGAGCGGTAGCGGCAACTATGATTTCAAGATATGCAGCAGGTTCTGAGATGAGTAATCCTTCTGAGCCGGAAACTCCTTCCGAACCGGAGGCGGGAAGCCGCCTGAATCCGTTGTCTGCTTATGATGCGTATACGACGGATATATACAGCTACGGAGTATATTTGGGAAAATTTGAGATACAGCTTCTGGACTATAAGGACGGACAGGAAGCGTGGGAATATGTTTCTCAAAATGAATACAATAGTGTGCCGGGAGAATCGCAGGAATATATCTATGTGAAATATAAGATCACTTATCTGTCAGGAAGAGACGAAGTTGAGGCAACAGATGTTATAAATTATTATTCAGGGTTTTTTAATAGCGAAGCCAACTATCAATTGGATAATATAGACTGGGCTTATGACTTTGAGGATGTGGACGGCATGGTCAATGTATCGCTCTATCCGGGCGGAAGTGCCACCTGCTCTGCTGCTATTTTAGTAAAGACCGGAAATACTCCGATTACTTATCGGCTTGAAACCGGAAAGTCAGATTTCAACAGAACATTTACCTGGTTTACAACGAAAAAATAACAAATAAAAGTGAGTAATTATTGAAATTATTTATATATTTATAGAATAAATATTGACAGAATCCAAAAGATTGCCAGAATATTTGATTCCAAAGTATAATGAATAAGAATTAAAGAGAGACAATCGGTTGATGAATTTGAGAGAGACTTTTGTATGGAATAAGCAAAAGCGCCGAAGGGGCAAGGGTCAAGGAATACTTGAAACTCTCAGGCAAAAGGAATCGAATTCGGACGGCACTCTGGAGAAATGCGACAGGGAAAGAGAAATATCCGTTATGGATTTTTCTGTTTCCCTGTTTTTTATAATATAGGAAAGTTCTTCCTTTCCTATATTATAAAACGCTCCGCGGGATGCGCACGATGTTGTTGTCCAGCAAATTAAATGATGCTTCAATCGTCACATTATATTAAGCTGTTTCGAGAGGGTGTGTGGATCTTGAGCAGATTATTAACGGCTGATTATGCAAATTATCTTTTGCTGAAAATCCCCCATGCAAATTAATTTCATGAGGGATTTTAAATCAACCGAGTTCGCAGTCATTAATGGCTTGCATTACGGCATCAGTATTGATGATATTTAAGTTGCTGCTGTTGCCGATCAACAAGCTTGCGTTGCACAGTTTGTTGATGATACGGGGAGTTCCGTCAGCGGCATTTAATACTGCTTCTATGGCGGCATCTTCAAAGACAGTTTGTGTGCAGCCAGCGCCTTTCAGCTTTGCGTGTATGTAGGCGCGCCCTTCTTCTTTTGTCATGCCATCAAGGTTATAATTCATGACAATGCGTTGGCGTAGCGGCTCATGAATGCCCAGACGCAGGGAATTGTTGAGGGACGGAAGTCCTGCAAGGAGAATGACTGCCCTGTCTCTGGAATCCATATGTAAATTTTCTACATTGATTAAAGTTTCTTGCTTACATTTAGGGCAAAACAACGGAAATTTTTTCATTTCCGTATCAAATCGTATTTTAATACGGGTTTTATTTTTACATATAGGACAATACACCCATTGGATTTCGATTTCATACACCTCCTTGAATTTCATCTAAGTAGAAATAGGAATTTACTCCTTTCGATAAAGTAACAGAAAATGAGCCGCCAGTTGTCAGGCGGCCCAAATGCTATATTATATACCTTAATCTGATATTTTTGTTTTTGCCTTATTACCGCTGATTATTTCCGCAAAATCTTTGAATGAATCGCCCGTTCTCTCTTCCGCATTTTCTATAAGATTAAAAAAGCAGTTCGGTATTTCTTTCTGATGTAAATTTTTACTAATACACGGAGCGCATCCTTTATTATGCTTTGTCGGGTGTAATGGACAATTTAAATTTTTACAGGTACAAAATTTACTGATATTTTCCATGATTTTCTTATTTTTGCTCTATCAACAGGATAATTCATCGAATACAGACACTACATATTCTGCTATTTGACAATCCTGTTCTTCTGTTCCTCCTCCAACACCAATTCCACCTGCAATTTTCCCATTTACGAACAACGGATAACCTCCTGCAACAAGAGTGATTCGAGGGTCGTTTGTTTGAATTGCCATGAGCGCAGCCCCCTCTGCGGCAGCCGCTGCAACATCTTTTGTTTTACATTGCGTAACAGCGGATGTATACGCTTTTCCAGGTACAAGCGTAATGCTCAGCACCAATGCTTCTCCATATCTTCGATACACTCTCGGCAAACCATTTTCATCGCTTATCGCAAAGCTAATGTCTATACCGAGTTCCTTACTCTTTTCTTTTGCGGCAGCACACAACTTATCACATATTTCATCTGTTAAAATCATTTAAAAAACCTCCGTACTAATATTACGAAAAACTCTTTTTTCGTATCACGGATAGTATATCAGTAAGTTGTTCAATCACGCTTGCCTGTTTCTACAAAAAAATTGCTTATTTCTCCAAATGCTTTTTAATGTTCAAAATATCCTCTTTGGGTGCGGAACTAAAGATTTTACGATAATCTCGAATAAATTGTGATACACTTTCATATCCAACTTCAATAGATGCTTCTGTTACGTTCATATTATCATCCAACATTAACCGTCGTGCTTCTGTACAGCGCAGTCGTTTTTGACATTGTAAAGGTCCCATTCCTACAGCGCTCTTAAATTTTTGGTGAAATAAGGATACGCTCATATTTCTTTGCCCTGCCAAATTCTCTACGGTAAAAGAATCTCGGAAGTTTTCTTTAATCCAACTATTAGCTTCATATATTTCGTTTGCCTGTTGAATATTTACGATACTTTGTATAAATTGTTTACCACAAGAACCGCAAAGAACGTAATAAATAATCTCTTGCAAAATATTTTTTCGCATAAATTCCGATGGAATTACTCTATGTATTCCAGAAAGCAGTTTATAAACAGTTTCTATTACTGCTTCATCTGATATAACCATTTTTGATTTTTCCAGTTGCTCATTTATTATCTTTTCTATCAAATCGTTATCTAAGTTTAAAATAGTTGTTATAACATCATTTACTGTAATCTCAATAGAAAGTGCTAAAAAATCCTGCTGTTCTGAAAAGTTTAAAACTGTTCCCATTAATGGAGTATCTATTTGAGATACCGAATATTGTCCCGCCATATAGTCCATAATTCCCGATGGAGTATGAAGCCTAAGCATTCCGTCAATCACAATATATAAATATGGATTTTCAACCAATGGCATTTGTATTTTTTCTTCTGTAAACCGGTAAACTGTTACACCTAAAATACCTGTTGGGTTGCCTCCTTTTTCAAGAGTAAATTTCCTTATTTCTTTTTGCATTGTTTGGATGATTGTTTCCATTTAATATCCACCACACAAGTCTAATTAATTTCAAATATTATAACATGGATATTTAAGCATTTCCATACATGGTAATGCAAATAAAGTGGCTGAAAAATGAAATTTTAAATTCCACCGTCCGCTTATGCGGTGGAATTTACTCTCGCACAGTTGATATTTACTCTTTCATATAAAAGTGGTATTGTTATCTCTCCTTCTGACAGCAGTAGAAGGAGGACAATTATGAGTAAATATATTCTTGGTAATCAAAAACATCTTATTGACATAGTCCAATTACATCAGAAAGCCTATGAGATTTATTTACCATTGGTTGAAGATGTGTGCAGCAGAGGCGTGTCGGAAGATGAATTAGCACATTTGTTTGATTATTTACTGGATTTTGCTTGTGATGAGAAAATACTGGGTTTGTATAAAAGAATGTGTAGAAGGTATTTGTATATATCCTGGTTGTGTTAAGAGTTATATTGAGGCATATCGGGAAATGTGGGAGGATGAAGTAGAAAGGTTATGGCGAAGATTGTTAAGGAAACTATCCATACAAAAGGTATTGATATTGGCATCTATACTACGAATTTTGAAAATGAATTTATTTCATTAACAGATATTGTCGAAATGAGGACGACCCACGATTTGTGATTCAAAACTGGATGCGCAATCGTAACACAATCGAATTTTTAGGCGTTTGGGAAGAATTGCATTGCCTATTTATGATATAGATACTTTTTTATAACTGGTAATACCGTCGAGTGCGTTGTATTGATGTCACGGGTTACGAAATAGCGAACTGAAAAAGTGTAAAAAACAAGGGATTTCCGGGAGTCGGGACTGTTTGGACAACGGTTCCGGCTCTCGGCTTTTTTGCATTTCACATTGAGTTCATTAGGTCCAGTAGGAGCCGCTTCTGCGCATCCATATCATCACCCACCCATATACATCTATTTTGATTCCAAAAACGGTGGTATCCTAATTTGTAAAAACAGATTATTATGGCATATAGATATACCTTTAAGGCATAAAATGGCATGAAAAGTAAGCATTTGTTATGGGCGTTTTTCTGTTTTATACTGTATGTGTATCAAAATATAACGTGGAGATGCCTACTCCATCGTTGGGAGATGAAAATAAAATGAAAATCGTAGTATTAGAAGGAAGTCCCAATAAGGATGGTTCTTCAAATTTATTGGCTACAAAATTTATTCGTGGTGCAAAAGAAGGCGGGCATAGCGTTCAAGTGATTGACGCAGCCCATGAGGATATTCATCCTTGTCCGGTATTTGAATCTGAAAGACGTGGGCATGGTGCTTGGGACAGGATGCGGAACAGTCAATATGACTCGGTGTTCTAAATTTCCCCAACTGGCGTATGAAATGGGAAGAACGCTATTTTAGAGTAACTTTAACAATCGAGAACGAATGAAAAGAAAGGAATGGTTCAAATGAATAAACCGTATATCGTATGCTACATGATGACGTCCGTTGATGGAAGGATTGACTGTGACATGGTCGGGAGACTTGCCGGTGTGGAGGATTACTATCCTCTGCTGGATGAACTGGGACTGCAGTCGGCAATTAGCGGAAAGACAACTGCCAGATTGGAACTGGCTGAACCTGGCGAGTTCATGCCTGAAAATAATTTGCCTTTTGGAAAGGAAACCGTTTCTAAAAAAGCGGCCAGCAGCAATGGTTATACCATCGTTGTAGACACGAAGGGTACCCTGCTTTGGAAACATGACAGCCAATATGAGAAACCACATATCCTTATTACTTCCAAACAGGTTAGCAGGGAATATCTGATCTATCTGGACGAAAAAAATATCTCGTATATCGTGGCAGGTGATGCTGGAATTGATCTGGCCGCTGCCTGTGAAGCGTTGAAGAAAAACTTTGGAATTGAGAAGCTGGGCATTGTGGGCGGCCCTGCAATCAATACGGCATTTCTTGACGAAGGATTGCTGGACGAAGTAATTGTTTTAATCGGAGCCGGAATTGACGGCAGAGCATCGTTTCCCACTGTTTTTCAAAGAGAGGATAAGGGCCAGGCTGAACCGATACCTTTAAAATTGATTGAGGCAAGGACATACGATTCCGGCGCGGTTTTTATTCGCTATAAAACCAGATAACAACCATCAGGCGATAAAACGTATTCAGATGATAGCGGAATATTAAAGAAACAGAGAAAGTGGTGAACCATGCGCTTTCTTTGGGGATAAATTTTTTTGATACGGCCAATGGATATTCTGCCGGAACCAGCGAAGGATACCTGGGCCGGGCATTGAAAAGGAATATTGCCCGTATCGGCAATTCACCGGGAGATTGATGGAACGCTGAATGCCCATGAGACAAGCCGGGAGCATATTTTGATAGCCTATTTTTCCTGGGAGGATAATACGGTTGTAGAGGATGAAACAGGACTGATCAGATGATAGGTAATATTAACTTCCGGGTCGGTCAAAGGAATCAACTTACGTCCCTTCAGAGTCTGATTTGGATCGGCGGCTCTATTGCTGGAAAAGCACAACAATGTGGAGGTTCGTACAAGTTCCTCAAACTCAAATTCGTCTGTTTGTACCAGAAAACGGGATGCGGGCATTTTTTTCTTTACCAGGTCTGTCCAGAAGCCGATTTCATCACGAAGAAGGCAGTTAAAACCGTTGATTTGTGAAAGACTCAAATGGGATTGTTCTGCCAGTGTGTGTTCTTCCGGGATGCAGACGTAGAGCTGCTCCTGGAGATAGGGAATACAGCGGAGATCTTTATGTGGACAGGACTGAGGTAAAATGCCGATATCGGCATTGCCTGAGATAACATTTTGAATGATTTCGTCCATATTTGTTGTCAGTTTTGAGGAAATAATGTTTTCGGGAAATCTGCGTGAAAGCTCAGGCAATAATGACCATAAGGGCACCGGGGCACAGGAATGGATGGTAATCATATGTTGATTGCGTTCAAATGCCTGTACTGCCTGAATTGCTTTTTCGGCTTCGGCAAGCAGTGAGCTGGCCTGTTCTACGGCAACTTTTCCGGTATCGGTTAATTCAATACGGTTTTTCCCCCGGTGGAAGAGTGGAGCACCAAAAGCTTCTTCTACATGATGCATGGTTCTGGTAAGGGTCGGCTGGGAAATGTGAAGTATCTCTGCCGCAG
The DNA here is from genome assembly GCF_025567385.1 of Dorea acetigenes. Taxonomy (NCBI): domain Bacteria; kingdom Bacillati; phylum Bacillota; class Clostridia; order Lachnospirales; family Lachnospiraceae; genus Dorea; species Dorea acetigenes. The sequence goes on from NZ_JAOQJU010000048.1 coordinate 7,303, forward strand.
CAGATAATGTACCACATTCTGCATAGGTTATAAATTGATAAAGCTCTGATAAGTCTAACATATAGGTGCTCCTTTTTATTCATAATGTGAATAGTAGGTTTCGGAATTGATATTGTACATATTCATTTTAACAGGATATAATTTAAATGCAAACAGAAAGTAAGAAATTGTAGATTTCGTAAAATGAATATCAAAGGGAGGATAAAACTATGGATTACATTACATTAAATAATGGCGTAAAAATGCCTCAGCTTGGTTATGGAGTTTATCAGACTCCGCCGGAAGAAACGGAACGCTGTGTGCTTACAGCAATTAAAAACGGATACCGCAGCATTGATACCGCCCAGGCATATGGCAATGAAGAAGGTGTAGGTCAGGCGATTGTAAAATGTGGTCTGCCAAGAGAGGAACTTTTCATTACAACAAAAATCTGGGTCAGTAATGCAGGTTATGAAAAAGCAAGAGCTTCGATTGAGGAATCGTTAAAAAAGCTGAAAACAGATTATGTGGATCTGCTTTTAATCCATCAGCCATTTGGTGATTATTACGGAACTTACCGTGCAATGGAGGAAGCTTACAAAGCGGGCAAGGCACGTGCAATCGGAGTTTCAAACTTCTATCCGGACCGTTATATTGACATTGCTCATTTTGCAGAAGTTGTTCCGGCAGTAAATCAGGTGGAAACACATGTATTCCAGCAGCAGAAAGAGGCACGTAAGTATCTTTCCAAATATAATACACAGATTATGAGCTGGGGACCGTTTGCAGAGGGAAAAAATGATTTCTTCAATACTCCGGTACTGAAAGAAATCGGAGCAAAATATGGAAAGAGTGCAGCTCAGGTGGCGCTTCGCTTCCTGCTTCAGAATGGAGTAGTTGTTATCCCGAAATCTACTCACGAAGAAAGAATGCAGGAAAACTTCAATGTGTTTGATTTTTCACTGACTGATGAGGAAATGAAACAGATTGAAGCGCTTGATACAGGAAAAAGCTTATTCTTTTCCCATTATTCACCGGAAACCGTGGAATGGTTTATGAGTATTGTATAGGAAATATTCATCCAATTGCTCCGGTGCGTATTAGAGTTTTAGGGCGAAATCAGACATAATTTTTTATAAATGAGATATATTTTTCCACGCAGTCAGTTACATACTTTCCTTTTTTCCATACAAGACCGATTTCCTGAGTAATAGACGGAACAATGGGAATACCGATCAGGCCGGGTAAATTTTTCAGAAGAGATGCATAGAGAAAGCCTCCGCCCAAATGATCGTGAATAAAATTTTGGATGGTATATAACTGGCTTGCGTGCATAATAACATGTGGTTTTATTCCACTTTTAACATTTCAATAGAAACTTCTTTTTCATTTGCCAGATGATGACCGGGAGATACACAAAATACAATACGGTCAGAGAGTATCTGGTGAGAATTCAGCTTATCTATTTCATAAAAATTCATATTCACAAGTGCAAGATCCAGAGTTTCTTCCATGACCAGTCTGGCGGCCCGTATAGAGCCATATTCATATAGTTCAACCGGAACAGAAGTTATAAGCATATCCGGAAAGAACATTGTACTCAGAAGCGGAGGAATCCCGATGCGGATTGGAATCGCCTGTCTGCCAAGATCATAAAACTCTGAAGAGGTTTGGATATATAATTATTCGTAAATAGACAAATCATTGGCTGCTTTTTATAATAAAGCCGTAACAGAAAGTAAGTAATGACGGCCGTTATATTACTTTAAGGTGTACACTAACGCGTCAAAGGATATCCATAACGGAATTTCCGGTATATTTTCCAGATGATGATAGCGGGGAGGCTGATTAAAATATAAAGGGAAGTAATAATTCCCACAGCGCCGCCGATAATCATTAAAAGAATCATAACAAAGTTCATATATTGTCCACTCCTCGTATAATAAGTTTGTAAGCAAGAAAACAGCTTGCAGACTTATTCTTTTTTGATTAGACAGAAGGATAATTCTAAAC
>NZ_JAOQJU010000049.1:0-6021 GCF_025567385.1 Dorea acetigenes
ATACTTTGGAACGAACGATCCGATTACCCGTGAGCAGATGGTAGTTATGATGTACCGTTATGCGGATTATAAGAAATACGATATATCAAAGACAGCAGACATCAGCAGCTTTTCTGATGCAGGACAGGTAAGCGAATTCGCAGAAACTGCTATGAAGTGGGCAGTAGAAAATGGAATCATTGAAGGAAAAGAAAATGAAGATGGTTCTTATCGTCTCGACCCACAGGGCAGCACAAGCCGTGCAGAGTGTGCGATTATTATCCAGAGATTTATGGAGAAGTTTGAAAAGTAGGGAGTTACAAAGGATGTAAAAATGGGGCGGAGAAGAAAAATTTCCGCCCTTTATAAAATTGTTATAAAAAATTTAGTAATAAAGGGGGAAGGTTAAATGAAATATCGTAATATAGGAAAAGCAGGAATTAAAATCAGTGAGATTGCATTGGGGAGTTGGATGACAGATTTGAAAGGAGGTTCTAAAGAAGACATAGCGAAAGAAACGGTTAAGCTTGCTTATGAAAGCGGTATTAATTTTTTTGACTGTGCAGACGCTTATTCTGATGGTGCTGCAGAACAGTTTTTAGGCAAGGTTTTGAAGGATTTCCCTCGTAAAGAACTTGTAATTTCAAGTAAGGTGTATTTCCCTACGGGAACCGGAGTAAATGATAGAGGGCTTTCCAGAAAGCACATTATGGAAAATTGCAATCAATCTTTAAAGAATATGCAGTTAGATTATTTGGATTTGTATTATTGCCATCGTTTTGATGAAAATACTGATATTGAGGAAACGCTGCGGGCGATGAGTGATCTTGTGGCACAGGGAAAAGTCCTTTATTATGGTGTCAGTGAGGAATGGGGAAGTGCCAGAATTGAAGAAGCACAAAAAATTATTGATAAACTCGGTCTTTATCCTATTTCAGTAATTCAACCACAATATAATATGATTGATAGATATATCGAACATGAGATTATGGGTACATGCAGAAAGTACGGTATTGGCATTACGTCTTTTTCTCCGCTTGCACAAGGGCTTTTGACAGGAAAGTATAAAAAAGGACAGCCCTATCCGGAAGGCTCCCGGGCAACACATCAGGCAGATAAACAGATTAATAATCTGCTCACAGATGATAACCTTGCAATTGTTGATGAACTTACAAAAGTGGCGAATGATCTGGGAACGAATGTCTCAATCTTGTCAATGGCATGGATTTTGCAGCATTCGGAAATAAGTTGTGTAATTGCAGGGGCAAGTAACTCATCTCAATTAGAGAATAATATAAAAGCCAGTGGTTTCGTAATTCCACAAGATGCTATGAATAGAATTGAAGAAATTCTTGGATTCAAAAGATTTGAACGTCATGTAGGTTAAGTAAGAGGAAAGATTGCTTATATAAGATATACAGTTATTTAGAAAAAAGAAGAGGCTTTGCAGCAAAAAGGCTGTGGGGCTTCTTTTTTATTCTATTGAAATTTGTGGCTAAAGGTGATTAAATAGAACTATGTCAGACGGGACCCTGGTGAGTCTCAATTTAAATATAGAAAGAGAGTCTATGATACATGATTAAGATTTTTCTGGTAGAGGATGAAGTCGTTATCCGAAATGGAATAAAGAATAGCATTAACTGGGCAGAAGAGGGGTATGAGTTTGTGGGAGAGGCAAGTGATGGTGAACTTGCTTACCCGCTGATTCTGAAGGAGAAGCCGGATATATTGATTACAGATATTAAGATGCCCTTTATGGACGGGCTGGAGCTTTCGGAGGCAGTAAAAAAGGAACTCCCCAATATCAAGATACTGATCCTGAGCGGTTATAATGATTTTGAATATGCCAAGAGAGCGATTGGAATCGGTATTACGGACTATATGCTGAAGCCGGTTTCTGCAGAACAGCTCCTGGGAGTAATCGGTGAAGTGGCGGAGGTTATCCGGAAGGAACAGGAAGAAAGGGATCTCCTGAAGAAATATGAGGCGGACATGCAGGAGAACCGGGAACATGATAAATATGAATTCCTGACCCGTATCCTGACGGAGCATTTGTCTATGACGGAGACTTTAGAGCAGGGGAAACGGCTTGAGATGGATTTGAGCGCCCAGATATACAATTTGATTCTGTTTAAAATCACAAGCTATGGTGAGAAAGAAGACACTCAGAGTAGGCAGATGGTGTCTGTGTTTGTAGATATAGAAGAGATGCTGCAACAGAGGAAAGGGGTCTATTATTTCCGAAGGGGCGTAGAAGGCTGGGCCATTCTGTGTCTTGCAGAAAATGGTGAGGAGCTGCAGCATGAGATTGACGCGTGTCGTGACGGCATCCATGAGATTGTATCCCGTTATCCGAAGATGGAGTATTTTGGAGGAATCGGGGAGCCGGTGGAGAGACTCCGGGAACTGCGGGATTCTTTCGGCAAGGCAGAACGGGCATTCGCAGCGCGGTTTACATCTCCGGCAAATCAGATTGTGTCGTGGGAAGAGCTGCATTCTGACCGGGAGGAAGAGCCGGAGGTGCGGGGCCTTGGTTCTGTGGAATCGAACCGGGAGCTGATTGCGAAGTTTTTAAGAGGCGGCACCGAGGAAGAGACAGAAAGCTTTGTACAGGCGTATTTTGATGAGATACCGGAAGATAATATAAAATCTATGATGATGTGTCAGTATATATTGATGGATATTTATATCAGTGTCGTGACCTTTGGGGAGAGCATTGGGCTTTCGCAGGAGAAGATGCAGCAGGAGTGCGGCGACATGAAGGATATGAAAGACTGTATGCAGAGTACGGAGACGATGAAAAAATATGTGGAAGGGTTGATTAAAGGGCTTTTAAGGCTTCGTGATGCCGCTACGGGAAGAAGATATTCGGATATCATCGAGACGGCGAAGATTTATATTATGGAAAACTATATGACAGAAGATATTTCGCTGAATACGGTATCGTCCAATGTGGGGATGAGTCCCAGCTATTTTAGCTCCATCTTCAGTCAGGAGGTGGGAAAGACTTTTGTGGAGTATCTGACAGAAACCCGGATGGAAAAGGCGAAAGAACTGCTGATGTGTTCGTCCCGGAAGACTTCGGAAATCGGTTTCGATGTGGGGTATAAGGACTCCCACTATTTTAGTTACATTTTCAAGAAAACCCAGGGGTGTTCGCCGAAAGAATATCGTACGAGAGGAAAGGTACAAGGATGAGAATTTCATTTAAAAAGCACTTTTCGCTGAATGAGAGGCTTGGCATGATTGCTGTGGCCGCATTGCTGCCGCTGACGATTCTGGTGCTGTATCTGATGTATGTGCTGAATATGTCGAATCATGCGTTTGATCAGATTACCAACAGCGTTACCTACGCGAACAGTTATGAATCGGAGTTTAAGGAGCGGCTGGATTACAGTATGTATCTGGCGGTTATCCGGGGGGAGCCGGTCAGTAAGCTGGAGGAAGGCAAGGTCACGGTCAACGGGATTAAAATTGTGAATCCGTACACCTATATTTATGAGCTGAGAGAGGCTTGTGATGAGATGGCGGATATTGCTACGGTCAATGCCAACAGAACTCGCTCCATGCGTATTAAGCGGACTTTGAATTCCCTGGAGAAATGGATCCGGCAGATTGATGAGAATCTGGAAGAAGACAGCGGAAAATATACGGAAAATATGGAAATGCTGGAAAACAATGTCTATAAGCTTACGGAGGTAATCGACAGTGCTATTCAGGAATATGTAATTGCAGAAACGGCCAACTTCGCCAACATCAAAGAAGAACTTCTGCAGGATAGTGCCCGTACGCAGCGAATCAGTATTATTGTGGTCTGCCTGGTTATTATGCTGACCGTTTTTCTCGTGATTCTTGCTTTCCGAAGTGTGGCAAGGCCGATTCAAGAGTTGTGTGATATGTCCAGACAGGTGGCGAAAGGTGATTTTGACACCCGGGTGCAGGTGGAAGCGGAGGATGAGATTGCGGTTCTTACAGACAGCTTCAATGATATGGCGGAAGAGATCGGCCAGCTTGTGGAGGATATCAAGCGGGAGCAGACGAACCTGCGGGCGATGGAAAATAAACTTCTGCAGGCACAGATTAACCCGCATTTCTTATACAATACGCTGGATACGATCGTGTGGCTGGCAGAAGAGAAACAGACAGACAATGTTGTAATGATGGTGACCATGCTGTCCGAATTCTTCCGTACGACTCTTAGTAAAGGAAGGGACTACATTACAGTAGAGGAAGAAAAGAAGCATGTAGACAGCTATCTCAAGATTCAGCAATTCCGATACCAGGATATTATGGATTACCGGATAGACATTAACAAAGAAATTATGGACTATACCATACCGAAGCTAACTCTGCAGCCATTGGTTGAAAATGCCCTCTACCATGGAATTAAAAAGAAAAGAGGGAAAGGCCTGATTACAATCCAGGGCTACCGGGACGGCAATAAGGTCATATTGAAAGTAATTGACAATGGAAAAGGAATGACGGAAGAAGAGCTTCAGAAGCTGCGGCGCTATATGGTGGGATACGACGATGATGACAAGAAGGGCTTTGGCGTTGCCAATGTCAACCAGCGTATCCATCATTACTATGGCGAGGAATATGGGGTGTTTTACGAGAGTGAGGAAAATGTAGGGACGGAGGCAGTGATTATTCTCCCTGCTAATAATATTGAAGCGGAGGTTTAGAATGCCGGAAAAAGGAGGAACAGGGTTTGGGAAAGAAATGGATCAGTATTTTGCTTTGCGCGGCAATGACGGTTGGTGTGATTGCAGGATGCAGCTATGACACACAGGACGCCTCGAAGAAAGCGGATGCTTCAGACGAAAACGGTATGGAAGCAGAGAATGATGTGATTACGATTGGATTCTCCCAGGTAGGGGCAGAGTCGGACTGGCGGACTGCCCATTCAGAATCCATAAAAAAGGTTTTCAGTGAAAAGAACGGGTATGAATTGATTTTCGATGATGCCAGACAGAAGCAGGAGAATCAGGTAGCGGCAATTTTCAGTTTTATTCAGCAGGAGGTTGATTATATTGTGTTGGCTCCCGTGACAGAGACGGGGTGGGATACTGTTCTGCAGGAGGCGAAGGACGCCGGAATTCCGGTGATTGTTGTAGACCGCATGGTAAAAGTATCGGATGAGAGCCTTTATACTGCCTGGGTAGGCTCGGACTTCAAATTGGAAGGACGGAAAGCGTGTGCATGGCTGGATGCTTATGCAAAAGCGAAGGGGATGCAGGAAATCAATATCGTTGATATTCAGGGGACTTACGGCGCCACCCCGCAGATTGGGCGCACGCAGGCTCTTACGGAGGCTGTGGAGCAGTATGGGTGGAATCTTCTCGCCATGGAGTCGGGAGAATTTACCCAGGCAAAGGGGAAAGAAGTCATGGCGTCTATGCTGGAACAGTATGAAAATATTAATGTGGTATATTGTGAGAACGATAACCAGGCATTCGGAGCGATAGAAGCGATTGAAGATGCCGGGAAGACGGTAGGTCCGGACGGAGATATTCTTGTGATATCCTTTGATGCGACGCACGGTGGTATTGTCAATACGATGAAGGGGAAGATTGTCCTGAATGTGGAGTGTAATCCTTTGCACGGCCCCAGGGTAGAGGACATTATCAAGAAGCTGGAGGAAGGAAAGGAAGTGGACAAACAGATTTTTACAGAAGAAAGAATGTATTCCCATGGCGCAGATGTCCCGGTAATTACCGTTGACGGGACAGATTACGAGATAACGGAGGTTACGCAGGACATTGTGGACGGGCGAGCTTATTGATGCTTTTTTCAGTATTGTCAATTGACACAAAATATGGTTTTTGTTAGTATGATTGTATAATGATAATGCACAAGTCAGCCAGTATTTGTGCATTATTGATACCCGCTGTGTATCCCTACACAAAGCGGGAAGTAAAGAAAGGAGAATGGAAAGCAATGAAATTTATGAAAAAGGTAAAATCTGCATTTGCGGGTTTTACGGCAATTGTTATGGCGGCGGCCGTAACATTGACGGCAGTTCCGGTTTCTTCCGTGCAG
>NZ_JAOQJU010000005.1:0-99557 GCF_025567385.1 Dorea acetigenes
ACACCGCCAAAAGCTAATATATCTGCAATTTTCAAGGTTCCGATGGAGCCATTTTTTCAGCTCCATTTTTTCATAGACTACTTTACACTACCTGGTTGGATCTTTTCTTACTTTTCCGATGAAAATCAAGCTTCGCACTGCTGCCATAATATCAATAGAACCAAGTCCTCGATAAGTGCTCTGTGTTCCGGAAGATTTATTCAGATGTCCGATCAGCACAATGGCACATCCGGTCTTCTCGGCAATCATTCCCAGTTTTCGGAACACCGGACGCACTTCATTTGCCCGGTTCATATCCACATCTGCTCCAATAAATGCCTGTACCGGATCAATGATTACAAGCCGCACTCGATTCTGTCTGACTGCTTTTTCAATTCGATCATCAGATAGGGTTAATGCTTCTTCCGTATCATCAATTACCATAACCCGGCTCAGATCTGCTCCTGCTTCTATCAGTCTTGGCTTGATAGTGTCACCCATACCGTCCTCTGCTGTCTGATAAATTACATTGAACGGTTCAATATCTTCCATATTAGGAAATAACTTTCGATTGGTACAAGCTGCCGTCAGCATCATTGCAAAATAAGTTTTTCCTTCTCCCGGATTGCCCTGAATGATTGTCAGTTTTCCAAATGGAATATAAGGAAACCACAACCACTCCACACTGGTCTGCTTAATATCTTCATAACATAACATCGGCACCAGTTCTTCTGCTTCTGGTACTTTTATTGTGATTGTTTCTGCGATTGCTTTCTTTCTGTCAGTATTTTTATCACAGAGGATTTCATTCCAGTCTTTTCGCGATGGTTTCAGACGAATTACACTGTATCCTTCTGAGATTTCTCCTGCCAGTTTCTCACAAGCCTCATTCCCTGCCTGGTCATTATCCAGGCACAGGAAAACAGAAGTAATCTGAGGGCGTTCAGAAAGAAAGGTCATCAGTGCCACACTGGAGACTCCACCCAGACTCAGGTAGCTGCGTTTCTTCCAGTCTTTGGGAAACAACTGAATAAAAGAGAGCAGATCAATGGCTGCTTCAAACACAAACAACTGATTATCCGTTCCTCTGTGGCAAAATCCAAAAGCTTTATCAGAACCGGCTACATCTCCACGATATTTCATTTCACCAGTTCCACGGCAATGTGCATATCTTGGAATACCATCTGCATCTCTGCCGATAAATACAACATTATGATGCTTCTTTTCTTCGTAAATATCTCCTCTGACAATCCATTCCATCACCAGATTTTTCTCAAGCTCTCTGCTTTCTGTCAGATACTTTACAATCATTTCATTATCTTTATTTTTCTCCGGTAATCGGAAGTCTTTTGACGGGGCGGGGCAGGACTTCTGCCTGCCTTCGCCTTCTTCCCCGATCAGCATTTTCACTGCTTCCGGGAATGTTGCATAATAAAATTCCATTACAAAATCTACCGGATAACCTCCTTTACTCTGACTATGCCGATACCATCGGTTTCCGGATATCGTTACACTGTCATGCTTTTTCCAACGGTATTCTCTGCCACTTTTTACCAACTGTTCTCCCTGTTCGTTCAGGAAAGAAACAAGATCGGTCTGGTTTGCTCTTGCAATCTGTTCTTCTGTATACTGCATTTTCATCATCCTTTCCTATCTGTCCTGTTGACAGACTGTTATAAACTCATCTCATGGTTCCGTTTTTCCCTCACTGCCTGTTGTTTTGCATCACGCTCTGCACACTCTTTCTTCTTTTCATCCAATTTTCTCAGAAGAGAAGTCTTCTTTTCTGGCTTCTTCTCCTGCTGATTCACCGGCTGTTGCTCTGCTTTACCGCTTTCTTCAAAAATATCTTCCGTCTGAGCTGCGTGAAATGCTGGGAACTTTGTCTGCTTCTCGCTTTTTTCTTCTGAACGCCCGGAAGTATCTGCTTCTGCCATTTCCCGGTCACGTCTGGCAATATCTGCACAGGTCTGTACTTTTTTCACAAAAGCCAACTCATCTTGATATGGCTGCTTATCTGCTTTCAGCTCTTCGATCGCTGTCCGGAGTTCTTCTTTTTCCCGTTTCCATCTGGCAGTTGGCACTTTTCCATTTTTATCCAGATGCTGTTTCAGCTCCCGTTCACATTTGCGATAGTAATTGATTTCTTTCTTATGCTGCTGGTAATATTTCTCCCTTCTTTTCTGAAAATAGAAACGGTTATATTCATCAATCAATGGCTGGTTTATCTTTATTACTTCTGCCATCTTTTGTAGATTTTCCAGTTTCTTTAACTGATCTCGCTTTTCGGAAATCTCTTTTTTACTGACTGATACAACACCATTCAGTTCATCAATCCGTTCCTTCAAGTCATCCATTGTCTCTATCTGATGTGTCTGAAGATAATTGATAGACTTTGCAAACTCCTGTAAGTTGGAGAGATTCTTCCCTCTCCGTTTCATCTCCGCATAGAAATTTGGGAGCGGTAGTCTGCCCTGTGTCTTTTTATCATAATAATCTTGCAGGCTTTCCAGAAGTGTAGGGTTCTGTCTGCGATCCAGTTCTACCTTCATTTCTTCATAAGCTGTCTTCATCCACTGAATGGATTCTTTCAAAGAAATAAACATCTGATTGAACTGTCGAATAGCTCTGTTCAGTTCCCCGATGATTGTTTTAATCCCCTTTTTCTCCATCGCCCGAACTTCATATCCCTCATGTATGGTCGGAATCAAGTCAATTCCCTGCTCTTTGTAAGAACGGTGATCAATTCTGGCTGCCATGTGGCACTCCCGGAATTTTTCATTTACTTTCTCCGTCCACGCTCTTCTCCATTCCTTTAAAAGCTCCGGATCATTCCACCCGGTAGTGGAAACAGCATTGAATATATCCTTCCCTTTAGCATCTTTTATCCGGTTTCCATCTTCATCCAGAACATATTCCCGTTTCTGCTTGTTGCCCCATCTTCCATCTTCTGTAAAAGGACGGATTGGAGCAAGTACATGAAAATGTGGATTATCTGGTTCATCCTCATTCTTTGATTTTCCCTCATGAACTGCCAGATCTACAATCATGCCATGTGCTACGAACTGCTCCCGGCAAAACGCTCTTGCCAGTTCTATATTTTCATCTAGCGTCAGTTCATTTTGCAAAGCAATATCAAAAGAATAAGCTAACTGTGCCCGTTTACTTTTCTCCACCTTTTCTACCTCATTCCAGAGTGTTTCCCGATCAGTCAGACGTTCCGGCACATATTCCGGCGTCAGAATTTCTGTGAAAACTACTCCAGACTTTTTTGTATAGTCATGCGTCTGTCCATAATAATCGTTATAAAGCTTCTGCCCCGAAATATACGCTGCGGAATTAACCACTGTCTGACCTTTTCCTCTGGACACCTGCTTTACCGAAAAATGATACAATGCCATTAACTGTCATCTCCTTTTTCTGCTCTTTCAACTGCTTCTGCAATCTGCTGTTGCTCTTTGTGTAAGGCTGCTATGTAAACCTGTCGCACAATACTCTTGTTGTAACTACTGTTCTGCAACTGTTCCATAACATCCTGAACTTCTTCCTGTTCCAAATCTCTGGATAATGGAAATGCTTTTTCAAACTCTGCTCCTTTAACGATCAATCTGTGGGAACGTTCCTTTCGCTCCACTATCCTTTTCCTCTGTTCAAGAATATTTTTATTGTGGATCGCATGTTCCAGTTCCTTTTTACTTTTTTCCATGTTGGCTCTCAGTTCTTCCAATGACATGGATTCATATTTCGGATTTTTTGCTCTGCTCACTTTCCTGTCCTCCTTTTTCTGTAAACAAAAAGAACCGGTCTTCTCATAAATGCCGATTCCTGGATATAAAAAACAGAGGTCGTTGTTTCACAATAAAGAAATACTGACCTCCGCAATTTTAAAATAGATTAGTTATTACAATAGGATAGGCTTCTTGCCGCAAGGGGAAATTATCCCCTTGTACGAAATCTATGATTTCGCTATATTCCCGGATTGAAATTCTTCAAAGTCAGGAATGGCACCGCAGGTCGCACGATACAGGCAGATGTAATTGCCTGTATAGAAGTGCGCTCTTAGCTTTGCTAAGAGAATTATGCCGTATCCGGCTTGCTATCTTTAATCTGTAAATTCCATCATCTCGTCAATAGTACAATCCATTTTCTTACAAATTTTCTCGACTGTTTCCATTGATACATATTGATTTTTTCCCATCCGGGCAAGGATATTTGCACTAATCCCGGTGAGGTGTTGCATTTCTATTCGCTTCATATTTTTATCAATGAGCTGTTTCCACAATCTGTTATAACTTACACTCATAAATAACCTCCACATTTTTATTAGACAGATTTCTGCTTTTATTAGTCAAACGGATTTTCTCCATCCTTCGCTTCCATAAATCCGTCTTTATCTGTTTTCGGAGTTTCTGATGAATCTGCTCCAGCACCGCTGTCCTTGTTCTGGGCAAATTCATGTTCTTCCACAATCACATCTGTGGTATAAATCGTCTTTCCATCCTTATCCTTATAACTGCCAGTGCTGATGCGACCACCGATCACAATCCGCATTCCCTTGTGAAGATATTTCTGTGCAAACTCTGCACTCTTACCAAATGTTACACACGAAATAAAATCCGCTTCCTGTTCACCATCACGTTTATATTTTCTGTTCACTGCCAGTGTATATCTTGCTACTGCCATATCATTATCTTTTCCGGCATATTTGATCTCCGGATTCTTTGTCAGTCTTCCCATTAAAATCACTCTATTCATAGTTTTTACGTCCTTTCCGGGTATGATACCCTTTAATCATTGTTATTAGTTACTTGTTGCATCAGCGGTCTATTGTGCGTTTCCCTGTCACCTGCAGCCGTCTCAGACTGCCTCTGCCTGCATACACAGGTCACTGATCATAAGGCTTTGATCAACCGCCCATCATCGGGAGTGTCATTATGATTCCGCTTGCTTTCAGAAAAAGAAAGGTCATGGCAGAACTCCTGGTAGGCTTTCAGGGTGCACTTATCAATTGTCAAGGTTCAACAAAGGAACATTCCAAAACGTCCTCTAATTACTAAAGTCAAATGACTTTGCAAGATGCAAAAGATTCGTGATATTTTTTTACATTTTTATCATTTTTTCTTTTACTTTCGTTAGTCCCTTCATATACTCTGTATTGGGAGCGACAAAATCGGACATGATTTTGGGAAATTTTGAAAAATAATTATTCCTCTACCTATAAAGCGTTGGAAATGGTATTTACCAACCCCTTTTTGCAAGTTTTTTGTACATAAATGAAATACTTCTTCGCTAGTTGCATATTCCAGAGAACGTGAGGACATGGATTTTCTTGAAAAATCATTTTTCCACTAATCACATGTGGCAGAATGTATAAAGTCAGATGATTTTGAAAAAAAGCAAAAAAATAGGACGTGTGAAAAAACGAAAGTTTTTCATGCGTCCTTTTTCTTATAAATACAACAGTAGTTATATTTCACAAAAAAGCGTATAATCCCCCTTCCCCCATGAGAATGCCATTATGAATCCTATGCGGCAGTTGCAACTTTTTTTTGCTTGTTGTGATATTTATAAAGATTGTGTCCGATAGAAACAAGAAATACTTCAAGCAGGACGGATTTTATTCCTCTTCGCACAATTCTTTTGTACCAACGATCGTTTTTTAGGATACCAAATGTACCTTCTGCCTGAATGGATCTGTTCATCCTTAGAAGTGCTCCCTGGATACTTTCGAGATTTTTAACTACTTCCTGGTGCATCGCTGTAAGTTCACGGTTAATCCTCACAGTACGATTCTTATCCGTCTTTTTACATTGTTCTGCGTACGGACATTCAGAACAATCTTCACACTGATATACTTCTTCCTGACGACCATACTTGTTTCCCTTTACGTTTTTACGATATTGAAGATAAAATTTTTTCCCGTTTGGGCAACGCATGATTCCGTCTTCACCAATTGGAAAATTTACTGCTCGGAATGGATCTTCATGATACTTCCTGTCAGTAGTCTCTTTTTTGAACATGGTGAATTTCATATACTTTTCCATTCCATGCTGCTCACAAAAAATATAATTGTTGTAAGAACCATATCCGGCATCTGCCACTGGATACTTCGGATAAAAGCCATATGTAGTATAAAACTTGTTCATCAACGGAACAAAACAATCCATATCTGAGCGATACTGATTTACATCAACAACAGCAATGTATTCATCTGCAACACCAACCTGTACATTATAAGCCGGAAGCAGCTGGTCATTTCCCATGTAATCTGTCTTGATTCGCATAAAAGTAGCCGAATGATCTGTTTTCGAGTAGCTGTTACGATCCTCCCCACAGATTTTGATTTTTTCCATGTATTCTTCTAACTTAGCAGCATACTCCCTGAGTTTCTCATAATGCCGTTGCTGTGTAGTTTTGCGATGTCCCCTGCCATGAACAAACGCAGTTTCATCAATCTGCCAGGCTTCTGCATACTGTTCTGCAGCTCCTTTCAGATAATCTGGCGCATACTCACTATTGATACAAAGCTTTATCCCTGTACATGTCAGTTCTTCATTGATTTCCTCAAAAAGTGTAGTAATCTTATCGAAGAGACGGTATCTAGATTTTTCTGTTGATTTTTTCCATACCCAGGAATATTTATTTGCATTTGCTTCAAACTTGGATCCATCGATGTATAGGTGTTGGAGATCCACATGTTCTGTCTCGAAAATTTTTTTGTTTATGTCTTGAAATATCTCTTCAATGGAATCAGCAAGTACCTCGTTAATGAAGTAACCGAAGGTACGATAAGAAGGTGTTTGATGATCCATGAGATACATGAAGCGGAGATTGACTTTACACTGATCCTCCAGTTCACGTAATGATATATAGCCATTCGCCATAAATCCAAACAAAACTGTCTTCAGCATGCTGACCGGGTCATATCTGAGTCTTCCTGTATAATGTTGCGGAATATTTTTCAGATATTTCTCCAGTTCGATTCCTCCCATAAATCTGTCAAAAGTCAGCACTGGATCACAGATGTCCAGATAATCTTGAATTAGCATTGGCAAAATTGCCTGTTTTGGGTTAGAATAGATTATGTTATTATTTTTTGTCACAAATTAATTATAACAGAAAGAAAGACCTTGAGTTCAATATAAACTCTTGGTCTTTCTTTTTTTCGGGACTATTCTTTTTTCACAGCCCCCTTTGGGGTAATCATTATTTTTCTTTTGTCAATTTCTGATACATTCTCATTAATTCAGCAACACAGTCTGCTTCTGACATTTTAATGCTAAATCCATAAGCATGCATCACTGCTCTGTTATTTGCTTTATGTGCTTTCAGTAATTCTGTTGGCATTGTCAAAGGATCATAAAGATCTGCAAGATTGCTATCTGTATAAAGTGCTCTAGCATTCAAGATAGCCTGTGCCGTTTTTCTTATCTTTTCCTTTTGATCATTTGTTGGAGAAGGCCAAGGGAAATTATTATAAACAATCATATTAGAATAACTATAATCACTCTTTAGTCGACCACATACTGCTCTGGTCCATGCCATATGAACATTGGACATTAGTATTCCAAACTCGTAACTTGTGGCTGACGGCATTGTAAAAAGTTTATCGCCTGGAATTATTTCTCCTTCAAGATAATCCATCGGAATATATCTTCTGTTTTGCGAAGACACCTTTGGTATTGCAATATATGGCGAATACTGTGCAAGTTCTTTCCGTTGTCTTTCATCAAGCAAAAGTATCAACTTTTCTCCAATCTCTCTGCCGGATTCAGATATATCAAATACAGCTAATTTCTCATATTTTCATCTCACAATTAACCCTATATATTTGCTGTGCGACGTTTTTTTTTCTTTTGCCGTCGAGTGGCAGATGTTTTATACTATGTCACTTTCATAAAGTTCTCTTTATCCTTTATTACTTTTCTGTTTTGTCTGATTTAAAAGCAAGATAACCAAAACAGAAATAGCTATACTGCATAGAATGTATGTCCAATTCAAATATGATAGATTGATTAAATTCTGTGCTGATTGATTTTTAATGAAGTTTGTGTATGATGCGTTACTCTTAATCGCTTCCATAACTCCTAAAACATTTATCGGGCTTAAATTGTATAAGTACGCACCAAATAAATATATCGCTATTTTTTCAACAATGGACGGTATTAAAATAGCCGATGCAGAAAGCCATAATGGACATTGCTTGTGGGATTTCTGTAAATATACTGCCCCCAAAAGATATGGCAATACCGCAAGGCAACAGCCCAAAATGACAATATTCTGATGAAGCCCAAAGAGGGCGAAGAATACACGGATAAAAAGATATGTTCCAAATATAATCAACCAATCAATGAGCAAGCCTTTTATTGGTGTGCGCTCTTTTATTGTTTCGTTTTGTAACTGCATTTCATTACCTCCCAAATGGACGCTCCACTTTCGGGAACGTCAAGGTTACAGTTGTTCCACCGCAAGAATTGTTTTTTAGCTCCACCGTGATAGACAGGTCAGTTGCCATTTTCTGAACAAGGTATAACCCCATACCCGTAGAACGACTAAGGTAACTGCCCGTATCTCCAGTAAACCCCTTGTCGAAAACAAAAGGTAAGTCAGACAACGGTATGCTTGTGCCGTTGTCTTTCATAGATAAAGAAATCTGTTCATTATCCGCACTATCAGCAATGGAAAAGAGAAGTCGAGGAGCAGGATTGTTCCCCGTATATTTCACACTATTGCTGATTATCTGTCCTAAAATGAACATCAAACCTTTTTTGTCAGAAATCACTTGAGCATCGTTTTCGGTATATTCAACAGAAAATCCAGCTTCTTCAAGAAGCGTTAAATTATCTTCAACTGCTTCACGACAAATTTCAAGAATTGAAAGCGGCTCAAAAAAGTAATCCTTATGAGTAGCCCCAAGCCTTGAAAAGTATAGAATTTGTTCTATATCCTGTCGGGTATGGTCGCGTACATACAGCATACGGGTATGAACCAAAGGGGACATTTCATCTTTTCGATTGTCCAGTAGCAAGGTCATAAGGGATAGCGGCTTTTTGATTTCATGTACCCAATTTTCAATGTAGTGTTGATAATCTGTAACTGTAATTTTCTGTTCGTTGATATATTCCTGCTGCGTCCTCAAATGCTGCCCCAATTCACAGATATAAGGGCGTAATACTGCGGGAACAGCTTCACACAGTAAGTATTCGTTGGTATCGTCTGGCTCCAATAGAAAACGCCGAAAAATAGCGTCTGTCTTGTTGCGTTTTCTGATTGATATAGCAAGCGGGATAGCAAGTGTGGCAAATGATACGAAAATGATCAATGCAACATAATTGATAAAATAATCTGGATTAGCCAGCCAGGCAAGGAATATAAAGAATACGTCCAAACAGGCAAGTGTGATAATCCATACACGATTAGAGGAAATATAGGTTAAAAATATTTTTAGCTTCTTCATAATCGCACCTGCTCTTTCAAGCGGTAGCCTTGTCCGCGTACTGTTTCTATCCGTTCTTCAAGACCAAATTCACGGAGCGTTTTCCTCAATCGCGTAAAAGTTACTTGCAGCGCATTTTCGTCAATGCATTCTTCCGTTCCCCAAAGCACGTTGCACAGCTCATGTTTGGTAACAAGATTAGGGCTTTTCTTCAAAAGCGCAAGCAATATTTTTCCCTCATTGGGTGGCATGAGGGAAGAACTCTTCCCCACATAAATTGTAAAGGTGTTTGGGTCAAGTAAAAATCCGTTCCCGTCCAGTAAGCCTTGCCGTATCTGTTCCTCTTTGCGTCGTAATAAATTTTTAATGCGGGCAAGCAGGCGCTCTATATTACACGGCTTTGTTAAGTAGTCATCAGCTCCCAATCCTAATGCGTGAAGTTCGTCCTGCAATTTATCTCTTGCTGTCAATACCAACACTGTTCCAAGCTGCTTTGCTTTTAATTCTTTGCAGATTTCAAAGCCGGAATGAAATGGAAGATTTATGTCGAGTAAAACCAAATCGGGGGAATACTCTGTAATTTCCGGTATTGCGTTTTCAAAATCAAATAACGAGGCTGTTTCATACCCCGACTTTCTCAATAAATCCGTCAGTTCTTCCCGCATATAAACATCATCTTCAACTACCATAATTCGTGCCAATACGACCACCTCCTTTCACGTAAGCCTGTTATGAATTAGGCTTGTAATTTATTTTTCCGATTTCCCGTGTAGCTGTCCGCGCAACAGCCACACCGTAAATTGCCATAATAAGAACGACAGTAAATGCCATAATAATCAACAACGGATAAGATTGCCCGATCCTTGTGCTGTCAGAGTATAAATGCTGCTGCATTGCATAAAGACCAACCGTACCACTTATACAAGCCAACATTAGGGGGAGTAGAAAATACCATAAAACTTGTTTATAAATTGACCGTTTTATCTGTTCTCGCCTCGCACCCAAAATTGAGAGTGTCAAATATCTTGATTTTGTCGATTGCATTTGTGTTAGGAATTGCAAAGCAAGCAATGCACACGCGATAATCAATAGCATAAAGCCCATATATAAAGTCATGTAACTCCCGGAGATAAGATAAAATAGTTGCCGCCCGAAATTATCAAGATAGCTTTCGTAATACAGACCGGACGGCTTCAGCAAATCGCGTGCTTCCATAACGGACAGCATCAGTCCGTTTGCTTCTACAATCTCATTCGGAATACAGAAATTCCAATATACAGAACAGGTGTCCGGGTCTACATAGTTATGATATATCTCGTCGGAAACAATCAATGCGGTTACAATTTTAACATTTTCATCAGCAGTAAGTCCTTTCATCGGTACAGACGGAACAAGTGTAACTGACTTTTTGTCAATGGAAATCAACGCATTACCGCTTGTCTGTGCGTTCTCTGCAATCCTGTCTAACAGAGCAACGGTATCTTCCTGTTCATCTTCTAAAAAGTCCGGGTTGAGGTAAAAAACAGCTTCGTCATTTTCAAGATTTATTTGCTTTTCTCCTGCGGCTTCCAACAGGCGATTATATGATGAAACTGGGAGCATATAAGGAGAAACACTCCCCGTATCAATAAATCCAAGCAGATTAAGGGCTGCGGGTTGATGTGAACCAAATTCGTAACTGGCAGCTTCTTGTGTCGCAGGGTCTATTACACCCTCTGGCAAGTTTTGAACAATCTCTTTTCTTAATACAGACCAGTCAACAAAGGATTTCATTTCCCCGGAAGCAGGACGTTTCATGTTCCCTGTTTCCATACGGTTAAGATTAGCTACATAAACTCGCATTTGGTCGTCGGAAAGGTATTGCTCAACATTCTGTTCTTCGCCCATTACTGTAAAATCATAAACAGCAGAAGTTCTTGTTAATTCATTCCCATGCGACATAATAGTTGCAGAACCATTTGCAATAAACATAATGGTAAGCATCATCAGAATAGACGCAACACTAATTGAAATATATTTATAAACAACATTCTCGTGAAGCTGTCGCAAAGTAAATACATAAAGTCCATTTGTCGCTTTCCGTTTGTTAGAAGCAGCTACTATACTTAAAAGCCGGGCAATGCCTCGGATAAAAAGAATTGTTCCAACAATTCCAAGCAGGACAGCAACAAGCAGCATTACACCACCGCCAGTCATGAAGTGTTCTATGACAACCCAGTATGCAACAAGTAAAACTGCCGTACCAATTACAAGGGATAGCAAACTTCCGTGTGTGCTGCCCGTGTGTTGTTTTTTTCCCATTTCTCCATAAAGCAGTTGGTGGACTTCTTTCTTAAACAATTTTCCGCATAGTATAAACAACGCCACACATTGGATGATTAAAAATCCCAATATCGTAAAGAAAACTGCGCTTAATGAAAAACTTGATTGATGTGCAATAACACCGTGTCCGACTAAACGTGCCGTTGCAAGGCTGATAACTTCGGATAGAAAACCACCGCAGATAAGTCCACCCAAGAGGGCGACAAGTGAAGTGATAAGCCCCTCCGTCATAATTTGCGTAAATAATCGGGTCTTTGTCATACCAAACATCAAATATAATCCTAGTTCCCGGCTGCGACATTCGAGCTGATACTTATTTGCAAATACTACAAGGAAAAATACAAATAATAATGCACAAACATAGACAGTAGGTAAAAGGTTTGTAAGCAGCCGTTCCACGGCATCGCTTTCAAGGCTGCTTAAAAAGCGTATAACGTCCTGCGCTCCGAGAGAAAGCACAATGTAAAATGCCGCTACCGCCGTTACCATTGTCAGAAAGTAAATCAGATTTTCATTGCGGCTACGTTTGGAATTTCTCCATGCAAGGTTAAAGAACATTTGCGCTCCCTCCTCCCATTTGCGCCATTACCTGTAATATGCGCGCATAAAATTCTTCCCGTGTTTCTGTCGGAACTTTGCGACGCAATTCATGGAAAATAACGCCGTCCTGTATGAACAAAATGCGGGAACAGAAACTTGCTGCGTTAGGGTCATGCGTAACCATTAAAATGGTACGTCCTTGCACTTGGTTGACTTCCTGTAATTTTTCCATAAGCAACCGTGCAGCTTTTGTGTCTAATGCGCCTGTCGGCTCATCAGCCAAAATAATATCTGGATTAGAAATCAAACTACGGGCTGCGGCTACACGCTGCTTTTGACCGCCGGACATTTGCGCCGGAAACTTTGAAAGAACATCAGTAATTCCAAGAAATCCGGCTATATCATTTAGGTGCTTTTCGGCTATGGAACTATCTATATTGTGAATGGATAAGGGCAACAGAATATTTTCTCTGCCTGTCAAATTATCAAGCAAAGCAAAGTCTTGAAACAGATAACCAATTCTATTTCCACGGTATTCCGCTAACTTAGCACCGTCAAAGGCACTTATATTCGCCCCGGAGAGCAAAATTTGTCCAGAGGTAGGTTTAATGACCGTAGCAATACAATTTAATAATGTTGTTTTCCCGGAACCGCTGGCTCCCATAATTCCCAAATATTCGCCACTTAGAACATCAAAGGTAATTCCGTTTAGTGCTTTTGTGGGAACGCCCTCTTTGGAATATGCTTTGTGCAGGTCGCGTACTTCTAAAAGTTTTTTTGTATAATCCATTCTTAACACCTCTTTTTTGTTCATACTTTTTTACAATTAAAATTTTACTACACAAAGCATAAATACACCACTTACATTTGATGTAAGGTTCCTTTGTTTGAATTTCACCGCTATTCTTTATGCTGCTTTTCATCTGTCACCAGACATTCTATCTTCTACAAAATATTCACTATATATCATAGTCGGTTGACCGAGTAATAACAACACACTATTTACCATCTATCATATTTATCCGCATTAAAAAAGGACGCAGGATTTCTCCCACGTCCTCACATCTATCTGGCTTTATCTTCTCTTACTTTCGGTGCTTCCTTATGTGCCGCTTCCTGCTTCCACCGGATCATATGGTTGGTTATGATAAGTTTCAAATAATCTTCCCCACTCAATCCCACGCATTTCACTTTCCACATCACTAAATACACCAGAAATCCAGTCTATCACACTTGTAAAATATGTTTTCAATTCCTGTATGTCTGTATCATGACGGTGCTGGCTCATATATGCTTCAACATCTTCATCTACCCCTTCACTATTTTAAATATCTTCGGTAACTATCCAGAACTAAATCTGTAACACCGCTTTTATAGATTTTACGGATATCAACAATCTGTTCATCTTTCAGAAGTTTCAACCAATCCAGTAAATCTTTTCTGCTGTTTGCGAAATTGCAACATCTTCCATCAGCATATTCAATCCTGTATCTCATACGCTCCTCCTATACATATACCAATTCACTCAATACAATTTCCTGCACACGATTCTCGACATTATTACACTGTCGCACCCACTCCATAGGATTACATGCTTTTAATTCCTCTGTAACTCCCTCCGCACTTCGTATTTGTGCCTCAATCAATTCATACCGTTCCTGTGCCTGTTCATTCAGATCTGCCAGATAGCTGTCCAATTTCCCAGTCAACAGAAGATAAGAATACATACCTGATTTATAGTTTTTCATA
Organism: Dorea acetigenes; assembly: GCF_025567385.1. Lineage (NCBI taxonomy): Bacteria > Bacillati > Bacillota > Clostridia > Lachnospirales > Lachnospiraceae > Dorea > Dorea acetigenes. Next base: position 14,027 of record NZ_JAOQJU010000005.1, read on the forward strand.
TATTCTTTTCGAAGCATTCCCCAGTACCCAATCGGTCTGGTTTCTTCCGGTAATGATAGCACTGGCAGGTAATAATCTCCTACCAACACATAATCTAATCCATTCCTGTCATCATGTAGTATTTTTCTCTGATTGCTCATGTTCTTCTCCTCCATCAAATCTTTCTCTTCTCTCTCAGATATGCTTCAAATATACTTCTTCGAATCAACACCTTTTTCCCAATTTTATATACTGCCCCTGCTTCATGTGCCATACGGACAACGGGTTTGATTCCCAGTCTGTAGTATTCGCACGCCATGTTATAGGTCACGTAATCATGGCGCATAAATTCCAGATCTTCATCATCGATTTCATCTGAAAACATCCATACATTACCGCTCATCCGTCTTCTTCTCCTTATCATTTCCTGTTGCCGGTTCATGAAAACGCTCCAGATAGTCATCAAAAATATCCCGGTTAATCAATACGGTTCCATCTATTCTGTAAATTGCACCTGCATCACTGGCGAGTTCAAAAAGTTTCTTATGAGAAATGCTGTAAATAATCTCTGCCTGTTGATAACGCAGATACTGTCGGCGTAATTTTCTAAGCTGCTCTGGTACTTCCTTCATACTTGTAATTGGTTTATAACTTTTACCCATGATGTTTTCCTCCAAAATTAGATTTGCTGTTTTACAGAAGCTGACTGCCGGGATATAACTTTCCAGGGCCGAATCATCAGACGCGCCACTGGCGCCTCTTTGATATGCAACGCAAAAAAGCACCTCTTAGATTAACTCTAAGAAGTGCTCTTACTTCATTGCCAAACCTGTGTCCTTTCACCTGAAATTCGTCATGCTTCATAACGATTCATTATTATCCCAAATTTTGTTGTCAAATTGTTGTCAAATGCGGTCTGACATCATGGTTTTAGACATTTAATATTTAATTTTAATACAGCTTTGCACCAGCCGGAATGTGGTTATCAACCATCAGAAGATGAAGTTTTTCTTCGCCCTCTTCCTCATGAATTGCACTGAGAAGCATTCCACAAGATTCAATTCCCATCATGGCTCTCGGTGGCAGGTTGGTGATTGCAATTAAGGTCTTTCCAACCAGTTCTTCCGGCTCGTAATAAGCATGAATACCGCTTAAAATCGTACGATCTGTGCCTGTTCCGTCATCCAGAGTGAACTGTAACAGCTTCTTGGATTTCTTAACTGCTTCACATGCTTTTACCTTTACAGCTCTGAAATCAGACTTGCTGAAAGTATCGAAATCAACCATTTCTTCAAATAATGGCTCAACTTTTACTTTGGAAAAATCAATCTTCTCAACTGTTTTTTCAGCCTCTGCCGGAGCTGCTTCGGAAGTCTTGGAAGCTTTCTTGTCAGCGTCCAGTGACTTCATTGTCGGGAACAGCAACACATCTCTTATCGCCGCGCTGTCTGTCAGCAGCATACACATTCTGTCAATTCCAAACCCAATCCCGCCTGTCGGAGGCATCCCAATCTCCAACGCATTCAGGAAGTCTTCATCAGTCGTATTCGCTTCTTCATTTCCCTGCGCCAACTGTTCCTCCTGATCTTTGAAACGCTCACGCTGATCGATAGGATCGTTCAGCTCTGAGTAAGCATTTGCCATCTCCCAGCCGTTCATAAAGAATTCAAAACGCTCCACATACTCCGGATTCTCCGGTTTCTTCTTGGTAAGCGGAGAGATTTCAATCGGATGGTCTGTTACAAATGTAGGCTGAATCAGATGCTCTTCTGCAAATTCTTCAAAGAACAGGCTAAGGATATCGCCTTTTTTATGTCTCTTCTCATATTCTACGTGATGTTCATCAGCAAGCGCTCTGGCCTGTTCCAAAGTCTCTACTTCATTCCAGTCTACACCTGCATATTTTTTAACCGCGTCTACCATGGTAATTCTTTCAAATGGTTTGCCAAGATCCATTTCTACGCCGTTGTAAACAATCTTTGTTGTGCCCAGCACTTCCTGTGCTACATGGCGGTACATATTCTCAGTCAGGTCCATCATTCCGTTATAATCTGTATATGCCTGATACAGTTCCATCAACGTAAATTCCGGATTATGTCTGGTATCCAGTCCTTCGTTACGGAATACACGTCCGATTTCATATACCTTCTCCAACCCGCCGACGATCAAACGCTTTAAATAAAGCTCCAGGGAAATGCGAAGCTTGAAATCTTCACCCAGTGCATTAAAATGTGTCTCAAACGGCCTTGCGGATGCTCCGCCTGCGTTGCTTACCAGCATCGGCGTCTCTACTTCCAGGAATCCCTGAGCGTCCAGGTATCTTCTGATAGAGCTGATGATATGGGAACGCTTGATAAAGGTATCTCTTACCTCTGGATTCATAATCAGATCCACATATCTCTGACGGTAACGTATATCTGTATTCGTCAGACCATGGAACTTCTCCGGGAGAATCTGCAGACTCTTAGATAACAGTTTTACGGACGACGCATGGATAGAAATCTCTCCTGTCTTGGTCTTAAATACTTCTCCTTCGATGCCAACAATGTCTCCAATATCCATTTTCTTGAAATCTTTGTATGCCTCTTCTCCAATGCTGTCTCTTGCCACATATGACTGGATATTGCCTGACTGATCCAACACGTTACAGAAAGAAGCTTTACCCATAACACGTTTCTGCATAATACGCCCGGCAACGGATACCTGTTTGCCTTCCATTTCTTCAAAATTCTCTTTGATGTCCATGGCATGGCAGCTTACGTCATATCGCATTATCTGGTATGGGTCTTTTCCATTCGCCTGAAGCTCGCTGAGCTTCTCACGGCGGACTTTCCTTAACTGATTCAAATCTGGTTCCTGTACATTCTTCTGCTGTTCAGACACTTTCTTCCACTCCTATCTTCTTTTTTCACAATGCCTTACATAGATCGCTCAATCTTTAACACCTTGTACTCAATTTCTCCTGACTGGGTTTCTACAATTACACTGTCGCCTACTTCTCGCCCAATCAGCGCCTTGCCCACCGGGGATTCATTGGATATCTTGCCCTGAAGACTGTTTGCCTCGGTAGATCCCACAATCTTAAAGTCTATTTCTTCCTCAAATTCCACATCGTATACCGTTACAGTGCAGCCTACGTTAATCTTGTCAAGATTGATTTCATCCTCCACGACTACTTCCGCATTCTTCAGAATCTTCTCTAATTCTTCAATTCTTGCCTCAATGTCACGCTGCTCATCCTTCGCCGCATCGTATTCTGCATTCTCAGACAAATCACCCTGTTCTCTTGCTTCTTTGATTTTTCCTGCTACTTCCTTACGCCTTACGACTTTCAGATTCTCCAATTCATCTTCCAGTGCCTTAAGCCCTGCATACGTAAGAAGTCTTTTTCTTTCTTCCATACCCTTTCGTCTCCTTATATCTTTCATTATGTCTCTATTTTTCAAGAGGAATCCCTCTTGTCAGGTCCTTAAATAAAGATACTTTCACAATTTCATTATTATAACCAAACAGGAGGATTGTGTCAATATTTTTCTTCCAGAAGCTGCTCCAGTTCTTGGTAAGATTCGACCTTATTTATCTCATCCCTCAACTTGGCAGAACCGGGCATGCCTTTTGTGTACCATGCCACGTGTTTGCGCATTTCCCGGATTCCCAGATATTCCCCTTTAAATTCGATTTGAAGCCTGGCGTGCCTTAACATCGTTTCCCGAATTTCCTGTTTATCCGGTCCGGGTAATATCTCCTTCGTATCTTGATACGTTTTCAGTTCCCGGAATATCCAGGGATTGCCCCGCGCGCCCCGTCCAATCATCACACCATCGCATCCGGTCTGTTCCTGCATCTGCGCGGCCTTTCCGGCAGACGTTACGTCACCATTTCCAATGACTGGAATCGACACGGCTTCTTTCACCCGGCGGATGATCTCCCAATCAGCCTTTCCGGAATAATATTGTTCTCTGGTGCGTCCGTGGACAGTAACCGCCGCCCCTCCGGCTTCCTCAATAATCTTCGCAATCTCCACTGCATTTATACAAGTATCGTCAAAACCTTTTCTGATCTTCACCGTCACCGGCTTATGAATTGCCCTCACCGTCTCATGAACAATCTTATACACCAACCCGGGATTTTTCATCAATGCAGAACCTTCGCCATTTTTCACTACCTTCGGAACCGGACAGCCCATATTGATGTCTAATATCTGAAATGGCAGCTCTTCAATACGTTTTGCCTGCTCACTGATAATTTTCGGATCAGAGCCAAAAAGCTGCAGGGATACCGGATATTCCTCCGGATGAATGGAAAGGAGCGCTTTCGTATTCTTGTTATTATATTGCAGCGCTTTTGCACTAACCATTTCCATACACAAAAGCCCTGCTCCCTGCTCCTTGCACAGCAAACGAAATGGCAGGTCTGTAACTCCTGCCATCGGTGCTAAAATGTACGGATACTCTATGTTTAAATCCTTAATTCTCATTTGGGTACACCCCTTTCGTCAATTTGGTACACCACATTTGTTAGTTGGGGACGTAGTAAAACGTCGTTTTACTACGTCCCCAACCGTCTGTTTTTTTCATAAATAATCCGCAATCCTTCCAGTGTCAAGATGGGATCGTAAATATCAATGCTATCGGTTTCATTTGCCAGAATATTACCAAGCCCTCCGGTGGCAACTACTTTCGCATCGGTATAACCGGATTCTTCTTTTAATTTGCTAATGATATACTCTGTCTGCCCGATATAACCATACACCAGCCCTGCCTGCATACTGGAAACTGTCTCCTTTGCCAGGATGGAAGCCGGTTTTTTTATTTCAATCTCCGGAAGCATCGCCGCTCCGCCCCACAGAGCACGGGCCGACGTTCGGATTCCGGGAGCTGTCACTCCCACTCCAAAGGTTCCATCCGGCTCTACCAAGTCGTAGGTAGTGGCAGTTCCGAAGTCTACCACAATCACAGGTCCGCCATACAGATAGTAGGCTGCCACTGCATCTACAATACGGTCCGGCCCGGTCTGGCGCGGATTCTCGGTTGCCACGCGGATACCGGTCTTAATTCCGGCGGAGACTACGATCGGCTTATGTCCGAAATATTTGATAATTGCGCTCCCGAAGGAATGCATGATATCCGGCACAACGGAGGCAATGATAACTGCGTCAATCTCTGCCGGGTCTTCCCCTTGGTTGCGGATCAGCTCCCGCAATGTAATTCCATATTCATCCGATGTGCGGGGCTGCTTTGTCGTCATTCTGAATTTACACACCATCTTCTCGCCCCGGAAGATTCCCAGTGTTATATTGGTATTACCCACATCTATCGCAAGTAACATACGCATTTCCTCCCATTATATTGTAACAGTTCAGCCATAACAGCTCGAATTAGCTGCTTCACTATATTACTCTGCATCCTCTCCCAGGAAAAATACCTTATAGTACATCTGCAGGGCTTCCAGAAGATCTCTCTTCTCTGTCTGGAGCTGCTTAATCTTTAAATGGCTTCCGATCTCGTCAAACATCGGATCCCCTTCTTTAGACGTCACTTCAAAACACAGTTCTCCGTTTTCTTCATATACAAGCGTAAGGATTCCCCCCACATCATGTACATAGAGTACGCACATAATCTTCAGTTCATTCTTCACCGAATCCGGAAGTTCACTAAAATCGGGATTCAGATAATACTTCTCTTCATAAGAATTTGCTCCGCAGAGCACGATTTTCTCATCATACATAGCCATATATTCCTCTCACAGATACTTCACCGGCATAAATTTCCTCAATGCTTCCGTCAGCTTTCCGCACAATAAGCTCTCCGGTCTCATTAATCCCCAAAGCCGTGCCTCCAAATTCGTGTCCCGGCTCCAGTACCTGGATCTCTCTGTCTTTGTTGACCAGAAGACGATTATACCTTTCCTGCAGCGGCTTCAGATCCTGTGCCTCTGCAAACATGTTATAATAGTTCTCAAAATACCTCATCACTGCTGCTGCCAAATCCGGGCGTTTCCATTTCTTACCTGTCTCTATCGCAAGAGAAGTTGCCGTTTTCTGGATTTCCTCCGGAAAACTTTCCGTATTTACATTAATTCCCACGCCAATAACAACATGGTTAATGTAATCGATCTCTGCGCTCATCTCTGTCAGTATGCCGCAGATTTTCTTCTTATTTAGTACAATATCATTAGGCCATTTAATTCCTGCCGCCTCCCCCGTCACTTCCTGCACGGCCTCGGCAACAGCAAGCGCCATAACAAGCGTCAGCATGGGCGCCTTATCCGGCAGAAATTCCGGACGCAGCAGAATGCTCATGTAAATACTGGCACCGGAAGGGGACTCCCATCCTCTGCCCCGGCGCCCTTTCCCGGCCGTCTGACGGTCAGACACCACCAGGGTACCATGCTTTCCCCCGGCTTCTCCAAGCTTCTTTGCCTGGATATTGGTGGAATCGGTCTCATCCATATATATAACCGGATTCCCGGCCCACTCTGTTTCAAGCCGGCTCTCAATCTCCGCCTGGGACATGACGTCCGGACTCTCTGTCAAATGGTATCCCTTATTGCGGACTGCCTCTATTTTATATCCTTCTTTTTTCAGCTGTTCTATTACCTTCCAAACTGCAGTGCGGGAGACGTTCAGCTTATCACAAAGCTGCTGCCCGGACACATACCCTTCATTTTCCCGCAATATTGTTAGAATCTCTGTTTTCATTTTCTGATTTTACCTGTTCCCGAGTGTTGCCACCATGATTGCCTTAATCGTGTGCAGGCGGTTCTCCGCCTCGTCAAATACCTTAGACTTCTCGCTTTCAAATACTTCCTCTGTCACTTCTTTTCCTTTATTCGCAGGCAGACAGTGAGAGAAAATTGTAGTATCCTTGCCAGTTTTCTTCATCAGCTCTGTATTGACCTGATACGGGAGAGCAAGCTTAGTTCTTTCCTGCTCCTTCTTCTCTTCACCCATAGAAAACCAAACGTCTGTATAGAGGATATCTGCGCCCTCTACCACATCCAGCTTATCGGTTACTTCAATTGTGGAACCTGCTGCCTTCGCGTATTCTTCACATTCTTTCACCAATTCTTCATCTGGCCACAGACGTTTCGGAGCTGCAACGGCAATATTTACCCCTACTTTTGTACAGCCCACCAGAAGACTGTTAGCCACATTGTTGCGTCCATCTCCCAGATACACAAGCTTCAGCCCTTTCAGGTATCCGAAGTTCTCTTTTAATGTAAGGAAAGTTGCAAGAACCTGTGTCGGATGCCACTGGTCTGTCAGCCCGTTCCACACCGGTACTCCACTATACGCTGCAAGTGCCTCCACGAATTCATGGTCAAAACCACGGAATTCTATTCCGTCAAACATACGTCCCAGAACACGCGCGGTGTCTTCAATACTTTCCTTCTCACCCAGCTGCAGCTCGGAACCTGCCAAGTACGTGGCTGTTCCGCCTTCATCCTGTGCTCCGATGGTAAATGCACACCTTGTCCTGGTTGACGGTTTTTCAAAAATCAGCGCAATATTCTTGCCCTTTAAACTGTCTCCCTTGATTCCCTGCTTTCTCTTTTCCTTCAATTCCTGTGCCAGATCCACCAGATAAAGAATCTCCTCCGGTGTAAAATCCTTTAGTTTCAAAAAGCTGCGTCCCTTTAAATCCATCTCATAATCCTTCCTTATCTCCATCAGCACATGGATAAAACGCGGCAGGTATGCCTGATTCTCCAGTGCCTCGTATTTTGCCTGAACTTCCGCAAGAAGTTCATCTACCGTATAGATCCGGTATTTCTGTACCCGCAAGAGCTTTGCGCCGGCTTCCAACATAGCGTAAAATAGCTCCTGCTCTGAAAATCTGCGGGGAAGCTGCAGGACAAATGCCATCTCGTTCTTCTCCCTCTCCGTCAGATTTTTTAATTTCTCTTCATAATACCACTCTTCGTGGGTTTCTTCAATATAATAAATTCTGCCGGACAAGCCATAAATCATCCGCATTGCATCATAATACCCGATTTTCATATTCTGACGGCTGCGCCTGGCATTAAAATCCAGAATATTTCCAAGCTTTACCCTGGGGGCTATCTCATACCTCACCGCTCCCTGGGGAAGCTTTACCTTCGGCTCACGCCCCGGTCCATAAATGCGGATAGCAATGATATTTTCACACCCTCCGTCCACAAGAGAACCTACCGGGAGATTGTTGAACATACCGCCATCCATATAGCGCTTCCCATGAAGCTCTTCATTCTTGAAGCCCAACAGATAAGCGCTGGCAAGAAGATAATCTTCCAAAAGCCCTTCTGGAATATCCTCCAGACTAAGATCCAGCTCTTTCTTGTCTGTCAGCGAAAAAGTCAGCAGATTAAATGCTATCCCCGACTCGCGGATTTTCTTTTCATCAATGCATTCATGGATTAAACGCCGCAGAGGCGTAACATCCACACCGCCTTCGCCTATGATTTTCAAAAATTCATGGAAAAGTTCTTTAAACGGCAATTTATTGTCCATGAACCGTTCCATCAGGCTGTCATCGACTTCCATAACGGCAGAATACGTCATCTCGCTCCAGATTCGCTCTGCCTGACCTAAATCCCCCATACAAATCAGGGCGCCATTCAGCGCCCCGACGGAAGTGCCAGCCACCGCGTTTATTTTCACACCGGCTTCCTTCAGCGCCTTCCATACCCCTATCTGATAAGCGCCTCTGGCTCCTCCGCCCTCCAGCGCTAATCCATATTCCTTCGATAAATCTATGACAGGTTTCATCCCATCATCTCCTTATCTTCTATTGTTCTTCCTTTGCAACCTCTGTCACTGATTTCACCAGGCCTGCGATTCCCTGAATCTCGGACGGGATAATAATCTTTGTCGCCTTGCCGTCGGCCGCCTTTTCAAATGCTTCCAGGCTCTTCATAGTAAGGACAGCCTCATCCGCACCGGCTTCTTTCAGGAAACGGATACCATCTGCATTCGCCTGCTGAACCTTCAGGATTGCTTCTGCCTGACCTTCTGCTTCTTTAATCATTGCCTCCTTCTGCGCTTCCGCCCGAAGAATTGCCGCCTGTTTCTCCGCCTCCGCGTCCAGGATGGCAGACTCTTTCTTACCCTCTGCCACAAGAATGGTAGACTTCTTCTCACCTTCCGCCTTAAGAATTGCCTCACGGCGCTCACGTTCTGCCTTCATCTGCTTCTCCATAGCATCCTGGATTGCCGCCGGAGGAATAATATTTTTAAGTTCCACGCGGTTTACCTTAATCCCCCACGGATCCGTTGCCACATCAAGAAGCGCCCGCATCTTGGTATTAATCGTTTCTCTGGAAGTCAGCGTCTGATCAAGCTCCAGATCACCGATAATATTACGAAGTGTTGTAGCCGTCAGATTCTCAATCGCCATAATCGGATTCGCCACTCCATAGCAGAACTGCTTCGGGTCTGTAATCTGATAGAACACCACTGTATCAATCCGCATGGTAACATTATCCTTGGTAATAACCGGCTGAGGCGGAAAATCTACCACCTGTTCTTTTAAATCCACTCTTCTTGCAACCCTGTCAATAAACGGCATCTTGAAATGAATACCAACGCTCCATGTTGCCTGATATCCTCCAAGACGCTCCACTACCAGCGCCTGTGCCTGGCGTACTACCTTCACACAGGAAATCAACACCAAAATTACAAATACCAAAAAAATCAATCCAATTATCGTTCCTATAGAAATGCCTAACATATCTAACCCTCCTCTTTTTCTTTGATAATGAGTTTTACTCCCTGGATTCCTTCAATCGTAACCACTGTATTTTTTGCAATGACTCCAGACGGTTCTTCCGTCTTCGCCGACCACTCCTGGCCGTTCACCTCTACCACGCCTTTGTTATGAAGCGTATCCACCTCTTCCAGAACCAGCGCCTGCTTTCCGATCAGGCTCTCTGCGTTGGTTTTCTGGCGTTCTTTATTAAAATACTTCAGAGCAATAGGGCGTGTGCTCACCAGAAGTACGATTGACACAATTGAAAAGACAGCAATCTGTACGCCTGTGCCGAAGCCTATGATTCCCATGATAAATGCGGCAAGCGCACCTCCGGCAAACCAAATGGTAGTCAGCCCCATCGTACCGATTTCAATCACCAATAAAACAATAAAAATAAGCAGCCAATACATTGTTTCCATCTCTTACCCTCCTAACGTCTCTGCCTTCCGGCTTCAAACATAAGAACCGCCGCCGCAATCGCCGCATTCAAGGATTCCACCTGCCCTGCCATAGGAATCCGAACCCAGGTATCTGCAAGCTCTGCCACTTCCTGCCGCAGTCCATTTCCCTCATTGCCAATCAGGAACGCCGTCCCTTCCCGGTACTCCGCCTCATCGTAAACGACCGTCCCTTCCAAATGTGCAGCATACGTATGAATTCCCTGCCGCTTAAGCTCCCTGACAGCTTCACAGATATCCTCCGCATACCACAGCGGCATCCGGTATACCGATCCCATGGTAGAACGAATCGTTTTCGGATTATAAACATCCACACAATCCGCACTCATCAGAATCCCCGTCACTCCGGCAGCCTCCGCCGTACGGATGACCGTTCCCATATTACCGGGATCCTGCAAGTTATCCAGAACAAGGAAAAACGGTTTCTGCTGCTCTTTTTCTATCAACCTTTCCCACTTCTTCGCTGTTTTATTCCTCTGTCTTACCACACACATCACGCCCTGAGGTGTTTTGGTATCTGATACATATGCAAATACAGTATCCGAAAGAACCTCTTGGCGGATCTTCGCCTGTCGGCAGAGTATGTCTGTCAGCTCTTTCTCTTTCTTATAAAATCCTTCTGTCACATAGACTTCCAAAAGCAAGTCTGTCGGTACTTCCCTGAACATCCGGATCCCCTCTGCCAGAAAAACTCCCTCGTCATCCCTTGCTTTCCTTCTTTTCTTAAGATTCACAAGCCTTTTGACCTTCGGATTTGAAGTACTTGTAATCATTCCTTTATTCCTTTCCAAATTCCCGCAGCGCCAGATTCGTCCCAATTAAAATCAATATCATTTCCTCCTGAAGCGGCATATCCGGATCCGGATTGACCTCTGTCTTGCCCTGAAGGGTATACCCGACCACACTCACATCATGCCGCTTCCTTACATCCAGCTCACGCAGTGTCCTGCCAACCCATTTCTTCGGCACCGCAGTCTCCACAACACTGCATTCCGGCGAGAGCGTAATCCAGTCTGCGAAATCTGCAGATACCAGATTCTTCGCCACCCTGGCTCCCATCTCCCGCTCCGGGTAGACAATGGCATCCGCTCCAATCTTTCGAAGAATTGTAGCATGTATCTCATTTTGCGCCTTGGCAAGCACATACGGAACGCCCTCTTCCTTCGCAAGCATAGTTGCCATAATACTCGCCTCCATATTTTCCGAAATTGCAATAATTGCTCCATCCAGATTTCTTGTACCGATAGAATGCATCAACTCCGGGTCCGTAATATCTCCCTTCACTGCATAAGATACGGAATCTGCGATTTCCTGAATACGTTCCATAGAACCATCCGCCACAACTACCTCGCAGCCCAGGTTCTGAAGCGTGATTGCCACACTGATTCCAAAATTCCCCAATCCAAATACTGCAAACTGCTTCTTCATACTTTCTATTACCCTTTCTTTCTCCGACAATCTCTATCCTACCATAATCCGCTGCTCCGGCAGCTCTCTTGCCCGCTCTTTCGGCTTCGACATGCCGCCAAACAAAAGCGCCAGAGAAATAGGACCGATACGCCCGATATACATCATCACAATCAATACCATATGACTCGCACTGCTAAGCGTGGGTGTTAAATCCGCCGTCAGTCCTACGGTTCCCACCGCGGAAAACGCCTCATACAGGATATCAATAAATGGAACCTGCGGTTCAAAAACCGTAATCGCAATCGTCCCGGCAAAAAGCACAGTGACTGCCGTCATAATAACGGCAAATCCCATACGGATATTCTTTCCGGAAAGCCTGCGACCAAAACACTCCACCTGCTCTCCGCCCCGAAAGACGCTCAAGCAAGTCAGCACCACCATCGCTACTGTTGTTGTTTTCACACCTCCCGCAGTTCCTCCCGGTGATCCTCCGATAAACATCAGGATACAGCTTAAGAATTTTGACTGTGTATAAAGCCCGGACTGGGATACCGTGGCAAATCCCGCCGTTCTTGTGGATGTTGAATGGAAGAAAGCTGCCATCCATTTCTCTCCGGTACTCAAATTCCCAAGCGTAGCCGGATTGTTCCGTTCCATCAGGAAAATACATACGGTACCGCCAATCAGCAGGATGAGCGTTGTTACAATTGCCAGCTTAGAATGGAGCCTCAGCCTGGTAAACCACCATTTATTCGGTATCTCCCTCCTGCGGATACGCCTTCCATTGGAAATCAAATCCTGCCACACTGAGAAACCAATACCGCTGACTATGATTAACAGAACCGTCGTAATGTTTATAATCGGATCGCCTACATATTTCTGAAAACTTGTATCTCCCAAAATATCAATCCCTGCATTACAGAACGCAGAAACCGCATGAAACACCGCGTACCAGATTCCGCGAAGCACACCGAATTCCGGTATAAAACGGAATGCATACAAGACAGCTCCTGCCGTCTCCACTGCCAGCGTTCCCTTAATTACCCGGAGGATCATTGCCACCATGCCGCCCGGCGCTTCCATATTATAGGTTTCCTGTATAACAATCCTTTCTTTCACCGTAATCTGTCTTCTCAACAGCAAAAGGAATCCAACTGCGCAGGCAATAATTCCCAATCCGCCAATCTGTATGAGGATCAGAAGGATTATCTGCCCCGCCAGCGTAAATTGTACAGCAGGAGTTACCGTCACAAGCCCGGTCACACACACTGCCGTCGTAGAAGTAAACAATGCGTCACTGAATGTAATCGGCTGCCTGTTACAAAAAGGGAGGGAAAGAAGTACGCCGCCTGCCAGAATAACTCCCATAAAACCAAGCGCAAGTATCTGCATTGTATTCCATCTGATATTTCTTTTCTTCATAAGCCCTATACTCTGAAGCGGTATCCAACGCCCCAGATTGTCTCAATATACTGCGGATTGGATGTATCCAGCTCTATCTTTTCACGAATTTTCTTAATATGCACCGTAACCGTGGCAATATCGCCTATAGATTCCATATCCCAGATTTCACTGAACAATTCATCCTTCGTATACACATGGTTCGGATGGCTTGCCAGGAAGGTCAGAAGATCGAATTCCTTTGTGGTAAAGGTTCTCTCCTCTCCATTTACCCACACTCTTCTTGCAGTAGTGTCGATTTTCAGCCCGCGGATTTCAATTACCTTATTCACCTCCGCCGCACTGCCAATCAGCCGCTCATATCTTGCCAGATGCGCCTTCACTCTCGCCACCAGTTCACTGGGACTGAATGGCTTCGTCATATAGTCATCCGCGCCAAGCCCCAGTCCGCGAATCTTATCAATATCATCCTTCTTGGCAGACACCATGATAATAGGCGTATTCTTTTCCTCCCGGACCTTACGACAAATCTCGAATCCATCCACTCCCGGCAGCATCAGATCCAGTATAACCAGATTATAATCTCCCCGCAGCGCTTCTGCAAGCCCGGCCTCGCCATCTTTGGCAACCTCCACGTCAAAACCGCTCAGTTCCAGATAATCCCGTTCCAGGTCAGCAATCGCCACTTCGTCTTCTACAATCAAAATCTTACTCATAATTTGGTACCTCCTGATATTTTCTAAGGACAAAATACATGGTCGTTCCGGTTCCTTCCCTACTGGTCGCCCAAATCTTTCCACCATGCTCTTCAATAATTTTCTTTACAATAGAAAGCCCAATCCCGCTTCCTCCTTTGGATGAATTTCTGGATGCATCCGTCCGGTAGAACCGCTCAAATATATTGGTCAGATCCTTCGTCGCAATTCCTTTCCCGTTATCCTCCAGCTCCACCTGTACGAAATCTCCCACATCCTTCACTCTCAGATTAATCTTCGCTTTTTCTTTATCCATATATTTCATCGAATTATTTACGATATTATTAATGACCCGCTTTAACTGCTCAGCATCGGCAATGATTTTCACTTCTGCATCCACATAATTGAAATATCCGAATTCCACACCCCTGGATTCCAGTTCCAGAGAAAGCTCATCTGCACAATCGTCAAAATATGCATTCACCGGTATGGTATTAAAATTATAAGGAATACGGTTCGTGTCAATCTTAGAATACAGCGTCAGCTCATTAATCAGCCGATCCATCTCGTTAGCTTTATTGTAAATCGTCCGGATGTATTTGTCCATCTTTTCCGGCGTATCTGCCACGCCATCCATAATTCCCTCCGCATAACCTTTGATTGCCGTCACCGGCGTCTTCAGATCATGGGAAATGTTACTAATCAGCTCTTTGCTCTCCTTATCGAACTTCATATTCTCTTCCGCACTATCCTTCAGGCGCTTGCGCATATCTTCAAAATCCTTACAAAGCTGGCCGAATTCGTCATCAGCATCCGCACAAAGTTCAAAATCCAGGTTTCCTTCTTTGATATTCTTCGCTGCCACCTGCATCTTGGCAAGTGGCTGCTTCACCGAGCGGTATATCCACCAAATCAGAATGCTCGCCGTCAATACCAGCACCATAACGATTACCAACGCAATGTCAACCGTAAATTGACGGATTTCCGGAATCACCGCCCCCACATCCGTCACAATAAAGATGCTTCCTTCCGATTCATCTTCGTAACGGAAGTCAACCTGCTTAATCAGCACCTGGGCATCCCCACCAAGATAAATCCCATTCTCCGAAGCAGTATCCATCTCTCCATATCCGGGAAGCTGATCAATAATCGCATCCACCCGGGCATCCGAATTTCCCAGATAAACTATTGTATCATCTTTTCTCACTAAAAGATAGGACTTCTTTTGCTCCAGCGAAGCATTGAACTGCTCCAGCCAGGTAGCGTCTTCTAAGTTCCGGGGATTACTTCGCGCCATCTCTGCAAGCTCATGAAAAGATTTCTCCGTAAGCTGTCCCATGAGTTTGGTCGGGTTGGAGAAGGACTCCACCGTCGTGCCCTTCAGTTCATAATTCTTCTCTATCATACTCAGCTGGTACTGCCCCAGCATAAAAATAAACAACGCCCCTAAAAGAATCGGAAATGCGATTACCGTCACAAAAGCTATGATTAAACGAGTCTTTAATTTCATACTTGTCCTCCGTACATCCGTTATTCTTTTCTTATTGTATCACGAAAAAGAGCGCTTCACATCAAAGCGCCCTAAAAAATTTCCTAAAATTTTCTAAAATCAGATTACAGGTATTTCTTCAGTTCCTCCGCCTTATCTAATTTCTCCCACGGAAGCTCTACATCCGTACGGCCGAAATGTCCGTACGCCGCTGTCTGCTTGTAAATCGGTCTTCTGAGATCCAGCATCTTAATGATGCCCGCCGGGCGGAAGTCAAAATTCTCACGGATAATCTCTACCAGCTTCTCATCCGGCAGCTTTCCGGTTCCAAAGGTATCAATCATGATAGAAGTAGGATGTGCCACCCCAATTGCGTAAGACAGCTGAATCTCACATTTCTTCGCAAGCCCTGCCGCCACGATATTCTTAGCAGCATAGCGCGCTGCATACGCTGCAGAACGGTCTACCTTCGTACAGTCCTTGCCTGAGAATGCGCCGCCGCCGTGCCGTGCCATTCCTCCATAGGTATCTACAATAATCTTTCTTCCCGTAAGCCCGCTGTCGCCATGGGGACCTCCAATCACAAAACGTCCTGTCGGATTGATAAAGAACTTCGTATTCTCATCCGTCATGCCTTCCGGGATTACCGCGTCAAACACATATTTCTTAATATCCTGATGAATCTGCTCCTGTGTCACTTCCGGGTCATGCTGAGTGGAAAGCACCACCGCATCCAGCCTTGTCGGCACGCCTTCTTCATCATATTCCACCGTTACCTGTGTCTTGCCATCCGGACGCAGATAGGGCAGCGTACCATTCTTTCTTACTTCCGTAAGCTTCCGCGCAAGCTTATGGGCAAGGGCGATAGGGTACGGCATCAGCTCCTCCGTCTCATCAGAAGCATAGCCAAACATCATTCCCTGATCCCCGGCGCCAATTGCCTCCAGCTCTTCCTCTGACATCTTATTCTCTTTTGCTTCCAGCGCCTTATCCACTCCGAGGGCAATATCGGCAGACTGCTCGTCAATTGCAGTAAGTACGCCGCAGGTATCTGCATCAAACCCAAACTTTCCGCGGGTATAGCCAATCTCCCGTATTGTGTCTCTGACAATCTTCTGGATATCCACATATGCATTAGTGGTAATCTCGCCCATAACCATAACCAGCCCCGTAGTGGTACAAGTCTCACAAGCCACGCGGCTCATGGGATCCTGTGCAATCAGCGCATCCAGAATAGCATCTGATATTTGGTCACACATTTTATCCGGATGACCTTCTGTTACTGATTCCGATGTAAATAATCTCTTCTCCATGCTTTTTCTCCTTTCTTCTGACGGATAGCTCCCGCCCGCCGGACTTTCTCTTTACAGGATTTTATGAAAAAGATTGCGCCGTTCAGGCGCTCAAAAAACGGTCCGCCATAAGCGGACCGTCACATACATAACCAATCCTCTTATTGTTCGATTGCTCGCTCAGGTTGGCACCTTCCAAACATTGGGGTTGCCGCAGCTTCACAGATCCTTTGTATCTCCACTGCTCTGAATAAGAGAAAGTCTGATATTTATTTGTTAATCTCCAAGTACAAATGCTACTTTACACCACCTGTACAAAGAAGTCAAGACATATCGTACAATTTACCACATCTTATCTCCAGAATCCGAAAGTTAGCTTTCTTCCCCATACTTCTCCATAAATCTCTGGATAATGATGGCACACTCCGCACGGGATGCATTCCCCTGTGGGTCAAGCCTTGTTCCATAATCCTTACCTGTAATAATTCCGCTTCCCACAGCCCACTGCATCGCTTCCCCTGCAAATTCACTGACGCTTGCCGCATCGGTAAACTGACTATAATCTGCCTTTTCACTGACATCGTACTTCCGGTACTTTGCATAACGGTACATCATAACTGCCATCTGCTCCCGGTTAATATAATCGGATGGCCCGAACAGCCCCGTATCCGTATAGCCATTTACTACCTTCGTATCGGCCGCCCAGATAACTGCTTTTGAATAAAACTGTCCATCCGGTACATCCGGGAATCTCACTTTGTATGTCACATCCGGCTTGCCGCTCAGACGATGAAGGATGACGGCAAACTGCGCACGGGCAAGATTCTCATATGGGACAAAATGGGTAGTATCCTTACCCGTCATAATCTTTGCAGTGTAGTTATAGTATACACCGTCATAAAACCAATCATTCTCTGCCACGTCTTCATAGGGAAGTTCAACCGGTTCCTGTGGTTCGGTTGGATCCGGTTTTTTCTCCAGAGCCTCCAACGCTTCATTAAGCGCCTTTACCGCGGCGTCTATCTCTTCCTGTGATGCTTTTTCGTCTGCTTCTACTTCTTTTGCCTTTGACAGAACCTCTGCATAAGCCGCCCAGCTTTCTTCTGTATATTTTCCCTTTTCCGTATCCGGAATCACATTTTTCAGAAGTTCCTGAAGCCTTGTCTTATCCGGTTTCTCTGGTTCAGGCGGAGTGGGCAGGTCTGGCTCCTTTTTCTCCTCCAACGCTTCCCGCGCTTCATTAAGCGCTTCCACCGCGGCATCTACATCTGCCTGTACCGCCTCTTCATCTGAGAGAATCTTTTTCGCATTCTCTAAAGCTTCTTCGTATTTTGTCCATGTCGTTTCTGTATACTTCTCTTTTTCTGCTGCATCGATTGCTCCATTAAGTGCCGCCTGGAGAGCTGTTTTATCCACAACTACCGGATCCGGTTCCACTGCCTTTTTCTTTACCGCCAGCCTGGCTGTCATATTTTTGCCATTACCGCAATAGTACTTATAAATGACCTCCTCGGCATCTTCATCTACCGTAAGAATGTTATCTGCCACACTTCCGCCCTGCCAGTTGTAAGCTTTCGATACATCGAAATTACCCGGAAGCATCTGAAGATCAAATGTACCATCCTCACTTAACTCAATGGTATAGGTATTATAATTATCCTTGCTTTCACCCTGGACTTTATCTCCATAAAAATCAAAAATCTCAAGATTACTTAAATCCAGCGATGTCAGATGATTTCCACTGCAGGAAAAAACATCCAACTGCCGTCCACTGCCAAGGTCAAGCACCGTAAGCGCATTATCACTACAGTTCAGCTGTACTAATTCAGGATTGTTGTTAAGTTCAAGTGCCGCAATTTTGTTGTCACTGCAGTTCAGCCATAACAGTTTCTTGGCTCACATCCAACGCAGAAAGCTGATTGGACGCACAATTCAGATCGGACAGCTCCGGATTCTGGCTCACATCCAGCACCGTAAGTTTATTAGACTTACACGCCAATCCCTGCAACTTCTTATTGCTGCTCACATCTAAAACCATAAGATCCGTATTATTGCAGGACAAAGTACTTAACGCCGCGTTTTTGCTGACATCCAATGCCTTAAGGTCATTATCCGAACAATCCAGGAAATACAGCGGCAGGTTATTGCCCACATCCAAAGCCGTCAATCCGCAAGAGCCGCAATCCAGCCTTTCCAATTCCGGATTCTTACTGACATCCAATGTTTTTAGCATATTATTATCGCACTGCAGCTCTTTCAATCCCGCATTTTTACTGACATCCAATGCCGTCAGTTTATTGCTGCTGCAAGATAGGGAAGCCAGCTCCTTATTTTTGCTAACATCGATGGCCGTTAATTCATTAAAAACACAATACAGAGTTTTCAGCTTTTGATTCCTGCTGATATCCAATGATGTGAGCTTATTATTCGAACAGTTCAGCTCCTCCAATGCCGAGAAGAATTCAATTCCTTTCAGGTCAGAAATATCACTAAAAGATACATCCATATCCTTTACAGCTTTTATTTCGTCCACACTCAGGCTTCCATTCTGATTCAGATCCTTCTCTTCCGCTATATATGCCCGGAATTTTTCATCCGGAAAATGGATCGCATCAATCGCAATCCCGTCTTTCGTATCATCGACATGGAGCGTCATTTCTTTATACGCCCCGTCACTATCGGTTACCCGAAGTATCAGATCCGGATTCGCCCCTTCAGCCCGCGGCGTCCCTCTTATAGTTCCGCCTGCTGAAACAATCAGCCAGTCAGGCCCGGACACTTTACTGAATGTATACGGCAGAACTCCGCCGGATGCAGCTTCTGCCACAGAATAAGGCTCAATCGGTTCGTTCACATAATTGATTCCGACATCAAAAACTTCATCCTTCACAAACCGGAGTTCGCCTTCTACGTAATCCTTTATGACAAGCTTCACTGTCATATTCTGATTATTTCCACAATCGTATTTGTAAAGCACTTCTTCTGCATCTTTATCCACGAACAGCGTATCTCCTGATACCATGCCTCCCACCCAACCGTATGCACGGGAACTGTCAAAACCATCTTCAAAACCGGAAAGATTAAAGCTATTTTCCTCATCCAAAGTAATAAAACGCCGGTTATAATTGTATTCTTCCCCATCTGCTTCTTTATCACTGTAAAAATGCTCTGTAACACTTGTATTCTTCAGTTCAAGCCCGGCCAGTTGATTACCGCTGCAGGATAATTCCGATAAATATCTGTTATTACTAAGGTCAAGAGCTGCAAGTTCATTGCTGCTGCAGTTCAGCTTCTGCAAATTCTCATTTTTACTCACGTCCAAAGCCGTCAGGATATTAGAATTGCAGTCTAAAGCCTGCAATTTCCCATTATTGCTTACATCAAGAACCGTAAGATTGTTGTCCCCGCACCGCAGCTCTGTCAGCTCGCCAAAAAACTCAATCCCCTTCAGATCCGTAATTCCCCTGGAAGGCACATCTATAGCCTGCACTTCTCTGATCTCGGCAGGACTCAGCTTTCCATCGTGATCTAAATCCTTCTCTTCCGCTATATATGCTCTAAAAGTCTCATCCGGGAAGTTCGTTCCATCAATCACTGCTTCTTCTGCTGTATCAGCAACGTGAATGGTAATTTCTTTATATGCGCCCTCTCCATCGGTTACCCGCACAATCAAGTCCTGGTTTTCCCCAACTGCCTGGGGCGTTCCGCTTACAATCCCCTCCGAAGAGACCTGGATCCAGTCCGGTCCTGCGCTTTTTGAATAAACATAAGGCAATACTCCGCCCTCCGCGGACTCCGCAACAGAATAGGCATCTATTGGTTTTCCTACGTAGTTTTCTTCTATATCAAACTCAGGGTTCTGGTCAAAAGTCAACGGCACCGGCAATGTGGTATCCACGACTAGTTTTACCATCATTGTACCAGCAGCGTTCTCTTTACAAGCATACCAATAGGTAACCTCATTACTATCCTCATCAACCACAAGTGTATAACGTGACGCAGTTTTTGTTACGCTTCCTCCTCGCCATCCACTTGCCCTTTTCACGTCAAAACCATCAGGCAAAGCTGCCAAATTGAACGTACGACTCGCAGTCAAAGGAATCCGATAAACATTGCCACTTGTTTTGACATATATTGAACTCATCTGCAATGAAGTAGTTTCACACGAAAGAGAGGTAAGTTGATTATTTCTGCAATCCAATTCTATCAAATTTATATTATTCGTCAAATCAAGGGTAACCAACTGATTATCATGACAATCTAAATATCGTAAAGCCGTATAATCGCTTAAATCAAGCGCCTTCAACTGATTTCCATAACAGAGTAATTGCTGTAAAGAAGACGCACTGTCAAGATTAAGCGTTGTCAATCGATTATCCATACAATTCAGTAGTTCTAAAGAATTATTATTACCCAATTCCAATGTTGTCAACTGATTATACGAACAATCAAGGCTTTTTAAACTTGTACTGTTCAGTTTCATAGACGTTAGCTGATTATTCGAACACCACAATGTCTCCAAAGCACTGTTTTGGCTAAGATCAAGTGTCGTTAGCTGGTTGTAATCGCAAGACAAATATGATAATGATGTAAAATATTCTATCCCCTTAAGATTAGAAATTTTACCACCCAGTCCAGCTGAATTACCATATATGTCCATTTCAGTTACCGCATTTATTTCAGCAGCACTCAGTTTTTTATTATTGTCCGTATCATATTGCTTACGCATTCTCTAAACACCGCATCTGGGAAATTCGTTTCATCAATCGCAATCCCTTCATCCGCCGCTGCTGCCGTTATAGGTATAATATTTATCACCATAGCCAGGCAAAGCAAAAAGCTCCACCATTTTCGCACTCTATGTTTCACAATAACCCTCCTCAAAAGCAATAAATTTTTATATTTTTATAATATACTGCTTTATTATTTAAGTCAACACTCACCGCGAAACATCCATTTGGCTTGTTTCCTCCTTGCAAATAAGTTTTTCTTAATTTCAAGAAAAAAAGACCTCTGTACTATTTCTAGTATAGAGATCTCAATTCCTTATCTTAACTTAATGACATGGGGCTTCCACCTCGTCCTGAACTTCCTAACTCACTTTAAACTTAAATTTCTGAATCTCTTTCTCACTTGCCACCCGCTCAATCACCGCTCCCAGGCTCTTAAGCTTCTCTTCAAACCGCTCATACCCTCTCTGAATATAGACGATATCATCTACGATGGTAATTCCCTCCGCCGCAAGTCCGGCAATACAGAGCGCTGCTCCCGCTCTAAGATCCGGCGCACTGACACGGGCTCCTGATAACTTGCTGACGCCTTCAATGGTAGCTGAATTTCCCTCTATCTTTGCAACACCGCCCATTCTTGCCAGCTCATCCAGATATTTGAATCGATTTTCAAATATACTTTCTGTTACAATACTTGTCCCCTGACACAGAGATAATGTAACGCCTATCTGCGGCTGCATATCTGTCGGAAATCCCGGATAAGGAAGGGTCTTTACATGAGTGCTCCTGAGCCTTCCTTTGGATACCACCCGGACAGCATCGTCAAATTCTTCTACCTCGCATCCAATCTCATTCAATTTGGCAATAGTTGCCTCCAGATGCTTCGGAATAACATTCATTACGGTAACATCTCCTCTGGTTGCCGCCGCGGCAAACATAAATGTACCTGCTTCAATCTGATCCGGTATGACAGAATATTCTGTCCTATGAAGTCTCTGCACACCTCGGATCTTAATCACATCGGTACCGGCGCCTCTGATATTGGCTCCCATACTGTTGAGGAAATTCGCCACATCCACTACATGTGGTTCCTTGGCAACATTTTCCATAATCGTAAGTCCATCCGCCATGGCCGCCGCCATCATCACGTTGATAGTAGCTCCCACCGTCACCACGTCAAAATAAATATGGCTTCCTTTTAAACAATCTGCCTCCGCAATAATCTTGCCATGCTCAATGTCCACATCTGCGCCAAGTGCACGAAATCCTTTCAAATGCTGGTCAATGGGACGGCTCCCGATATTGCATCCGCCCGGAAGCGCCACTTCGGCCTTGTTGTATTTTCCCAGCAGTGCTCCCAGCAAATAGTAAGATGCGCGGATCTTCTTAATATAATCATACTCTATATCAAAATCATGAATACCTTTTCCATTAATCCTTACCGTATGCCGATCGATACGGTATACATCTGCTCCGATTCCGGCAATCGCATCCAACATCACATTAATATCATTCACATCCGGAAGATTTTCTATCAGTACCGGCTCATCCGTCATAATCGCCGCTGCAAGAATTGCCAGAGCCGCATTTTTCGCTCCTCCTATCTCAACTTCACCGACAAGCGGATTCCCACCCTTTATAATATATTGTTCCATACTGCACCTCGATTATTTCGATTACTCTCAAACATCACAAATACTCAACCTAAGTAAATCACCAGTCATTATACCAGTAATTTACCCGTTTGTAAAACATTTTTTATCTTATCGTAAGATTTCTGTAACATTTCCCAGTTCCGGAAGCAAATCGCTATCTGCTTTCCAGCGCTTCCAACACTTTATCAATAGTTTGCGCTAATGTCAACCCATCTTCGCAAATTGTAATATCTGCATATTTTTCAAAAAGTGCTGTACGCTCATCATATAGATCCTTCAGAGTCTGCCCTTCCTTCAGCACGACTCCTCTTTGCCTGGCGTCGCCAATCCTCTCACTTATTGTTTGAAAAGAGACCTGCAAATATACCACCGTTCCGATTTCTTTAAAATGTTTCATGGCATTTTTACAGTATATGGCACTGCCTCCCGGTGAAATGATGGCATGTTCCGCTTCTACTGAGGCATTCACGCTGTCCTCAATGGCGAGAAATCCATCAATTCCCTTTTCTGCAATAATATCTTTTAATAATCGATTTTCCTGTTTTTGGATTAAAAGATCCGTATCTACAAATTCATACCCCATACGCTTTGCCGCCACAACACCTATTGTGCTCTTCCCCGCAGACGGCATTCCGATAAAAATGATATTATCCATACTCCTGGTTCCTCCTCTTTTGTTCCGGCCGGCTGTCTGACTGCAGTCCGGCCGTCCTCGCAAACAGTATAGCACAAAATGTCGAAAAAAGGGATTTATTTTGACATATTTATTCCCTGGAAATACTTTTTCCCGTATTTTCTCCTGTCACTCCTGCGCTTATACACCTCCTGGTACATCATAACCTGTATCAGATCCCGCAGCCATTCACCCGGATTTTCTTCCTTTTCCTTCGCCCTGTCATAGATTCTTTTTCCCATCAGGTTAAGCTGAAGCTGATCGGGATATTCATCATAAATCATACTGCAGTCATATTCCATGCGGTCGCATTCGTCTTCAATATATGGAAGAAGCCGCCGGGCTGTCTCCGGGTAAAGACTCTTCATATATTCAAAATCCCTGCGGTCAATCCGCTCGTCATCATACAAAAGAGGCATTGGGTACGCCATGTAATAAGGCAGTTTTGTATCCATTGGCACACACTCCTGGAAATTATACTTCTGCAATCAGTATATGCAGTGAGCGGAAATATGCTATTTTTGCTTATAAATTTCTTTCAAATTGTCAATAGCCATTGTAACATCAAGAGTATGAAAGCCAAGCCAACATTCACGCATTGTTTTAGCATCAGCCATTTTATATATTTCATGACTTTTTTCACCCGTGTAATAATGCCAATAACGGTAGATATACCCTATCCAGTACATTATTTCCGAAGAATACGTTGTACCAGCCTTTCTGAGTCCCCTGACTTCATCATTCAATTCATCAAGAATATATTCCTCGCCCGCCCATTGCAAGCGATCATAGACGTCATCAAGGGCGGCAGCAGTTCTGCTGTTCATAAAAGCTTCTATAAATGCCGGACAATCTAATCCATTTGTCAGAGCAAGTTCAAAGAACCGACCCTTCCGACGATATTTTCTGCAAATTTCCTCTGCCATTGCAACGCCTTTTGAACGGTTGGCCTCACTTTCTTGTTTTAGTTTATCCCGATCCTTCTCGCTAAGTACCTGCTCATCAAGGATTTTTATTTTTTTGCAAGCCTTTTCTGTTAAAGCCACATATTGCTTACCAAGCTTTAATGCTGAAAGACTATGAATCAGTGCCATATCCGTAATTTCTCCATTAAAAAAGCGATCCAGGACAACAAACATCCTGTCATTGGCAATATATCCAATAATCATGTCGCCCCAATCTAATCCCACTTCTACATCAAGAATTTTAAGATCAGATAAATCGACACTTAACGTATACATTTTGGCATTCGGATAATTGCAAATTAAAGTAAGTGGCTGCGTTCGGTCAGTTCCCATATAAAATCCTTTTCCAAAATCACAGCGTTCCCGGCTTATAGGGGCAATCGCACCACAAATCCCTGATTTTGAACCATGATAAAGCGTTACAATTTCATTGGTTTCCATAGTAACCTCCTTGAGTCGCAGTATACAGTATAACATTTGAACATTTAAATCATAACATATGAGATACCTGAATACAATAAAAAGCAGCGTAACCGCCTTTCGGAGATTACGCCGCTTCTTTAAAATTACATCTTCAATTTTTACGCTCTCTCGCTGTAATGATGAGCTTCTTCCAGCATCATATCCTTAACTTTCATCAGTCGGATCTGTGAGCTTCTTTCATTCTCATCCAGTTTCATCGTAATATATTTAATCGTCTCCTGCGCTTCCGGAATCGTCACATGTTCCAACGCATTTACACGGCGCCTGGTCTTCTCAATCTCAGCCGCCATAAGCTGACACGCTTTTTCTGTTTCCGCAAGCTTCAGCATATCCGGCAGAATATCCGCCAGGGACTTCACCGCGCCATCCAGGTCACTGGAGGTAAAGGCGAATCCATAAGAATAAATATCATTTGCATCCGCTGTCCTGGTCTTAGTCTGGAAAACCGGGACGTCTACGCTCATAACATTCCGCTGTCCTACCTCCAGGCTTACCTCCTGTTTCGGCGCCATCAATGCGGTGTTCAGTGTAGCCGCATCCATACCGGCTTTTGCAATGACAAAATTCTTATTTGCCGAAGAAATTCCGGCTTCTACCTTCTGCCGAAGCGCCATATTCTCCCGAACCAGTTCCAGGAACTGACGCATCAGCTCATCCCGCTTATCTTTCAAAAGCTTATGGCCCTTTCTTGCGGTAGCCAGTTTCTTCTTCGTCCGGGTAAGCTCCATACGGGTAGGAGTAATCTGCTTAGACGCCATTGCCGCACCTCCTTATCATAAATTTTCTATACATCTGCGCACGGCTTACTGCTTTCCGTAGTACATATCCAGGTACTTATCATCGATACGTTTCAGTTCTGCTCTCGGAAGCATAGACAGCAGTTTCCAGCCAATTTCCAGTGTTTCCTCGATGGAACGATCCGTATTGTACCCCTGGGATACGTATTCTTTTTCGAATGCATCTGCAAATTTTGCATAGAGAAGGTCGATATCTGTAAGGGCAGCTTCTCCAAGAATAGTCATCAGTTCTTTTGCGTCTTTACCACGGGAATATGCGGCAAATAACTGGTTCATGGTATTGGCATGGTCGGCTCTTGTCTTTCCTTCTCCAATACCTTTATCTTTCAATCGTGACAGAGACGGCAGTACGTCAATCGGAGGCTGCAGTCCTTTCCGGTACAATTCACGGCTTAAGATTACCTGTCCTTCGGTAATGTATCCGGTAAGGTCAGGAATCGGATGGGTCTTGTCATCCTCCGGCATGGTAAGAATCGGAATCATAGTGATACTTCCGCTCTTTCCTCTCTGCCGTCCGGCTCTTTCATACAGACTGGCAAGGTCTGTGTACATATATCCCGGATAACCGCGGCGTCCCGGGACCTCCTTGCGGGCTGCCGACACCTCACGGAGCGCATCTGCGTAGTTTGTAATATCCGTCAGGATAACCAATACATGCATATCCTTCTCAAACGCCAGATATTCTGCTGCTGTCAGCGCCATACGCGGTGTGGAAATACGCTCAACCGCCGGGTCATTTGCCAGGTTAATGAACAGCACCGTCCTGTCGATAGCCCCTGTCTCCTTGAAGGACTCAATGAAGAAGTTGGATTCCTCAAAGGTAATACCCATTGCGGCAAATACAACGGCAAAGTTCTCGTCTGTTCCACGCACCTTCGCCTGTCTCGCAATCTGCGCTGCAAGCTGTGAATGCGGCAGACCGGAGCAGGAGAAAATCGGGAGCTTCTGTCCACGGACCAGGGTATTCAGGCCGTCAATGGCCGACACACCTGTCTGGATAAATTCCTCCGGGTACACTCTTGCCGCCGGATTCATCGGCAGGCCGTTAATATCTCTTCTTTCCTCCGGCAGGATTTCCGGCCCGTCGTCAATCGGACTTCCCAGACCGTCGAAGACACGTCCCAGCATATCGCCGGATACGCCAAGCTCCATGCTCCTTCCCAGGAAACGGATCTTGCTGTTGCTCAGATTGATACCGCTGGCATTCTCGAAGAGCTGTACAACCACGTTATCCCCGTCTACTTCCAGTACCTTGCAGCGGCGTTTCTCACCGCTGGCAAGCTCAATCTCGCCAAGCTCGTCATATTTGACATCCTCCACGCCTTTTACCATCATCAGCGGTCCGGCAACTTCCTGTATGGTTCTATATTCTTTTGGCATAATTAGAAGTCCTCCTTCCCGAACGAACCTGCAATCTCTGCATGCAATTCACCCATAATCTTCTCATACTCTGTCTCAATATTTTCTGCCAGTGTATATTTATAACGTCCGATTCTTTCTCTTACCGCCATTCCAAGCAATTTCTGAAGAGACGCGCCCTTCGCCAATGCTTCCGATGACAGCTCATAAAAAGCAATTACCAATTTCATCATCAGATATTGTTTACGCAGCGGCGTATAGGTATCTACTTCATGGAAAGAGTTCTGGTGCAGGAAGTCCTCGCGGATAGAACGGGCTGCTTCCATCTTCAGCCGTTCTGTCGGGGACAGTGCGTCCATACCTACCATCTTAACAATTTCTTCCAGTTCTGCTTCTTCCTGCAAAAGGCTCATCATCTTCTGACGATCTTCCATCCAGTCCGGAGCGACTTCACTGTTGAACCAGCCCTGCATATTATCTACATATAATGAATAACTAGTCAGCCAGTTAATTGCAGGGAAATGTCTCTTATACGCCAAAGATGCGTCCAGTCCCCAGAATACCTTAACAATACGCAAAGTTGCCTGGGATACCGGCTCGGAAATATCACCGCCCGGAGGAGATACGGCTCCGATTACAGAAAGCGCTCCCTCTCTTCCGTCTTTTCCCAGGGAGATTACATGACCTGCGCGTTCATAGAACTCTGCAAGACGTGATCCCAAATATGCCGGATATCCTTCTTCACCGGGCATCTCTTCCAAACGTCCTGACATCTCACGGAGAGACTCCGCCCATCTTGAAGTAGAATCTGCCATAAGCGCTACGGAATATCCCATATCACGGAAATACTCTGCAATCGTAATACCTGTATAGATGGATGCTTCACGGGCAGCGAAAGGCATATCGGAAGTATTTGCAATCAGAACCGTACGCTCCATAAGAGAACGTCCCGTCTTCGGGTCTTTCAGTTCCGGAAATTCATTCAGAACGTCTGTCATCTCATTTCCACGCTCACCGCATCCGATATAAACTACAATATCAGCCTCAGCCCACTTGGCAAGCTGATGCTGGATAACCGTCTTGCCGCTTCCGAATGGTCCCGGAACCGCAGCCACGCCTCCCTTTGCAATCGGGAAGAATGTGTCGATTACTCTCTGTCCTGTCACAAGCGGTTTCTCCGGCGGAAGCTTCTTTACATAAGGGCGTCCTTTACGGACCGGCCACTTCTGCATCATGGTAAGCTCTTTTACTCCGTCCGCAGTCTCCACCACTACCACAACATCTTCTACCGTAAATTCCCCGGCTTTAATTTTCTTTACTTTTCCTTTCACTCCATAGGGAACCATAATCTTCTGCTGAACAACAGGCGTCTCCTGAACCGTTCCCAGCACATCTCCGGCTTCCACCTCGTCTCCGGCTTTTGCCACTGGAACAAATTCCCATTTCTTATCTCTCTTTAAGGATGCAACCTCCACGCCACGCTTCAGGTTATTTCCTGAAACTCTCATAATATCATCAAGCGGACGCTGAATACCATCATAAATACTTGCAATCAGACCAGGCCCCAGCTCAACAGACATGGGGGAACCTGTAGACACAACCGGTTCGCCCGGCCCCAGGCCGGAGGTTTCCTCATATACCTGAATAGACGCCTCGTCCCCGTGCATCTCGATGATTTCCCCAATCAAACGCTGATCGCTTACACGTACAACGTCGGACATGTTTGCATCACGCATACCGGACGCGATAACCAGCGGTCCCGCTACTTTTTTAATCGTACCTGTACTCATAACGAACGAATCACCTCTTTCTTAATTTCCAAATAAAATATCAGAACCAACTGCTACTTCCACCGATTTCTTAACACTCGCCACTCCGGCTCCGGTATTGCCCGCAATTCCCGGAATCTGAATAATCGCCGGTGTCACCTGTCCCTGATATCTCTCAATTTCATGTTGTAAATCTGCCGCCCAGCTCTCCGTGATATAGATAATCCCATATTCACCTTCTGCAAGCCTGCGCAGCGTTTCTCCGGCCTCCTCGTGGGTATTTACAGGAAATGTGTCCAGCCCCAGCGCAGCGAAGCCATAAATACTATCGTAATCGCCTACTACCGCAATCCTATACATACATTTCCCTTACCCTTTCCCGGATGGAATCATCCGGCAGGTTATTTAATTTACCTGAAAGTATGATTCGTACCGTTTTAATCTCATTCTGTCTTGCTAATACATAGGCCACCACGGGACCTATGGTAAATGCTTCATATTTCTGCGGACTGATTGTCTGAATAATCCGGTTGTCACACCACCGTTCAAAAGCAGAAGGCGACTCAGCAAGCGCATCTGCGCCCTCTGCATAGACCGTTTCCGACAAATACTCCCGGATCGTATCCATTCCGCCAAGCGCCGCTTTGGCAAGCCGGTCAACATTGATGCTGCCGCATTCAGCCATAGCACGCTTCATAAACTCCAAAGATTTCGCGGTTTTCTGCGACCTAACGGCAATCTTAATGTCTGCGACCGCAACCGTGGACTCGGCATAATCACGGATAATAGCATCCTTTGCCTCTTCCCCCGCCTGATGGATTACAGTAAGCGCCGCCTTATCGATAATCACATCGCACAATTGACCGTCTCTCGTGTGAAGCAGTGTGTCATATGCTTCGCCTGCCGCCTCCCGCATATTGGGCGGAAGACGTCCAAAGTCTTTTTCTCTTACAATCTCCAGCATTTCTTTTCCCGGAATACTTACATCTTCATAGAAAATGTGGGGAGTCGTCTCTTCCGTACACACTTCTTTAATCGCAGCCTTCAGGTTATGGAAAAGCTTCGGGTAAGAAAGCACGTCGAACTTCTCCATATCAATGGACAGTTCTTCCACTATCTCCCAGATTTTCTCTTCCTCTCTGGCAAGCATAGCTTCTGCCTCCGGGTTCGTCTCTCCATCACCCCATCCACGCTCAGCCAAAAACTGCAGACATTGTTCGTAGGTCTGGCAAGCCATCAGCTGGTCAATGGTCGCATTGGAGAACAGCGAAACCTCCAGAGCACGTATGCGCGCAACCGCGTAGGTATATTGTTCACTCATTCTACTCCTCCATTACACTCTACGAAAACAGCAGCCGATGAGCCTCGTCCGACAGTTCATCTCTTTTTGCGTCAAACATTGCTCTTAAGGTACAGTTTTCTTCGATACCGCCATAAGCAAGGACAAACCCGCCTTCTATCCCTTTTTCCTGACTGCAGATCTTAAGGCTTCCGCCTTTTGCCTTCGCAATCTTCTCAATCTCCGCGCGGCAGTCCGCAGGCATCCTGTTAACGTCCGCCTGTGAAAAATAAATTTCTCCCGCCTGCGCAAGCACATACTTATCGAGTATTTTCATCATCATGGCAAAATAATCGGCCGTTTCCATTGCTTTCAGTTTCTCATAGGCTTTGTTCAGAACCTCCGCAATCACTTCCTGCTTTGCAGACAGGACTCTGGTTCTTCTCTGCAAATCAATAGAAGATGCGATACGCTCCGTATAATTTGCCACGTCCGCCTCTGATTTTTGGGAGATGCCGGCGGCAGTCTTCGCCGCTTCTGCTTTCGCTGCCTCAAGGATTTCCTGCGCCTGATTCTCTGCATCCGATACCTTCGCCTCTGCAAGCGATTTTGCCTCATCCAGAATCTGGTTTTTCATTTTCTCTAATCCAGTCATTCTCAGCTCTCCTTTTTCCTTTCTTCTCTTACTCTTCTACCCATCTTTGTGCCAGCCTAAACAGCTTATATCTGAATGGAGTTTACTGCAAGAATAGAGATCAAAAGTGCAAGGATTGCATAAGTCTCAACCATCGCCGGGAAAAGCATTGCTTTACCGAACTGATCCGGTTTCTTTGCAACAATTCCGATAGACGCTACTGCCGTCTTGCCCTGGTGTCTTGCGGAAATCAGTCCTACGATCGCGATTGGAAGGCAGGCTACCAATATCAGAAGACCTGTCTGCACATCCAGATCAGCCGGTTGTCCGCCCAGAAGTCCAACCTTAGAAAGCGTAATAAACGCTACCAGCAGCCCGTAAATACCCTGCGTACCGGGCAGAAGCTGAATAATCAATACCTTTGCGAATTTTGCCGGATCCTCCGTTACAACTCCGGCTGCCGCCTGTCCTGCGACACCAACACCATAGGCAGAACCCATACCTGCCAAAATAACAGCTAACGCTGCTCCCAATAATGCATAAACAAGCCCCATATTACTTAAAATATTCATTACAAATTTTCCTCCTTAATATCTACATATTTTGTATCTGCTTTAAACGGCTCGAACGCCTTCCCGCCGCCTTCATAAAATTTACCAAAGAATTCCACAAACTGAAGACGGTTCGTGTGTACATATGCTCCCAACAGGTTAATCGCCAGATTCAATGTATGTCCCACAAGGAACACCAGTATAAATCCGATTGCCCCCACAACTCCGCTGCCGAACATGCTTGCCATCTGGTTAATAACCGAAGCGATAACGCCTGTAGCAAGTCCCAGCGCCAGCAGACGGGAGTAGGACAGCACATCGCTCAGCCATCCGGTTACATTGTAAAGGTCGTAAGCCCCCAGTGCGATTCTCAGCGCCGGGTTCTTATTCGCCCGCCCTGACATAAGCAGCAGACCTACCGCGCCGAATATTGCCAGTCCTTTTGAAAATGTCTGCAATCCCGGCGAGAACGTAATCTTCGTCTGCGCAATGGATGCGAAAATATCTGTGGGCAGAAGCATCAGTATCAGTCCCACCAGAAATGCATACCAAAGAATTACGTCACAGAAAAAGTCCATCACTTTGCCATCTTTCAAATAAGCATAACCTTTGATTCCAAGTCCGGTAAAAAGATGAATAACGCCAAACAGCATGGAAAATACCAACAGCTTCATCGGGTCATCCAGCGGCACAAACCATAGCGCCGGAATGGTAACTGTCTTCCCGAAAAATGTCGCTGATACAATATCTACCACATTTCCAAAATATCCGCCAAACAAGATTCCCCATATCATTGTGGAAACTCCGCAATACATAAACATCTTCAATGATTTGTGCATTCCCTCGCTCATACGCGGGAACTTCTTAAGTGCGGCAAAGCATCCGATTGCAATAATCGCTCCGTACGCCGCATCTGAAAGCATCATTCCAAAGAAGAACACATAAAAAAACGACATAACCACCGTCGGATCTACTTCACCTTTATGCGGCAGTCCGTAAGATTCAAGCACGCCTTCCACACTGGAAGAAAACTTATTATTCTGCAGAATAACCGGCGCTTCTTCATCTTCTTTCAGTTCCTCCACATCCACAATGCAGTCAAACCTCTCACCAATTGCTTTCTGAACCGCCGGAACCGCCCTTTTCGCCACGTATCCGCTGATGACAAATGTCCGCTGAGACTGTGGAATTGTCCCCAGCACTTCATATTTTTCCGCTCTCATGCGGAAATAATCGGATATCAACTTCAGGTCTTCCCTGCTGCCCGCATACCCTTCAATCTCTTCCGTAAGCCTGGCAATTTTCTTATCTAAATTTTCTATTTCCGCCTCGAGCATTGCTTCCAGCTCTTTCGGCACCCTGTTCGTCATCTGTGACGGTCTGGCAAATCCTTCTGCCCTGAGAGCATTTTCTACTGTCTGTTCCTGCTCCTTCATACAGAATACTGCCAGATAGACTGCATCCTTGTCGGACTCCACAATCTGTACGTCATAAGCCTCAACTTCCGGCGCATGTCCGGCAACCGCTGCATAGATATCTTCCAGCGTAACACTGCCCGCCATCGTCCCCACAAGCATAGCGGTGGTTTTTGTGCCCGGATAATTCATAGGAACCTCCAGTCCAAGCCAGGGCTGCAGGCTTTCTATCTGATTCCGAAGCTTCAGAATGTCCGCCTTGCTTTCTGCAATCTCTTTGTCCAGGGCAAGTAAATGGTTTGCCCTGCCAATGATTTCCTCCTTGTCCGCTTCTGCCTTCCGGAACACTTCCTCTTCTACCAGCTTCTTCCCTTCCAGAGCAGCGAACAGCGAATGCTTTTCCGGAACGTAGCGTTCCAGTACGTCCAGCGCCTGATCCGTCAGCTGCGCTTTTTTCTCAAAGTTCTGCCTGGCATTCAGTGTATCCATTTTTGCAAAATCTTCGTCATCGTCTATGATCTGATTCATCTCCATAATTCCCATAGACTGGAGCTTTTCCAGGATAACCTTACGGTCTTTTTTAAGTGCGCAGATACTTACTCTTTGCATCTGCAATACTGACATAACCTCATCCCTCCTTTTTCGTTATTTTTCTGCATACTACATGAGGTTCGCTATCACCGCGTCAACGGCAGCAGCTTCCTTTTTTTTCGCGGCTGCTTTCAGCGCCGCCATCTCTTTCTCCACGCCGGAAAGCGCTTCCTGCATTTCCTTCTCCCCTTCTGCTTTTGCTGCATCCAACGCTTTTTCCGCTTTTGTTTTCGCATCTTCCAAAGCTTTTTCTTTGATTTTTCCGGCCTCTTCCGATGCATGATTCAGGATATCAGCGCATCTGGCTTCTGACTGTCTGACAATCTCTTCCGCCTGCTGCTCTGCCTCCCTTATCGTCTTAATGGTCTCTTCTACCATTTGTTCACCACCTCTCTTGTTGTACAAATTGTACTATGGAAGAATGAAAAAGTCTAGTAAAACTGGTTAATGTTTTATAAAATTTCATTTACTCCCACTCGAGCCTGTGCAGCTGTCCCTCCAGGTTCATCCCTGCAAATCCATTCTGCCTTAATGCCTCGTACAGGACGATTGCCACCGAGTTTCCGAGATTCAGGGAACGGATGTCTCCTACCATAGGTATACGCACGCTGTCTTCCTTATGTTTTACCAATATCTCTTCCGGTATTCCTCCGCTTTCCTTTCCAAACATAATATAACAATCCGGCTCATAGTTCACATCCGTATATACATTTGGCGCTTTCGTCGTTGCCATATAAATCTTCGCTCCCGGATTCTTTTCCATAAAATCATCAAAATCAATGTAAGTCTGCACATCCAGGTCATTCCAGTAGTCCATCCCTGCCCGCTTCAGACTCTTTTCGTCCAGCCGGAAGCCCAGCGGCTCAATCAGATGCAGCCTCGCTCCCGCCGCCACGCAGGTTCGTCCGATATTCCCGGTATTTGCCGGAATCTCCGGCTCATGCAATACAATATTAATCATTCCACCGCACTCCCTGCTGATTCCTGAGTCTTCCGATAAATGCCCCCAGACGCCCGATTGCTTCTTTCAGGTCTTCCAGCGAATACGCATAAGAAATCCGCAGGAAACCTTCTCCGCACGCTCCGAATGCAGTTCCGGGAACTACTGCTACCTTCTCTTCTTCCAGGAAGCGCGTCGCAAATTCTTCTGACGTCATGCCAAATTCCTGGATATTGGGGAAAATATAGAAAGCGCCGTATGGCTCAAAGCACTCCAGCTTCATCCGCTTAAATTCATGCACCAGGAATCTTCTCCGCTGGTTATAGGCTTCACGCATCTGCTGCACTTCACCGTCACAGTTACGCAGTGCTTCCACAGCAGCGTATTGACTGTTTGTCGGCGCACACATAATCGCGTACTGATGTATTTTCACCATCTGTTCGATAATAAGCTTCGGTCCGCACACATAACCAAGACGCCAGCCCGTCATGGCAAACCCTTTGGAAAACCCATTAATTACCAGTGTTCTCTCCCTCATCCCGGGCAGGGATGCAATGGAAGTATGGCTGCACTGGTATGTAAGCTCAGAATAGATTTCATCAGAAAGCACAAATAAATCATGCTTTTCAATCACTTTTGCAATCGGCTCTAAGTCTTCCCGGGTCATAATCGCTCCCGTAGGATTATTAGGAAATGGCATAACAAGAATCTTGGTCTTAGGCGTAATCGCTGCCTCCAGCTCTTCAGCCGTCAACTTAAATTCATTCTTCTGCTGCAGTGGGATTACCACCGGTACACCATCCGCCAGCACGGTACATGGCAGATAAGACACATAGCTCGGCTGCGGAATCAGCACTTCATCTCCCGGCTCCAGCATCGCCCGGAGCGCAATATCAATTCCTTCGCTTCCTCCTACCGTCACAATAATCTCTGTATTCGGATTATAAGAAACACCGATCTTTCTCGACTCATACTTCGCAATTTCTTCTTTTAATTCCTTAAGCCCCGCATTAGACGTATAGAATGTTCTTCCTCTTTCCAGAGAATAGATTCCTTCTTCCCGTATTCTCCAGGGCGTATCAAAATCCGGTTCCCCCACGCCAAGGGAAATCGCATCTTCCATCTCATTTACCACATCAAAGAATTTGCGGATACCGGATGGTTCGATTTCTACAACTTTTTTTGACAATGGATTTCTCATTACGGTGTCACCAGTATCCTTTCCTCTGTTTTTTTCTGTCCCATGACGGTGCCATGATCTTTATATTTTTTCAGAATAAAATGTGTAGCGGTTCCCACCACTTCTTCGATCGGCGAAAGTTTGTCCGATACAAAACGTGACACTCCCTGAAGAGTCTTTCCCTCCATCGTAACCAGGAGATCATAGTCACCGGAAATCAGATACACTGCCGTCACTTCAGGGTATTTGTAAATCCGCTCTGCAATCCGGTCAAATCCTTTGCCTCTCTGCGGCGTCACCCGCACTTCAATCAAAGCGTTTACCAGCTCTACGCCGGCCCGATCCCAATCAATCAGGGTATGGTAGCCGCAGATGATTTTCTCCTTCTCCATCGCCGCAACTTCATTGACAACTGTCACTTCGTCCGTTCCCAGAAGCACCGCAAGTTCCTTAAGGTCAATTCTGCTGTTTGTCTCCAGATAATTTAAAATCTGCCGTCTGATGTTTTCCATATTTCTTCCTCCATTATATCCATATTTTCATCCACTCATCCGGAGCCGGACGGTCTACGTACCGGAATTCTTCTCCGTTGGTAATTATTTTGTCATGATTATCTGTCAGCCGCCCGATGACGGCGGCTTCCATCCCTTCCTGCCTGAACCTTGCTGCCAGCGCTTCTCCGTCATCCGCCACCGCCAGGAAGCACCCGGCCGACATGAGCTGATAAGGATTCAGCCGGAAATGTTCACACACTTCTATAGTCTCCTGCTTTACAAACATTTTCTTCATATCCACAGAAAGTCCCGTTCCTGCATCCTGCGCCAGATAATGAAGCGCAGCCAGAATTCCGCCTTCATCTGCCTGCCGGATAAGCCCCGCTTCGCCTCCGATCGCCGCTTCTATCTTCTTATCTGCAAAAATCTGACTTCTGTAAGACCTGATCTGTCCTAAAAAGGTCCGGGTAAACCTTGCCGAAAGTTCTTCTTCCTTTTCCTCTAATATATAAAGCGTTCCTGCCAGTCCAAGCCATCCTGCCTGCACGATTTCCCCGCCTTTACGGTTCGCTTTCTCCCAAGAAGCGGTTTGCCTTCGGGGGGTAGCGTTCCCCTGCCCATACACAGTCACAATCGTCATGGGGCATTTCAGCGCCGGGTTAAACCCGGCTTCTATTTCCGCCGTCCCGATTCCCGCTTCCTCTGACAGCTTTTTCATGAACTTCCGCATCCCGTTCATCCGGGATTTGAACGTACTATCCGGCAGCATAATCTTTATCCGCGCGCCTCGCAGAGCAGCTCCTTTTGCTGCCGCTTCATTGACCGCAGCGGCAAATGCAAAACCGCCTGATTCTCTCGCGCTGCCGCAGGAAACCTTTGTCACACACACATATTCTGAAGCTTCCATCTCTGTCTGCTGCATTGCGTTCCCTCCTTCTTATCTGTCCGCCGGAGGTTATACCAGCAGATACGGTATCGTCATAGTAGCTACCATTGCCACAATGACCAAAAGGATTACAATGGCAACAATCCGCTTCGTTCTTTTATCATTAAACTTCATCCTTACCGCCTCTTTTCTCTATCTAACTGTGTCAACTCGCTCCGGTTTCCGAAGCGTGAGACACTTTCTAAGTATTGTATACTCTTTACTGTGATTTTGCAATCAGAATTACTTCCGCTTCTTTCGTAAGCGGATTTCTGTTTCTATAATCAAAAAGAATGGTCTTTCCCATCTGCAAAAAGCGCTCCAGATGGGTCATTCTCCGCATCTGATTCTTGTCATATTCTTCATATCCGGACAGATATTTGTGCTCTCTTGCCTCATTTTCATAAAATGTGCGCAGCTCTTCTTTCGCCATCCGGTACTCTCCCGCAAATGCCGGCCGGCTCTTCGCATTTTCCCGCAGATAATAATCGTAGGTCAGAAGCTCCCGGTAGAGTTCTGTCCTGCCTGCGTCCTTTTTTGCCGCAAACGCAAGGAATATCTCATATTTTGCCGCCCGGGAAGGGCTGGCGCCCCGCTGCGCATAAGCCGCATAATATACTGCCAGTTCTTCATACATAGCAAATGCTGACTCATACTTTTCTTCCAGTGCCTTCAAACTCTGCGTAAATTGTCCGCTATTATAGTACTCCTCCACCATCTCTTCAACGCCCTTTAATCGGAGCACATCCGCATAAGACAGCCATCTGGTACACAGCACTTCATAGGGCGGTGCATCCTTATATACCAGACCATAGTCCTCACGCCGCTCTTCCATATAGGAGCCTTTCAGCACTTTCAGGAAACCAAGCTGGAGCTGCTGGGGGCGAAGCGCGTATACATCATCAAATGACCGGGCGAAGCTTTCTATATCCTCGTAAGGCAGCCCCGCAATCAAATCCAGATGCTGATGGACATTCCCGTTTTTCTGAATCTCCCGCACCCGCTCTGCCACCCTTGGAAACTGCATTGTCCGCCGTATCTCCCGTATCGTGTCCGGGTTGGTGGACTGCACACCGATTTCCAGTTGAATCAATCCCGGCCGCATAGACTGGATCAGCGCAATTTCTTCATCATTCAGAAGATCCGCAGACACTTCAAAATGGAAGTTCGTAATTCCCCTGTCGTGCCGGACCAGATACTCCCAAATAGCCATTGCATGTTCATGCCTGCAATTGAAGGTCCGGTCAACGAATTTCACCTGCGGCACTTCTTTTTCAATAAAAAACTGCAGCTCCTGCTTCACAAGTTCCAGGTTCCGGAAGCGGAGCTTCTTATCCACCGAAGACAGGCAATAGCTGCAAGAAAAGGGGCAGCCTCTGCTGCTTTCATAATAAACAATTTTATTCTCAAACCTTTCCATATCACGGTAAATGAAAGGTACTCTATTTAAATCCATCACATCCCGCCAAGGATTTTCTATAATCCTGCCGTCTCCGGCACGCCAGGTAATGCCCTCCATGCTATCCAATTCGCTGTCGGACACCAGTGCCGCGAAGGTCTCTTCCCCTTCTCCTTTCATTACTCCCGCCGCCTGGGGAAGGCGCTTCAGCACATCCGGCGCATCGTAGGATACCTCCGGACCGCCCAGCCAGATAACAGTATCCGGCAGAATCTTTGCCGTCTCTTTCACCACATCTTCCACATATCTGATATTCCAGATATAACAGGACAGACACAGCACATCCGGCTTTCTCTTATAAATGTCCATCAGAATCTCGTCCATCTGCTGGTTAATCGTGTGTTCTGCAATCTCAATCCGGGGACATTTTTCTCCCAATACCTCCTCCGCATATGCTTTCAGACTATATACGGCAAGATTAGAATGTATATATTTTGCATTTATCGCTGTCAATAGTATTTTTTTCATAAGCTCTCCATAACGGTTGACATTTTTCTAAAAACAATTTATAATATAATCTCGTGCAGCCGGGGTGTTAGCGGTACCTTGTACCTGCAATCCGCTATAGCAGGGGTGAAGCTGTGCAGAGGGCAAAAGCTGGTGAGGCTGCCCTTAGTAAGCGGCGTTGATGTCTGGGTCTCACGCGACGGGAATCTATGAACCGTGTCAGGTCGGGAACGGAGCAGCACTAAGTAGAACCTTCCGGGTGCCGTGAGGGTGCCTGGGCTGAGTTAGCTGCTAAGGTAACGCTTGTTGGCCAAGTTCGAAGCACAGCGCACGAAAAAAATAATCCTATTTTATTGTACTCTGAACAGAACTCTTCCTTAAAGCGTCCTGTTCTTTTTTCTTCTTTCGGAGTTCCCGGAAAAATCCACTCATTAACTGACTGCATTCTTCTTCCAGAATCCCCGTTTCTATTTCTACTTTATGATTGAATCCATCCATCTGCAGCAAATTCAACACAGAACCCGCACAGCCTGCCTTGGGATTCATACAGCCAATCACCACCCTGGTTATGCGCGCCTGTACAATCGCTCCGGCACACATGGGACAAGGTTCCAGCGTCACATACATGGTACACCCTTCCAGCCGCCAGTCCCCCAGCTTCCTGCTCGCTTTCTTAATCGCAGCAAGCTCCGCATGGGCAAGGGTATTCTTGTCCACATTCCGGCGGTTGTAGCCTCTGCTGATAATCTTTCCTTCATATACAATCACACAGCCAATCGGCGTCTCATCAAGAGCATACGCCTTTTTCGCCTGTTTTAAGGCTTCTTTCATATATTTTTTATCCTGATCTGTCATTTGGGGACACCCTTTCCGTCAAATAAGGACACCACATTTGTTAATTGGGGACGTAGTAAAATGACATTTTACTACGTCCCCAATTATACCGTTTATGATCTCACTTGTCGACACCAATATCCAAAATCCTCTACGTCTTTTCCTTCGTCTCCCGTCAGCTCTATCTCCTGACTGTCTATTTTCACAAACCGCGGGAATCCGAATGCCTCTGCCGCCCTTGCTTCCCTTGGGTGGTAGATTCCCGGCACGCCAAGCCACCGCCCGTCCCCGTCATCCACAAATACCAGATGATGATAATTGCGGTAACCGTGCAGGAGAAAACTGTTATTCGCAAGACGCCATTCACATCTTGGAAGTCTGGCAATATCTTGCCTTTCTATCTTTGTATACTGCACCGCAGAAGGCTCGATATACGTCTCGATTTCCACTTCCTGCGGCAGTTCTTCCCGCTCTTCCTTATATTTCGCCGCTTCTGCAGGCTCAGACGCTGTTTCTGCAATCATCTCTGCGGGTTCCGGCTCCGGTTTCCACTCTTCCATCCCGCTGATATCCGCCGGCATATCGTTCCACACTGCCGCGAAACGCGGTACGCTGTCATTTTCCAGTATAATCCCTTCTATCAGCGGATAGTTATCCGGCTTACCGGTATCTTCGTCAGTATAAGTCAGGCAATAGCTTACCGTCGGTCCTGCCTTCTCTATCTCTCCCTGACATACGCCTACACATCTGCCATTTTCTGTATAAAAAAGAAACACGCGAAGGCTCTGATCTCCCTGCAGGCGCATTCCTTTTCCATGGATATGTACCGACGTACTTTTTTCATCCTGCTCCACCTTTACAAATCCGATATTCCTCACTCTCTGTCCCTGTCTGTATTCATACAGATAACGGATAAACCGTCTCATACCTCCACGTCCAATCCTATCTATTCTCCATAGTCTATTCCATTGTACGAATAAATATTCATAGACATTAAATCATTGCTTTCATTTCCTGATACAGCCTCTTTGCATAACTGTCTGTCATCCCGCAGATATAATCTGTTACAAGCAGAAGCCGGAGATAAAGCTTCTCCACGTCATTTTTTCCTCTGGAATGGTAATGGTAAGCATTTTTATAATTATCCGAAATAAATGACACCAGCCGCTTATCAATCGTCTCCAACTGCTCCGTCCTGTCATCGTATTTAATAATTGCCGTCACAAAGCGATCCATCAGATAGTCAATCATTACCGCCTCTGTCACTTCCATGCGGTAAATGAATTCGGACGTGAATACTTCCCTGTATGCCAGGTCTCCCAGCATATCCATCAGCCTTTCGGCAAAAGTCTGGTGAAACAGGTCATACCGATAGGTTCCCGCCATAATCGCCTCATAATTAGACGTAAATCCATAGGTTGCACAATTAATCAGGAATCCCTGCACTCTCACAATCCAGTTCTTAATGGCATATTCTTCCGGATTCTCCACATGGAGCGCCTTCCCTCTCTCATAAAGCTCCCGAAGCTTCGCCACAGGGCTGAACTGCGCACCACCCTGCCCATACCGCTCCTGAAGCTCATCCAGTTCTTCAGCAAGAACATTATAAGAAAGGAATCCTTTGACAAAAGCGTCCTCAATATCTGCCGTCTTATAAGCAATATCATCCGCCGCCTCCAGTATGAACGCCAACGGATGCCTGTTGCCTTCCGTCCCGGTTTCTCGCTGGATTTCTTTAAATATATCTTCATCCGCGTAATAATATCCCAGCTTTTTCTGCTTAATATCTCCCGATTTCGGATTCATCTCCAGGGATGATACCGGGTATTTTACAATCGTATTAAGCAGCGCATAGGTAAGGTTCATCCCCCGCTCATCCACAAGGAAATGCAGCTTGGAAACCAGCCGCAGAGCCTGGGCGTTTCCCTCGAAATGACAGAGATCCTCCCGCATCTGCGGCGTCAGCACCTCTGCAATGGGCTGCCCGTGATAAGTAAGCTCCGGGAGATTCCTTACAAACCATTCCCGGATTGCCAGTTCACCAAAATGACCGAACGGCGGATTGCCGATATCATGAATCAGACCCGCACACTGCAGGATATTGCCGATATCTTCCTTCATCTGCACGGTAAACAGCGGATCTTTCTTGTACGTCAGAATATACTCTCCGATGTTCTGTCCCAGCGACTTGGCAAAGGAAGATACTTCCAGAGAATGGGTCAGCCTCGTCCTGATAAAGTCGCTCTTATCCAGCGGAAATACCTGCGTTTTATCCTGCAGCCTCCTGAAAGACGCGCTCCCTATAATCCTGTGATAATCTTTCTCAAATTCACTTCTTAAATCTGTGTTTCTGGTATATTTCTGTCTCGCAGAGCTTCCCTTGTACCTCTTTGCAGACAACAATTGTTCCCAGTTCAATCTCTCTCACTCTTTCTCTTTACCGCCGGAAATTATTCCAGATAAATCGGCGGCTCATAGTCCTTGCCAAGCAGCGCCTTCTTACGTTCCTGATACCCCATGAACGCCCACTCTGTCATATCTGTCCATTGATGGTTCGCCCTATCATACACCTGCACATATCCAATACGCTTCGGATGAGATCTCACACTGTTTGTCTCATACTCATGCCCGGTATAAGGATTCACCTCTCCGCGTTCTAAGTCTTCTTCATCATTATCCTCTGCCTGCATTCCTTCTACAGACTCATAGATTGCCTCATAAGAAGAATTCGTCGTCTCCACAGTTTCCGGCTTCTTCTTCTCTTCCTTTTCTGCTGCCGCGGAATCCTTCCGGTTCCTTCTCTGGAAGTAGGCGCGCCACCCGCGTGGTTTCTTCTCTTCTCTCACCTTTTCTTCCTCTTTTCTTTCCTTTTCTTCCAGCTCAACTTCCTTCAGCACTTCTTCGATCGACTCTTCCTCCGGCTTCCATTCAGCCGCAGCTTCTTCTCCGTCGACCGCATCCAATGACGGTTCTCCTCCCACATCTTCCTGCCAGTGAGTCTCTTCCGCCTCATTTATCATAGTTTCCTCTGCCGCCTCTGATACCAAAGCTTCTGATGCGAGATTTTCTGCAGCGCCTTCTGACCGCATTTCTTCCGATCCGGCAACCTCTGCTTCAGCACTTTCCGTCATCCGTGCCTCTGTTTCAGCATCTTCTTCCATCTTCCGTGCACTCAGCTCGTCCAACTCTCTGTGGATATCCACCAGTTCTCCAATGGTAATATCCCGCTCTGCCCCTGCTGTCTCAGAATGTATCTTTTTCTTCTTTTCTTTCTTTTCTTTGCGCACTTTCGCCTTCTCAAGCTTCGCCAGCTCTCTTTCCGTCGGTTCCACGTCCTCTGCCAACGCAGCTCTCTCTGCCTGTTCACTGTCCCCCAGGATACTGAGTTTAAAAGGGCAGCCCAGGATATCTGCAATCATACGCATATCCTGCTCCTGAAAATTATCTCTTCCCAGGCGCTGTGTAAGATTCTGGCGGGACATCTTCTTACCCGTCCGTTCTTCAATTATCTCTGCGAGTTCTTTAATAGTCATGCCTTTGCGGCTTAAGATGATTTTGACTTGCTCTCCGAATGTAAGATCTAACATGATATTCCTCCTTATTTCATTAACTTATACTCACCCGGCAGATTTAGTAAACAAAATAATTTCTTCATAAACCTATCCTTTTCCCTTTTTCCATTTTAGCAAAACTCATCTTATCCGTCAATGCAGAAAACAGAAGTCCCGGCAGACCTAATAAGCAATTTCCTGCTTCTGCGCCATCTCAGGCGTCACCCAGGTATATCCTGTGTCCACTTCTGCCTCATTGCCTATGGAAAGCACAGAACGGGCTGCCGCTACGACGGCGGCATACCCCATCCCATAAGGATTCTGCATAACGATCCCGTCAATCTTCTCATCTGCAAGCGCCTGCACAATCTCTTCATTCACGTCAAACCCGGTAATAACCATCTCTTTCTTTTCCATTCTGTCACACAGGGCAAGCGCAGCTTCCACCGCTGATTCATTCGTAGCATAAATTGCCGCCACAT
The DNA here is from genome assembly GCF_025567385.1 of Dorea acetigenes. NCBI lineage: Bacteria > Bacillati > Bacillota > Clostridia > Lachnospirales > Lachnospiraceae > Dorea > Dorea acetigenes. Next base: position 57,695 of record NZ_JAOQJU010000005.1, read on the forward strand.
CCGGATTCCGCCGCAGGATGTAATCCAACACCTGCTCGTCCGTAATATCCTCCGCCGTTACCGGCTCTGACGGAATCTCAAACAACTCTCCTTCCGCGACTCCCTGTTCCACAGAATAACTGCCCGCATTTATCTCGTCCGCCATATTCTTCTTCTTTTCGTCCAGTTGATCCAGATAATAAGTATTCGCCACCGAGATACCTGCATGATTTTCCTCTATCTCTCTGATAAATGCTTCCGTGCGCTCTTTCCCATTCTCTGATACAGAATCATGCGCCAGCACAATCACTTTCCCCCGCTCCTTCATAGCCTCCGCCGTGCGCGATGCAGCCGTCTGTGCCGCCGCCTCATTGTCTGTTCCTACCTTCGCCATCAGCCCTTGGTAGCCGCTTGCGGAATCAAATGCTACCACTGGGATATCATTCATCGCCGCCAAATCAAACTGCACTTCACAAGACTGGGTATCAATAATCGACATAGCAAGAGCCGACGGATATCTAGCCAGCTCTTCGTCCAGAATATTCACCTGCTCGTCCACGTCCTCCGGTTCACCCGGACCGCTGTAGACGATCTTAATCTTATCTTCTCCCTTATAACCCAGGGCTTCATCCAGATCAGCCCCCGCATCCTTCGCTCCTTCCTCCACAGCAGCCCAGAAATCCCCATCCGCACTTTTCCCAATGACAGAAATATAGGTTCCCGGCTCAAGCTCAATCCCTTCCACACTGCTATATGCATAAGGCCTGATCGCATCCAGGCACTTCTGCCGGCTATCCTCTTCCTCCTGTTCTTCACTGCTTTCTTCCACCGGTTTCTGTCCTTCTTCCGCTTTTTTCTCTTCCTGCTTCGCGCCGCATGCACATCCAAGCAGAGAAACACTCAGGATTACACTGATTATTTTAAATTTTTTACACATTTTTCCACTCTCCTGCAATCATAAAATACTCACTGAATACAAACACTATACACCAAATCAATAGGAAAATGTTGAAGTTTTTCTTAAAATTTTAAAAAGAAGTTACCATTCAAATCCGGCTTGTGGAACAGTCACCCCACCCACATAAGCAGTCTTAGCTCCGTCAGGAGCGGGACTGGAGCATCGAAGATGCGACGAGTGCGCATGCTGGTGGGGTGCTGTGAATGGTAACAAAAAGAATCATACGGGAGGCATCTATGGAAACAAACTGGATAACAGAATGCTGGGAGGGCTTTACTCCGGGAAGCTGGAACCGCTCTTCTGTCAACGTCAGAGATTTTATTCAATTGAATTATATACCCTACGAGGGCGACAGCTCTTTTCTTGCCGGTCCCACCTCGGCAACGAAGACTCTCTGGGAGCAGGTTCTTAAGCTGTCCGAGAAGGAACGCGAGGCAGGCGGCGTCCTGGATATGGACACCGACACCATCTCTTCTATTACCTCGCACGGTCCCGGCTACCTGAACCGGGAGCTGGAACAAATTGTCGGCTTCCAGACAGACAAACCCTTCAAACGCTCACTGCAGCCTTATGGAGGAATTCGCATGGCACAGAATGCCTGTCAGGAACATGGCTATGAAGTAAATCCCCAAGTAACCGAAATTTTCACCAAATACCGTAAGACCCATAACCAGGGCGTATTTGACGTCTATACAAACGAAATGCGGCTTGCCAGAAAAGCTGCTATTATCACCGGGCTCCCGGATGCTTATGGGCGCGGACGCATCATCGGGGATTACCGCCGGGTAGCATTATATGGATGTAAATGGCTGATAAAGGACAAAAAACGGCAGTTTGACCTTCTGTCCGGGCAGATGACGGAGGATACGCTCCGCCTCCGGGAAGAGCTTACTGAACAAATCCGAGCGCTAGAAGAGCTAAAAGAATTGGGAAACATCTACGGCTTCGACATCAGCCGCCCCGCAAAAAATGCGAAAGAGGCAATTCAATGGTTGTATTTTGGTTATCTCGCCGCTGTCAAAGAACAAAACGGCGCTGCCATGAGCCTTGGACGCACGTCCACCTTCCTTGACATTTATATACAGAGGGATCTGGAAAAGGGTCTGATTACAGAGGAGCTGGCACAGGAATATATCGACCATTTTATTATGAAGCTGCGGCTGGTAAAATTCGCCCGCACCCCGGAATACAATGCTTTATTTTCCGGTGATCCCACCTGGGTGACAGAATCCATCGGAGGCATGGGAATTGACGGACGGACACTGGTTACCAGAACCTCTTTTCGTTACCTTCATACACTGGATAACTTAGGAACAGCTCCGGAACCGAACCTAACAGTGCTCTGGTCCGCGAAGCTTCCGACGCCATTCAAAGAATACTGTGCCGAAATGTCTATCCGTTCTTCTTCCATCCAATACGAAAATGATGATCTGATGCGGGTCACACACGGCGACGATTATGCCATTGCCTGCTGTGTATCTTCCATGCGTCTGGGAGAAGAAATGCAGTTTTTCGGCGCCAGAGCCAACCTGGCAAAGTGCCTTCTTTATGCCATAAACGGCGGAGTCGACGAGCGCATGAAGGTTCAGGTAGGACCCAGATACCGCCCCGTCACCACGGAATATCTGGAATATGAGGATGTCATGCAGAAATTTGACGACATGATGGAATGGCTTGCCGGGCTGTATGTCAACACGTTGAACGCTATTCACTATATGCACGACAAATATTGCTACGAACGTATTCAGATGGCACTTCACAACCGGGAGGTAAAGCGTTATTTTGCAACTGGGATTGCCGGACTTTCTGTGGTGGCAGATTCGCTGTCTGCCATCAAATACGCCCGTGTAAAGCCTCTCCAGGACGAAAACGGAGTTGCCGTGGACTTCGAGATTAGAGGAGATTTCCCCAAATACGGGAATAATGATGACCGGGCAGACAGCATTGCCGTCATGGTGGTTCAGACCTTTATGGACAAAATCCGCAAACACAGCACCTACCGTCATTCCATTCCCACCATGTCCATCTTAACCATCACCTCAAATGTTGTATACGGCAAGAAAACCGGAAACACCCCGGATGGCCGGAAACTGGGAGAGCCTCTGGCCCCCGGAGCAAATCCTATGCACAAACGGGACTCCCACGGCGCCCTCGCATCCCTGGCATCCGTTGCGAAAATTCCCTTCCCCTATGCGCAGGACGGCATTTCCAACACATTTTCTATTATTCCGGGGGCGCTCGGCAAAGAAGACCGCATCTTTACCGGTGATCTGGATTTGGACAGCCTTGCCTGCGGTAGCAGCTCTCCCTGTCACATTCCAAATATTGAGGAAAGCCTGGATGAAGAAAGTGAAAGAGGATAGAAAGGAGATTTTATGAAAGAAAACAAACAACAGATTGACAATTTAATCACTATGCTGGACGGATACATGGCGCAGGGCGGCCATCATCTGAACGTAAATGTATTTACCAGAGAAACCCTGCTGGATGCACAAAAGCATCCTGAAAATTATCCCCAGCTTACCGTCCGCGTATCCGGATACGCTGTCAACTTCATCAAACTCACCAAGGAACAGCAGGACGACGTCATCGCCCGCACCTTCCACGAGGATATATGATGGAACAAGGATATGTACACTCCATCGAAAGCTTTGGCACAGTGGACGGTCCCGGCGTACGTTACGTAATCTTTCTAAGCGGCTGTCCCCTGCGTTGCCAGTACTGCCATAATCCGGATACCTGGGAGCCCGCCTCCGGCAGCTTGATGTCCGTCCCGGAAGTCCTTGAAGGCTTCTATAACAATCTCCCTTTCTACCGGAAGGGAGGCGTGACCGTAACCGGCGGTGAACCTCTCCTGCAGTCCGACTTCGTCACGGCAATTTTTCGCAATCTTAAAAAGCATCACATCCATACCTGCATAGACACCTCCGGCGCCGTCTTCACAACCGACAATCCTGCTTTTTTAAAAGAGCTTGACCGGCTGCTTTCGCTTACCGATCTGATTCTTTTAGATATCAAGCATATGGATGAAACAAAACACAAGATGCTGACCGGACAGTCCAACCAAAAGATATTTGCCTTCGCCAAATATCTGGAAGAAAAGAAAATCCCCGTATGGATCCGCCACGTCATTATTCCCGGCATCACTCTGTACCGGGAATACTTGGAAGAACTGGGAGAATTTATGGCAGACCTTGATAATATACAGGCGTTGGAAGTTCTCCCCTATCATTCTATGGGAAAGGAAAAATATAAATCTCTGGGAATCCCTTATCCATTGGATAACGTACGGGAACCTTCCGCCGAAGAAGCTGCAGCGGCACGGCAGATTATTCTCTCTGCATATCAGAAAAAGAAAGAACGCTTGTACTCAATTTAGACCACGATTTTCACTTGTATATTTGTACCTTTTGTATTATGATAAGAATAGACGAAAAAGGTTTTTTATGTCTAGACAATTAAAAGGAGGGTACATATTATGGCACACGTAATTAGTGATGAATGTGTAAGCTGTGGATCTTGCGAAGCTGAATGTCCAGTTGGCGCAATCTCTCAGGGCGCAGATCATTATGAAATCGACGCAGACGCTTGTGTAGATTGTGGCGCATGTGCAGCTCAGTGTCCTACAGGAGCTATCTCCCAGGGCTAATAGCTGTATCTATCGGTTGTAATAATGTATAAGACAAAAAACAGCGCAGGAGCTTTCGCTCCGGCGCTGTTTTTATTACGCAAAAAATGGCGGCTTACGAAAAGCCGCCATCTATCATATCTCTACTATACGTTCATCATTAGCCCTGCTTACGAACCTTCATGATAACACTCTGGATAACAAGGAAGAGACACAGCATAACAGCTGTTGTAATTCCTGTCCACCAAGCCTGATCCAATCCGGCTGAAGATACGATGTTCTTGATTGTGCTGAGTGAAAGAACTCCGAACAGAGTACCAATAATATTACCAACACCACCAGTCAGCATTGTACCACCGATAATGGAAGATGCAATAGCGTTCATCTCTTCTCCTGATGCATGGGACGGTGAACCGGAACCTACATGCAGGAAGTATACAAATCCGCCAATACCCGCCAGAATTCCGCAGAGTAACTGAGCAAAGAATCTGGTTCTCTTTACGTTGATACCAAGCATCAAAGCGCTCTGACGGTTACCGCCTACAGCGTATAATGCACGTCCGAACTTTGTCCATCTAAGAACACAGAACAGAATGATTACTACTAAAAGCGCAACAACTACACCGATTTCAACATAAGCATCTACATATTTACCAAGCTTATTTACAGAACCAAGTCCCGGAACTGTAATACGCGTACCCTTCAAAGCAACGAAATCTTCATTCGCAACATTGAACGGGCTTGAATTAACGATTGTCGTCATACCTCTGGCAAAGAACATACCTGCCAGAGTTACAATGAATGGCTGAATATCCAGGTATGCAACCAAGAATCCCTGTACGAGACCAAATGCAACACCAATTGCCAGAGCAATGATAACTGCTACAGCTACATTTCCGCCTTTGAAATCCAGGTAAACTGCACAGCACATACCAACCAGAGCTGTAACACCACCAACGGAAATATCAATACCGCCGGTAATCATAACAATACTCAGACCACAAGATAAAATAATCAGTGCAGCATTCGCGTTCAGGATATTCAGGAAAGTCTGTGCTTTCAGGAATCCTTTTCCCTGGAATATAATTGCCGCAATATACATAGCAAAGAAGATTACTACCGTGATAAGTAACAGCAGGTTTGTATCGGTCATATTCTTCAGCTTATTTCCAATACCGCCGCTCTTTGCTGCTTTTTTCTCTCCTGCCATATTAGCCAACCTCCTTTACATCATGTTTCTTAGGCGCAATTTTTTTCTTAATTCCTGCAATGAAGTCCTTCATACCAGGTGCGCTCATAACAACCAGCACAATTACGACAACTGCCTTGTATGCCGGAAGTGCATCTGACTGTACATTAAACTTGTAAAGTGTGGTTGTCAGACACTGAATTACATATGCTCCGATAACGGAAGCTGTCATGTTGAATTTACCACCGCTCAATGCATTTCCGCCAAGGGCAACTGCAAGGATGGCATCCATTTCAATATCCTTCGCTATAACTGAATAGTTAATAGAAGAAAGACGGCTTACTTTAATCAATCCGACAACAGCAACACACAGACCCAGGATTACAAAAGAAAGGATCTTAATGAAAGCCGGATTCAGACCATTCAGTCTGGATGAGTTCTCATTGATACCAACAGCTTCTGTATACAGCCTGAGGTTTGTAAAACGAAGCACTAACGCAATAACAATTACACAAATCATAGCGATAAAGAATGGCGTCGGAATCGGAATTCCCGGAATAAATCCACCAAAATATGTAAAGGTTGTATCGCTTACAATCGGAAGCTCATTGTTATTAATCCATGCCGCAATGGAACGTCCCGCCGTGTAAAGAATCAGGGTCGCTACCATCGGCTGAATCTTGAAATATGCTACCAGAACACCATTAAATGCTCCAAATAACATTGCTGCAACACATGCAACTAAAAATGCTACAATAATCGGAGCCTGCAGCTCATCCGGTCTGGAATCTGTTCCGCAGAGCACACGAAGAATCACACTACCTGCAATCGCTGTTGTAGCGCCGACACTGATATCCTGTCCGCCTGTAGCAGCTGTAACAAGCGTCATACCAATCGCAAGGATTGCAAGCTCTGAACCAGAGTCCAGAATTGTAATTAAATAACCTGACAGAACCGGGTCGCCGGCACTGTTATGTCCTAATGTAATCTTAAAGAAATTAGGATCGGCAATCAAATTGAAAATAAGGAGCAGAGCCAACGCAACCAACGGAATAAAGATCTGCTGCCTTGTTAAGTTCTTAAAAAATTCACCAACACCTGCTTTTTTCGTCTGCATAGTTATTTGTCACCTCCGGCAATTGTGCTCATAATCTTGCTCTGAGTCAGCTCTTCGCCTGAAAGCTCACCTACAACCTTGCGGTCACGCATAACGACCAGACGTGAACAGGTACGGAGCATCTCGTCTGTTTCAGAAGAAATAAAGGTAACGCTCATACCTTCTGAAGCAAGCTTAAGCACCAATTTCTGAATATCAATCTTAGTACCAATATCAATACCACGGGTAGGCTCATCCAGAATCAGATAGTCAGGATGAGTAAACAGCCAGCGTGCAAGGATAACCTTCTGCTGGTTACCACCGGAAAGTGATTTAATTGGTGTATCTGCCGAAGCTGTCTTAATATCCAGCAGCTTAATATATTCATCGGCAATCTTATAAGTTTCTGCTTTACTGAATGGTTTCATGAATCCTCTCAGTACCTGCTGAGCAAGGATAATATTGTCACGTACAGACAAATCGCCTACGATACCGTCTCCCTTACGGTCTTCCGGCAGGTATGCGATACCATTACGCATAGCATCTATTGGTTTTGTAATCTTTACAGATTTTCCTTTCATCTTCACGGTTCCGCCTGTCACCTTATCCGCGCCAAAGATTGCACGAACACTCTCGCTTCGTCCGGATCCAAGCAGTCCTGTAAATCCATTGACTTCACCTTTCTTAATATAGAAATCAAATGGCTTGATACCTGCATTGCTTGCAAGACCTTTTGCTTCATATACAGATTCAGTTTCATCACCCTGGTAAGTGGAGTAATCTCCCTTAATCTCTTCTGTATCATCCAGTTCCTTACCAAGCATCTTCGCAACAAGTACAACACGCGGACACTCTTTGATATCAAACTGTCCTACAAGCTGTCCGTCACGAAGTACCGTGATTGTGTCACACACCTCATATACCTGATCCAGGAAGTGAGTAACGAAAATAATACCAACGCCCTTTGCTCTCAGGTCGCGCATCAGCTTGAACAGCTTTTCAACCTCAGACTCATCCAGAGAAGAAGTAGGCTCATCCAGAATCAGAACCTTACATTCCATATCAACCGCACGTGCGATTGCTACCATCTGCTGTACAGCAATTGAACAGGTCGACAGCTGCTGCGTTGCCTTCGCCGGTATATCCAGTGACTTCAGTATCTTGTCCGTATCAGCGTTCATCTTTCTCCAGTTCTGAACAGCGCCCGCAGTACGGCCGATAAACATATTCTCAGCAACCGTAAGGTTCGGGCACAATGTAATCTCCTGGTATACGGTACTGATTCCGACTTTCTGTGCATCCTGCGGTGAATGTATTGCTACTTCACCTTCTTTACCCTTAATAAAAATCTGACCTTCATCCTTTCCGTACACACCAGTCAGAACTTTAATCAAGGTTGATTTTCCGGCACCGTTCTCACCCATTAACGCATGGATTTCACCTTCACGAAGGGTAAAATCAACTCCTTGCAAGGCACGCACTCCGGGAAAGCTTTTGTGAATATTTCTCATTTTCAATACGGTCTTATCTTCCACCAGTCCATTCCCCCTATAAAACTTTTTTTAAAAAAACAAGCGCAGTGCAAGCGTACAACACGCTGCGCCGCGCTTGTTTCATAATCTTAAAAAACTAAGTACTGTATATTACCTGTCGTAATATAATTAGATACCATACTGGTCAACGTCTTCCTGTGTAATTGTGGTAGCGTCGAATCCTTTCTCTTCCATAATGATAGTCTTCTCTGCAACTTCGTCGCCAGCTTCAAGAGTATTGATTACTTCCTCGATATAAGAAGCCTGGAATGGGTTACACTGTCCATCGTAGTTCCAGTTACCAGCAAGCAGTTCTTCAAGAGCCCACTTGTTGCAGTCAAATCCCATAACGATTACATCGCCATCAACACCATGAGACATATTAGCTTTGTCAAGAGCTGCTACAGCACCCTTAGCCATATCGTCGTTCTCTGCATAGATTACGTTGAAGGACTGTCCTGCATCGATAACAGACTGAACGATCTGCTGAGCTTTCTCTGCATTCCACTCTGCTGTCTGCTGTGTTACGATATTCCAGTTGTCCGTAGAATCAACCTTGTCCTGAAGAGCTCCTGTACGTCCCTGCTGAGCAGCTGATCCCATAACACCCTGAATGTGGATGATGTTGTACTCATCAAGTCCCTGGCTGTCTAACCAATCAACAGCTGTCTGTCCTTCTTTGTCCATATCGGAAACGATAGAAGCTGCATAAAGGCTTTCGTCAGCATCGATTGTACGGTCAAACAGGATTACCTGGATACCAGCATCTGCTGCATCCTGAAGTACAGAATCCCAACCAGCTGTATCTGCTGCGGAAAGAAGAAGATAATCTACACCATCCTGAATGAACTTCTGTGCAGCTGTGATCTGCTCGTCATTCTTCAGGCTGTATGCGAAGGATGCGTCATATCCGTTCTCTTCTGTAAATGTCTCTTTCAAATCCTTGTCGTTAGCTGTACGATATCCGGACTCATTCGGGTCGTTGTTGATGATACCAACTTTGATAAGGTCACCATTATCATCTGCCGGTTCTTCCTCATCACCTGTAGTATCTTCTGTCTGAGCTGAATCGTCAGAAGCTGAATCATCACTGCTTCCGCATCCAACTGCCATTGTTGCTACCATAGCTGTGCAAAGAAGCACGCTTACGAGTTTTCTTTTCATGGTTAAAACCCTCCCTAATATATTTTTTCTTGCCGAGGCCGACTTGTCCTCGGTTACTTGAATAAAGTTTATATTATTTTGAGTTTTTCGGCAAGAAAAAAATTTTGGTGAAAGGTATAATTTTTTACGTTTTTTATTTTTATACATTTTTTTGTTTGATTTTTTATGAAAAAAGTTAGTTTTCTTACGTTTTTAATTATCTCGACACCTTTCTACGATTTTTTTCAGCCGGACATGCTATGCTGGCTCCACACTCAATAATTAAGGGGGTATGATTTTATGGGAAACGCACTGAACGCATTAAGCAGCGCTACAAAAGAGGATACTAAACTCTATAACTGTATCAAAGAACTGTACGAGCAGGGAGTTCCCTTCAGCGACCTGAAGGCGCTGATTCCTGATATGAAGCGCACCCGGGAACAATTACAGATAAAAAGAATGTTAGAAAATAATAATGAAGTCCTGGTATCCATGCTGAGCAAAGAAATGGGATTCCTCTTAGACGCCAGGGAACGGGCGCAGGAGGAGCAATTCCGGAAACTGGATCAGCTCATACGCCAGCAGCAAAACTACCGGAAAGAATTTGCCAGGCCTGCTGCAGCAAAGCGGCTGAAGAAACTTCTCTTTCAATCATAACAAAGCGGACAAGTCCGCCTTGAACTTCCTATATCATAAAAAGATTGCGCCTTGTGCGCAATCTTATATCTGCAAATTTGCGAACTTGGTATAATCCGGCAGCCACGCCAGGTTCACCGTCCCAATCGGGCCATTCCTCTGCTTCGCAATAATAATCTCCGCCTGGTTCGGCGTATCTGTGTCCTTATTATAATAATCATCGCGGTATATAAACATTACCACGTCCGCGTCCTGCTCTATGGCGCCGGACTCACGCAGATCTGACAGCATAGGCCTGTGCTCCGGCCGCTGTTCTACTGCACGGCTAAGCTGCGACAGAGCAATCACCGGCACATTCAGCTCCCTCGCCAGACCTTTTAAAGCTCTTGAAATATCAGAAATCTCCTGCTGTCTGGAGTCTGAACGTCGGCCCACGCTCCCTGACATCAACTGCAGATAGTCAATGATAATCAGATCCAGGTGATGCTCCAGCTTGTACTTCCGACATTTGGATCGCATCTCAGAAATAGAGATCCCCGGCGTATCATCAATAATCAAATTGGACTTTCCGATAATTCCGGCGCTCTCAATCAGCTTCTCCCAATCCGAATCCTTCAGATTCCCGGTACGCAGAGCCTGGGAATCCACCTGGGATTCCAGCGAAAAGAGACGGTTCACCAACTGTTCCTTCGACATCTCAAGGCTGAAGATTGCCACTGTCTTCTTACTTTTAAATGCTACATGCTGCGCAATATTCAGCACAAACGCCGTCTTTCCCATAGAGGGTCTCGCCGCCACCAAAATCAGATCTGACGGCTGCAGTCCGGACAATTTATAATCAAGATCCAAAAATCCGGTAGGTATCCCCGTAACCGTGCCCTTGCTCTTTGACGCCTTCTCTATCTTCTCCAGCGCATGCAGCACGACTTCCTTAATCGGGACATAGTCTCCGCTGCTTCTGCTCTGCACAAGCTCAAACACCCGTTTCTCCGTCGTCTCCAGAATCGATTCCAGCGGTTCATTTCCCACATAACAGATATTGGCAATCTCTTCATTCAATTTAATCAGCTTTCTTAAAACCGCCTTCTCCTTCACAATTTCAGCATAATACTTCACATTCGCAGAAGTAGGAACCGCTGCAATCAAATCTCTCGCAAAAGAAAGACTGGAAATCTCTTCCGGCACATCCTTCTCCTTCAGCCTCTCCTGCAGTGTAATCAGATCCACCGGCTTTCCTTCGTTAAATAACTCTGTCATAGAATCGAAGATTGTTCCGTATGAAGTTTGATAAAAATCCTTGCCGCTTATGATCTCGGATGCCGTCATAACAGCATCCTTGTCCATCAGCATAGCCCCCACTACGGATTGCTCCGCTTCTATACTATGGGGCAGTACTCGCTTAATGAGCGCTTCCTCCACATTCATTTCCTCCTAGGCTTCTTCTTTCACAACAACTTTCAGTTCTGCCGTCACCTTCGCATGCAGTTTCACCGGAACCATATGCGTTCCCAGCATCTTAATCTGCTCTTTCAACTGAATCTTCTTCTTGTCTATCGTAAGTCCCATCTGCTCTTCCACAGCCGATGCAATTTCCTTTGAAGACACAGAGCCGAATGCCTTTCCGCCTTCTCCGGTTTTTATAGACACTTCCACCTGCCCTGCCGCAAGCTTTCTGCCCAGTTCCTGGGCCGCCTCAAGATTTTCCTGTGCTTTCTTCTGTTCATTGGCTCTCTGAAGCTTCAGGTCATTCATATTTTTGCTGTTAGCTTCCACGCCCTTCTTTCCTTTTAAGAGGAAATTTCTGGCATACCCATCGCTTACATCCACAACGTCTCCTTTTTTGCCAAGAGACTTTATGTCTTCCATTAAAATTACTTTCATAGCTATTATATGTCTCCTTTCTCGATCATCATATCCAGCGTCCGCTTCACTTCTCTGACCCCTCTGTCCAGATCCGTATAATCAAACTGTGCCCCCGAAGCATTCATATGACCGCCTCCGCCCAGTTTTTCCATAATAATCTGCACGTTCACCTCATCAATGGATCTTGCACTGACATAGACTCTTCCATTATATACCGTCAATACGAAAGATGCTTTAATCCCTTCAATATCCAAAAGCTCGTTGGCTGCCTGCGCTCCGACGATGGTAGGGCTCTCCACATTCAGATGTTCGCCCTTCGCAATGGCGAATTCCTTCCGGTACACCTCTGCCCGGCTGATAATCTCCGCCTTCGCCCGGTAACTGTCCATATTGTCCCGTAGGAGCTTGCGCACATAAGAAATATCCGTTCCGCAGCGGCGTAAGAATGCCGCAGCTTCAAAGGTACGGACTCCTGCACGATTCATAAAATTGTTCGTATCTATCATAATTCCGGCGTACAGACAATTCGCTTCTATGACCGGAATCTTAATATCATCCACAATATACTGCAGTACCTCCGACACCATTTCACACGCCGAAGACGCATAAGGCTCAATATAAGACAGTAAAGCATTGTCAATATTATCACTGCTCTGCCTGTGGTGATCCAGAACGACAATCGTCTTCGTCCTTCCCAGAAGCTCTTCACATTCCGTCATCTTAGGCCGGTTCGTATCTACTACTACTACCATGGAATTGCCATCCACCATCTCTTTCGCCTCTGCCGATGTTACAAACAAGTCGTCAGGATACTTAGAATTCTTCATGAATTCTTCATACAGCGGCCGGACCGACACGGATATATCATTAATGACAATGTGCGCCTTCTTCTGAAGTGCCGCGGCTGCACGGTAGATACCGATACTTGCGCCAAAAGAATCCACATCCGTCATCTTATGCCCCATTACAAAAATATTGTCCTTCACCATCATGAATTCCCGCAGCGCCTCCGCCTTCACGCGCGCCTTCACACGGGTATTCTTAGCCGTCTGTTCCCTCTTACCACCATAATAGGTAATCCCGTGGCAGTCCTTAATCACCGCCTGGTCTCCTCCCCGGGCAAGTGCAAGATCAATCGCAGCGCGGGCATAGTTATAGCTCTGGGCATAGGTATCCTTGCTTAATCCCCAGCCAATACTGAGCGTCGCAGGAATCCCATTTCCGATATTGACAGACTTCACATCCTCCAGCAGAGAAAACCTGTCTTCTTCCATCTGCTTAAAATAATGCTTCTTCACAACGATAAAATATTTATCCGGCTCCATCTTCTTGACAATTCCGTCAAGCCTCGCAACATACTGGTTAATCTTACGTTCAATCAACGCCAGCAGAAGGCTCTGGCGAACCTCCTCCACCGTATTGATAACTTCATCATAGTTGTCAATATAAATCAGCCCGGCAACCAAACGCTGCTCTTCATTTTCCTTAATATAAACATTCAGTTCCGTCACATCCTGCAGATAGACCGCAATAAAATACTCCTTCTCCTCAGGAAGCTGCAGGAGCTGTTCCGTATCGCTGAAGCCTTCTACCGACACTCTGCGAAGCTCAGCACGGTACTCCCGGTCCTCATAATATACCTCCATTGTCACCGTCTGCGCCTCATCCTTCGGGAAAATGCTCCGGTTCAGCTCCGGTACATATTTACTCAGGTGTGCGCCCTTCTTAAATCTGCCGCCAATAATCTTCTCAAACTGATCGTTCATCCAGAGCAGCCTGCCGTCATCCAGCAAAATCGCGTAGGGCACTGCCAGCTCCTTCAAAAGCGTATTCTGCACAATCCCATACTGTGCGGCAAATTCCACCAAATCCTTTAATATCAGGGATTTATTATAGAAATACAGGATACCGACCACCACCATGTAGACCAGCACGAAAATCAACATAATCGTTCCCGCCCTCCGGTCCGTCCGGTATATCCAAACAGTCATTGCAATCAAAACCACTATCATGACTGCCGGCCACTGCATATATAATCTCAGCTGCCCTTTTAATCGTACATTCGGTTTTTCTTTCATAGCCTGTCCCTCAAAATTTAAAAACTGCACATCGTATTATAACATCTTTTCGTTTAAATGAAAAGCTTAGTTATATCCGTTTGGATTCTGAGACTGCCACCTCCAGGTGTCCCTGCACATCTCATCCAGGCCTCTCTTTGCCTTCCATCCGAGTACTCTGGCCGCTTTCGTCGGATCTGCGTAGCACATATCAATGTCCCCCGCCCTTCTCGGCTTAATCTCGTAAGGAATTTCTTTCCCGCATGCCTTAGAAAAGGCTTTCACCATATCCAGCACCGAGTACCCGGTACCGGTTCCCAGGTTGATAATATCCAGCCCCGGATTGGTGAAAATGTATTTAATCGCCTTCACGTGCCCGTCCGCAAGGTCCACCACATGGATATAGTCTCTCACGCCCGTTCCGTCCGGCGTATGGTAATCATTTCCAAATACCCCCAGTTTCTCTAGCTTCCCGACAGCAACCTGTGAGATATAAGGCATCAGATTATTGGGGATTCCCTTTGGATCCTCTCCGATTCTTCCACTCTCGTGAGCACCCACCGGGTTAAAATAACGCAGAAGAATGACGTTCCATTCCGGATGCGCCTTCTGTAAGTCTGTCATAATCTGCTCCATCATGGATTTCGTCCAGCCATAAGGATTGGTACACTGTCCCTTCGGGCAGTCTTCCGTAATCGGCATCACTTCCGGGCTGCCGTAAACGGTAGCGGAAGAACTGAACACAATGTTCTTAACTCCCATTTTCTCCATCACGCCAAGAAGCGTCAGTGTCCCCGTAATATTATTCTGATAATATTCCAACGGGTTCTGCACAGACTCGCCTACCGCCTTAAGCGCCGCACAGTGGATGACCGCCTCGACCTCTTCTGCAGCAAACAGCTTCTCCAGGCTCGCCGCGTCCAGAACATCTCCCTCGTAGAACCGGATGGTTTTCCCCGTCAGTTCCTCGACTCTGCGGATGGATTCCCTGGAAGAATTGCAGAGATTGTCGTAGATTACCACCTCGTACCCTTCCTTCAAAAGCTCCAGCGCCGTATGGCTTCCGATGTAGCCTGCGCCTCCTGTAATTAAAATAGCCATGATTCATACCTCCTGCTTTTATTCATTATTCCCACAGATGTACCGGATATTTCCCGGTTTCTTTCATTTCCCGGATCGCAGCCACTACCACCGGCTTATCCTCTTTGTAGGTCACGCCGTACCATTTATCCGCAGACTTCAGCACGGCTACCGCCGCCCTGTCTGTCTCCACCAGACGGCTCACCACCGCCGGAAGGAAATATTCACACTTCATAGGATTCGTTTTCAGTCCTTCTTCCAAAAATGCCGGGAAGCCTTCCCGAATCTCCTTCAGTATGCTTGCCGTAAATCCCCACATATTCATGGAAACCACCGAATCTGCCGGAACAGACTGCCAGGTTGCGCCATCATCCTCTGTAAATGCAATGCCGCCGTCACGCTTTTCAATCCTTGTGCGCTCCCGGATTGCAGTCAGTTCACCATTTTCATTCATACTGCAGATGCCGCGGGCCACATGCCCGTTATCTGTAACCGTATTGCCAAGCTGATAGCCTACCATGGTATAACGGTATTTCTCATCATCCCCATGAGAAGCAAGATAATCATAAATCAGACGGAACGCCTCCTGCCCATAATAATCGTCTGCGTTAATTACAGCGAACGGACCGTCCACTTCGTCTATACAGCTAAGGACTGCATGCGCCGTCCCCCAGGGCTTCACCCGTCCTTCCGGCACGGCAAACCCGTCGGGAATGTTAGAAAGTTCCTGATAGACATACGCAGTTTCCATATATTTTGCTATACGGTTGCCTACAGCCTCTTTGAAATCTGCTTCATTCTCCCTCTTGATAATAAAGACCACCTTCTCAAATCCGGCACGTCTGGCATCATACATGGAAAAATCCATGATAATATGTCCCTCATCATCTACCGGATCAATCTGCTTCAGCCCGCCGTAGCGGCTTCCCATTCCCGCCGCCATAATTACTAATACTGGTTTTTTCATCACTGTCCTCCGTGTTTCACTATTTTTCATCCAGAACTTTCTTAAGAACCGTAATTCCCTTATCTATCTCCTCATACGTAATGGTAAGCGGCGGCAGAAAACGAAGCCTTGTCTTCGCTGTCAGTACCAACAGTCCCTCCGCTGCGCATCTTCCGGCCACTTCGCCTGCCGTATAGCCTTCCGCCAGTTCTGCGCCCAGCATGAGTCCCATTCCGCTCACTTCCACTACCTGCGGAATTTCCAGCAGCTTCCTCCGCAGATATTCTGCTTTTTTCTTCACTTCATCCAGAAATTCCGGCTGCAATACCTTATCCAGCACATACCGCGCTCCTGCGCATGCTACCGGATTTCCGCCGAACGTAGAACCATGCTGGCCGTATCCCAACACTTCCTCCACCTTCTTTGACATTAAGATTCCGCCGATGGGCAGTCCTCCGCCCAGCCCTTTCGCAAGGGTCACCACATCCGGCTGCACGCCATACTGTTCATAGCAGAGGAAGGTTCCGGTACGGGAAATCCCTGTCTGGATTTCATCAATCACAAACACCAGATCCTTCTCCCGGCAGATTTTCTCAATTTCTTTCACGAATTTCTCAGGAACCGGAACAACACCGCCCTCTCCCTGGATCAATTCCAGCATAATACCGCACACACTGTCATCCAGCGCCGCATACAGCCCGTCAATGTCTCCCGCATCCACATAGCGGAATCCTTCCGTCAGCGGCAGAAAATACTGGTGGAACACTTCCTGTCCGGTTGCCGCCAGCGTGGTAATGGTTCTTCCATGGAAAGAATTATTCAGCGTAATCACCGTACTACATTTCTCCCCGTGTTTCTCCATTCCGTACTTTCTTGCAATCTTGAGCGCGCACTCATTCGCCTCTGCTCCTGAATTTCCAAAGAATACTTTCGAAAATCCTGTATACTCACAGAGCTTCTGCGCCACGTCTCCATCCGGCTGCGAATAATACAAATTGGAAATATGCTGCAGCGTATGAGCCTGCTCTGACACTGCATCTGCCCAGCCTTGATCCGCAAAGCCCAGACTGTTCACTCCGATACCGCTGGTAAAATCTATATATTCCTTTTCCTCCGCATCATAGCCCGTGGTGCCCTTGCCACGTATGATGGAGACCGGAAAACGGTTATATGTATGACAGATATATTTTTTATCTTTTTCCTGAATCTTGTCCATTCTCTTCTCCTCCTTTTCATGCGTCTATTATAGTACGTTCCGCCTTTTATTACAATGGTAAAAAAGACCGTCGATGCGCCGACGGTCTTTTTCTTCCATTATCTTCTATTAATCCTGAACATATGGCATTAACGCAATATGTCTCGCTCTCTTGATTGCTACGGTAAGAGCTCTCTGATGCTTTGCACAGTTTCCTGTGATTCTTCTCGGAAGGATCTTTCCTCTTTCAGAGATATATTTTCTTAATTTCGCTACATCCTTGTAATCGATTTCGTTATTCTCTTTCCCACAGAATACACATACTTTTTTTCTTCTGCGTCCGCCGCCTCTTCTCTTGAAGCCGCCTTCCGGACGATTTCCTTTATCGTAAGCCATGATGCTTTACCTCCTATCCTATTTCTAATGAAACTCTTAACTAAACGGCAGCTCCTCATCAATTCCATCCGGAATATTCATGAAACCGTCTCCTGCCGGTGCACTTGGCGCCGGAGCCGGAGCCGCCTGATAGCCGCCTGCATTAGCGTCGCTTGCAGCTTTGCTCTCTGCAAATTCCTGTTCTTCTACAACAACCTCTGTCGTATAGACCTTCACGCCATCCTTATTCGTATAGCTTCCCGTCTGGATGCGTCCGCTGATTGTAACGCGGAGTCCCTGATGGTAATATTTCTCTGCGTGCTCCGCCTGTCTGCCAAAAGCGACACACGGAATAAAATCTGCGGTTGCTTCTCCGTCTCTTCTAAAACGCCGGTCTACTGCTAACGTATATCTGGCAATCGCCAGTGGAGTCGCTCCCTGTGAATATCTCACTTCCGGGTCTCTTGTCAGGCGTCCCATCAAAATAAC
Organism: Dorea acetigenes; assembly: GCF_025567385.1. Taxonomy (NCBI): domain Bacteria; kingdom Bacillati; phylum Bacillota; class Clostridia; order Lachnospirales; family Lachnospiraceae; genus Dorea; species Dorea acetigenes. The sequence continues at coordinate 75,861 of NZ_JAOQJU010000005.1, forward strand.
TTTATTCATTCTTCTACCTCACTGTCTTATGCTTCCTGTTTCACGCATAAATATCTGAGTACGTTGTCCATAATGCGAATTCTCTTCTCAACTTCGCCCGGAACTGTAGCGTCAGATTCGAAGTGGACGAAGTAATAATATGCTTCTCTCATTTTCTGAATCTCGTAAGCCAATCTCTTCTTACCCCATTCATCAACGTCTGTCACATTGCCGCCGAAACGGGTAACTAATGCCTTTACCTTTTCGATCACCTGCGCTCTTTCGTCATCTTCGATCTTTGCATTGACTACAACAGCTAACTCATACTTATTCATGTAGTTTGCACCTCCTTCTGGTCTTTTGGCTCCCGGATGTATCTGGGAACAAGGATATCCGTCCCTTTACCGGGACAAACATATCATATCACGATTTAAAATAATAACATAGTTTTTCATCTTCCGCAAGCACTTTTTTACTTTTTACGCAGCCCCTTCGTATTTTTTTCCACCAGCTTCCTGGAAATCATAATCTGATGGCCGCACCCCATACATTTCATCCTGAAATCTGCTCCCACGCGGAGAATCTCCCATTCCTGGCTGCCGCAGGGATGCTTCTTTTTCATTTTCACAACATCGCCCACTTCATATATATATGCCATACCAAATCTCCTTCCAAATTGTCTATTCTATGATTTCTTCCGACTCTTTCACACCTCTTACCACAAACCGGTCTTCGTTGCTGTCTTTCGTGCAGGTGGAAAGTGTCACAATCTGATCCCCCACATCCGGCATAATCCCCGTGTCATACGCCGCAACATCCCGGGTCATATTAAGAAACTCCTGATATTCCTCATCCGAAGCAAATTCTGTCAGGTACGTATCTGAGGTGTCCTTCACCACTCCTGCCGAATAAATGTGATACACAATCTCTCTGCCGTCCGGCGTATAGATGTAAAAATAAGGATTTGCCTCCCAGAAAGATTTATCTTCATACCTGGCAAGGTCATGAAACATAGAATTGTCTTTCATCCGGTGTCCGTAAATAATGGTATTTCTGTCATTAAAATCCGACTGGTTATATACATTCACAAAAATAGCTCCCACCGTATTATCATTTGCGGAAAATGTTTTATTCAGATAAAGACTATTGTCCTCCCCCTGAACCAGCGGATAGTTAATCTGAGCCGGTTCCGGGTAAAACCGCAGCCACCCTACCGTATCTGGATTTATTTTCAAAAGTTCCTCAAAATTCACGCGGAACCTGCCGTCTTCTCCGTCGTTTTCCCCGTCTTCTCCTTCTTCTGTGTCCTCATTCGTCAGCGCAAGCTTCCGGATATAGTCATACTCTGACTGCCCTTCCTGATATCCCTTAAATATCCGGAACAGTTGAAATGCCGAAACACAGAACACAATCACTGCCACAATCAGTATGATTGTGCTGAATATCCCGCCTTTCTTCCTGCGCCGCCGTCTTCCTCTGTGGTGCCGTTTTTTTTCAGCCATTTCCATCCCTTCCTGTCCTTATTTATTCTGCATAATCTTTACAATTGTCTCTTCTGTTTTCACCATTCCCGGCGATGCAATCAGTCCCATGTTGCGCATGGTTTCCTCCGGTGTCTTCCCATTGATGCCATGTATACTATCAATACAAACGCCATTCTGCGCCATGTCCACGGCGCGGAACGCCGCGTCCACTGCCACAATTCCTTTCATGGCGCACCCCTGGTTACCGCCGTCGCAGATCATCCCCGTAAGCCCGGATGCCATATTACGGATAACCATGGCAATCTGTTCTTCCGAAGCTTTCCGCAGGTAAGCCAGACCACACGCCATCCCTGTGCCTGCCGCAATCCCGCATCCGCAGAATGCAGAAAGCTTGCCGGAATATTCCTTGATATACATGGTAATCAGATAGCTGAGCGCCGTCGCCCGCAGCAGGGCATCCTCCGTGACCTCCCCATAGTTCACCTCATACCAGGCAAACAGCGGCATGGAAGCAATAATTCCGTGCGCTCCGCTCCCGGTAATGCTCATTGCCGGACGGGAAAGTCCCAGCACTCTTGCCTCGATTGCCCCGTTGCACAGAAGCTGCGCCGTCCGCAAAGCATCTTTAGACACAATTTCATTTCCATTCTCCTTCAGGAGCATAGGACCTATGGTGGTCTTCTTTGACCGGATGCCTTCTTCCAGAAGCTCCATATTCATAGAAAACGCATTCCGGATAAAACTGATTTCCTGAACCGGCACATTTGCCACATATTCCAGAATCTGCGCCAATGTATATCTGTGAATGACAGCCCCATCCTCCTGACCATCTTCTCCTTCGGCCCGTGCATGCGTTTTGCATGCCGTCTCCTTTTGAAAAACGATTTCGCCATTTTTCTCAATCTTCTGTACATCAGTGTGGCCGCCGCTGATGCTGACCCTGCAGCAATCTCTGTCTGTTCTCACCTCGGCGTCAATGGTAATTTCCGAGCCCATGTGATCCAGTCTCACATCTATCCGGCCTTCCTCTACCATCTGTTTCGCTTTCTTATTATCTTCCTCTGTGATACTTCCTAATGATTCCAGCCCCCGATTTGCATCTGCTGCCACTGCTCCCAGCGCCGCCGCATACAGATTGCCGTACTCCGATGAATTGGGAATCCCACAAGTGAATGCGTTCTTATACATGCCGGAGTTCAACGCCACTTTAACAGATGCCACTTCTCCCTCCGTGCGCTCCCTTGCCAGCGCCACCGCGAACGCAATCGCTCCCGGCTCCGTAACTCCAAGTGCCGGCCGCATATCTTCTTTGATTAATCTCGTAAGCTCCCGCATACCATCTCCCCTTTCTCTGCAGCGCCCTCCACAAATTCCTGAATTATCCTTGTATTACGCTTCATTTACTAAGTGTATCACATCTTTGGATTTTTTTATATATTTTTAATTGTAAGTTTATTGACTTTATCCGTGGATACGATATGATTCTTTTATACACGGGAAGCATTCCCGGCATATTAGACAGAATTTTTTAATAGAAAGGTGATTCGATTGAGAGAGAAATTAACACGCTTTATGATGGGACGTTACGGACTGGACTCTTTCGGGCAATGCACGCTGATTACAGCGGTTATCCTGATGCTTCTGTCCTCTTTTACAAGGAGCGAAATTTTATCGCTTCTGGCATGGGCGCTTATTTTTTACACATACTTCCGCATTTTCTCGCGGAACATTTACAAACGGTCGGCGGAAAACCAGACGTATCTTACCAAAACCTATAAACTCCGCTGCTGGTTCGCAAAGACAAAGAACCAGCTTGCCCAGCGCAAGACCCACCACATCTACCGCTGCCCTTCCTGCAAGCAGAAGATACGCATCCCAAGAGGCAAAGGCAAGATTGAGATACGGTGTCCCAAATGCAATACCACATTCATAAAAAGAAGTTAAAAAAGATTGCGCACGAGGCGCAATCTTTTTTCATTTTATTTCTCGAACTTCTCCATGAACCGCTCAATAATGATTGCACATTCTGCACGGCTCGTGCTGCCCTGCGGGTCGAGACGGTAACTTCCGTCTTCACTCTCTTTACCGCTGATAATCTCGTTCTCTACCGCCCACTTCATGGCAGTTTCTGCGAATCCGCTTACCTTATCCGCATCGGAAAATCTTCCAAGGTCTGCAGTCTTTGACGTATCGTATTTCTTATAATCCGCATAACGGTACATCATAACCACCATCTGCTCACGGGTAATCGGATCGTTCGTTCCAAAGTATCCGGAGTCTGTATATCCAGTAATAACCTTCACATTAGCCGCCCAAAGAACTGCCGTTGAATAAAACTGTCCATCCGGCACATCCGGGAATCTGTTTGTATACGCTGCATCCGGCTTCCCTTCCATTCTGTGAAGAATGGTTGCAAACTGCGCACGCGGCAGGATTTCATATGGTGAGAAATGCGTAGGATCTGTACCCGTCATGGTTTTCTCAACATAATTGTAAGCTACTTCGTCATAGAACCAGTCGCCCTTCGCAACATCCAGATAAGGAAGCTCCACTGTCGGTTCCGGGTCAGGATCCGGTGTTGGGTCAGGATCCGGTGTTGGGTCGGGATCCGGCTTGGTCTCTGCCTTCAGTCCGTCAATTGCTTTCTGCAGCGCTTCCACCGCCGTGTCTACTTCTTCATTAGACTTTGCGGTTTCCAGCACGCCCTGCGCTTCTGTGATTGCCGTCTTAAGAGCCGCATAACTCTCTTCCGTATAGCCCTCCGCCTCAATAGCAGAAGCTTCTTCTATTTTCTCTTTCAATGGGTAAGTATCAACATACGTCCCATCACCGTACGCTCTCTGCAGCGCGCTGTATTCCTTCTCCGTAATCGGCATTACATAGCCATGGCGGTATTTTACACCATTCGGGAAAGAATACTCTGACTCCTCCAGCATCCGGAACTCGCCGGACCCAAGATCTGTGGTAATCAGCGGATAATATCCCTGTCCTCTTGCAAAACGGTCAACCATAAGACACCACTGATCTTTGCCATCCGCCGTCTTCTCATTCATCTTGAAGATAATAGGACCTTCCACGGCTCCCTGTGCTGCCGGAAGCGCAGAAGACAGAGTCGAGGATGCGACATCCGTATACTCGCCCAAAACGGCATCCGACTTATCAATCATAATGGTACCATTTGACTCATTCTTCGTATAACGATAGTAGGTTCCATCATGGTAAATCATGGTGGAGTCAATCACTTTTACCGGATAACCATTTGCCTGCATCTCGCCTGCGTGATACAGCTTCGCATCGGTAAATGTACGGAAATCGCGAGTCTTGCTGTAATAGATTGCATGATTTTCATAATTCTGTGCAATCTCGCCTGCGTCGTTCAGCTTAATGCTTGTCGCAGACCAGTATACGATAAACTCACCCGTCTTATCATCATAAATGAATTCCGGTGCCCACGTACATCCCGCATTCTCCGGCGCAATCTCTGCAAGCCACGGCTCGCTCCAATTCACAAGATCGTCAGACTCCCATACAACAATACTGTGGCTTCCATTAGAGCCTGCCTCTGCCCAGGTAGCACTGGTTCCATTGGTGGCAATACTTAAATCCGTTGCGATCATATAGTACTTGTCGCCTTCCGGCGTCCTTGCAATATAATGATCTCTCAGTCCGCTCTCGCCAATCGTACTGGTTAAAACTGCCTCATTCTTATTCAAGTCCTTCCAGTTCAATCCATCTGTACTGATAGAGAAATAGGTCTGTTCCTTTGTAACATTCTCCTCTGTCCCCGTAAAGCGAACGAACAGATAACCAACGTAATCATCTTCCGTAACCTCTTCTGCCTTAGCCTTAACGGTTACATCATAATTCTTTGTCACATCTTCCTCGCCGTCCTTAGAAAAGGTTGCCGTCAGTGTGACTTTGGTATCTTCATCCTGTCTGGTAACTACACCTGCCGGTGTGTCATCATAGCCGGCATTCTCTTTAACCTTTGTGCTAATCACTTTCTCATCGGAAGATTTCCATGCAATCTTCACACCGTCCTTTTCTGAAGGAAGTGTGATGTTTCCTTTGATACTGTCCGCATTCGGAATAGAAAACTTCTCCGCAACATAATGCAAATCACTCATTGCCGCTTCACGTTCTGCAGCTTCCTGCTCCGTTACTGACTTAACCTCTGCGGCCGTCAGGGCACGGTCATACACTTTCACATTGTCAAAGTATCCGCGGAAATATTTATCCGCAGTGTAGAAAGATCTGCCAAGATAAGCCTTCAGGTTTGTTCCCAGATCCGACAGCTTAATGCCTGTCGCCTCATTTTCAGCAAGCAGCTCGCCATCCTGATACAGCGCAATGGATGTAGGCGTGATAACCATCTTCACATTAATCCACCTTCTGCTGTTGTTAGGATGTATGAAGGATGTACTGGCTGTCTTCTCATTCGACCAGCTTCCGGTAGTAATCGCCAGCTTCATGGTAGTCGGATGTGTCTTCAAAAACAGATATTTCTGGCTGTCCTGGCCTACCGTAAAAGTAAAATAATTACCGGTTCTTGTCACTTCATTAACATCCATAGAAACCGTCAGGGAATCCTTGCCGTCAAAAAAGCCCTCGGGGAACGCAAGGAAACTATTGCTTCCGCCAAGATCGGTTCCTCCGTCCAGATACAGAACCTGTCCATAATCCGCATCTTCCACATAGACCGCTCCGTCTGATAAGACTGCATCATTGCTGCCTGCACTGTCCTTTGCCTTGCCCGTTTCAAATGTCTCGTCAAAATTATATTCCAGAATCGGCTGAATCTCAGATTCCGCCGCCCGGCTGACTGAAGCTCCAAGTCCCGTGACTCCCGTTCCGCCTGCAGCAATTGCAGCCGCCGCCAGGAGCGCCACGCTCTTTTTCATCATTTTCATCATGATTCATTTCTCCTCATTCTCATTTCGCCGTCACGCCTACTCTTCAAACTTCTCCAGGAACCGCATAATGATAGTTGCACATTCCGCACGGTTTGCGCTGCCCTGTGGATCAAGGCGTACGGTACCATCTTCATTCTCTTTACCGGAAATAATTCCGTTTCCTACTGCCCACTTCATAGCTTCCTGCGCAAAGGTATTCACCTTGTCCGCATCCTGATAACCGCTGATGTCAGCAGGCTGCTCAGAAGCATACCCCTTGTAATTCACATAACGGTACATCATCACTGCCATCTGCTCCCGGTTGATATAATCTGCCGGTCCAAAAAGCCCTGTACTATCATATCCCTTTACCACTTGCGTCTCTGCCGCCCAGAGAATTGCATTGGTAAACCATTCTCCTTTCGGCACATCCGGAAATACCGCTTTATACTCTACCGGCGGCTTGTCGTTCATTCTGTAAAGGATCGTAGCGAACTGCGCACGTGCCAGAGGGTCTGCCGGTCCAAAAGTGGTTTCATTCAGCCCGGTCATAATGCCTCTTTCATAGACACCGGACACATATGCATAGTACCATCCGTCAACCGACGTGTCCGCATAAGGAAGTTCTTTACACCAGCATGCTGTAAATACATAATTCTCAAAATATCCGTCATACGCCCGCTCCGTTGTACTCTCATATCCGCCGGATACGTCGCTTCTCTTCCATCCCAGGAAAACATATCCTTCCTTACTTGGAGCAGCCAGCGTAACCGGATCTTCTCCCGCACGGTAGGACGCCGGATTGCCCGGCGCATTCGTTCCGCCGTCCAGCTGATAAGTGATCTGGTAGGTATTTCCCAGATAAAACTCTATCTGATCTGCGCTTACCTTAAACCGTTCTGCCAACTCTTCTCTGGTTGAATAATAGTCCATTGCTGCACTTCTCGGAACAATCCGGATCTTCGTTATACTCGTATTTTCAAATACACTGTCTTTCGGATTATCTGTTGTATCATATCCATCCCAGTAATAATTCGGATTCATATTCTCCGGAAAAGTAAGGGAAGTAAACTTGCAGGAATCAAACGCATACAGATAAATGCACTGGGTGTTGGCAGGCACATCATAATTACCCGCCCAGCTCTTTCCTGCAGGATATGTATAGAGATCATTATTCCACCACAGCACGCCGTCTTCGGAGTGAAACTCACCGTTAGGATCTGTAACATTGATTGCCGTTAAGTTCGGGCAGTTCAAAAATGCATCCTTATCATTCCAGGAAGACCCGGTAAGTCTCAAAGTAATGGCCGTAATTCCGCTGTTGGAATAATCGTCCTGAATTCCTGACACGGTTCCCGCATTTACCGGAATACAAAGTTTCGGACAATTGCGGGTAGACGTCACGATAATCTGCTCTATTGGCTTAGAACAATTCAAGGCAGACAATTCCGGCGCGTCCGACCAGCCGAATTTTTCAATGCTGTCCGGCAGGTTAATGGTAGTCAAATTCGTTCCGCCATAATCCCTTACTTCTGTAACACCATCGTAATAAGTAACTGTCTTTACACTATCGTAAACAGGCACGCCATAGTCATAGCTATTGGCATAAATGGTCTCAATTTTCGTGCACCCCTCAAAAGGATCCGTATAACTGTTCGGTCCGTCATATTCCGTATTATCCGGACAATAGATCGTAGTTAGATTTCCAAACTTGCTAAAAGCCTGATCCTCAATTGTAGTAACAGTATCCGGGAATTTAATCGTAGTAATCAGCTCCGGGGAGAAAATCCGAAATCCACTATAACCAACTCCTCCCACGCCAATAACCGTCCTTCCGTCCACCTGGGCAGGTATCTCCAGCACACCGTCGGAAGCCCAATCCAGCGTGTTGCTTCCCACGATTATAATCTCATCATCATCCCAAAGAACGCCTTCCCATTCGTAATTGTCACCACAATTAATCACGTCTTCTTCAAAATAAGCAGGTTGAATGGCTTCTTCCTGATTTTCTGTCTGTACTCCTTCCAAAGCTGCACCGGCGGCGGACAAATGTCCGCCGCACATTCCGGTCAGCATAAATATGGAAAGAATCGCTCCTGTGAATCTTTTCGCATTTTTTCTCATATACTAATTCTCCCATTTCCTGATTCTATAGCTTACTCGCCGAATGTCTCCATGAATCTCTGGATAATAATTGCGCATTCTGCACGGCTCGTGCTTCCCTGCGGGTCAAGGCGATCGGTACCATCTCCGTTCTCTTTTCCTTCAATGATTCCGTTTCCTACTGCCCACTTCATAGCAGTTTCTGCGAATTCGCTTACCTGTTTTGCATCAGAAAAGCTGCTGAGGTCTGCTGTCTTTGATATATCGTATTTTTTATAATCCGCATAACGATACATCATAACCACCATCTGCTCACGGGTAATCGGATCGTTCGTTCCAAAGTATCCGGAATCTGTGTAACCCGTAACAACCTTCGCATCTGCCGCCCAGAGAACTGCCGTTGAATAGAACTGTTTATCCGGTACATCCGGGAATCTGTTCGTATACTCTGCAGCCGGTTCGCCTTCAATTCTGTGAAGGATGGTTGCAAACTGCGCACGTACCAGTGTTGCATATGGTGAGAAGTGCGTAGGATCTGTACCCGTCATGGTTTCTGCAAAGTAGTTGTAGTATGCTGCATCGTAGAACCAATCGCTTTCTGCTACATCCACGTATGGAAGCTTCGGAGCAACCGCTACTTCCTTAACCGTAACCTTAAAGGTCGCTGTCTTTCCTTCATATGTTACCGTTACCGTCTGCTCACCGGTCTTTGTCTTATCATAGCCGGTTACTTCGCAGTCCGTTACTGCAATATCTTTCGTTGTACCATCGCTGTATTTTGCGGTAACCTTCATTCCGTCAAGGTCAAGCTCTTCCCCTGCAGTATACTCGGTCTTCGTCGGTGCTGTTACCGTAATGGATTCCAGAGTAACAGGGGTCGCTGCTTCTTTCACTTCCACCGCCACCGTAACTTCTACTGCCGTGGAACTGTAAAGCTGCTTGTCTTCTGCCAGATAGCTGGTAGAATTATTCTTGCCAACCCACTGATTCTTATTAGCGCCAATGGACTGTACAACACCTATCACCTCATAACTTCCTGCATTTTTCAAATCCACTGCGGAAAGATCCCATACAACCGGAAGCTCGGATGTACCTCTGTTATATGCAAGGTTCACTTCCGCTGTTTCCGGAAGCATAGCTTCCAGTTCTTCCTCGGATACACCTACGGTAGTCTCTACCTTTCCGAGATTTTCTTCTACAGCTGATGTAGCGTCAGCATCTCTGAGCGCATCATACTGTGCCTTTGTAAGGGAAATCACGCCACCATGCTTCGTGTAAGTAGTAAGGAAATAATCTGAGCTATCCAGATATTCCCATCCTTCATCCGGATTAGAAGTATACATCGGCTGATACCCCGGCGTCGGCAGATCGTCCACAAACAAATAGAAGCTGTTCTCGTTGCTGTGGTCTACAAATGTTGCAGGACCTTCTACTGAACCGAATCTGCTCTGTCCGATATTCGTCTGAATCTGGGTCCATTCTGTTCCCGGCTCCCACCATCTCTCTGCCGTCGTAGACTCCATATAAAGCTGTTTGCCGCTTTGATTATCTTTTGTAATATGATAAGTCTTATCTCCTGCCTGAAGAATTGTGGTATCAATTACCGTATGTCCCGGATCAAGGAATACGCCGCCGAACTCATAGGTGTCCTGCGTAAAGTCTGTGGTGGATCCCCACATAATCTTACTGTATCCGGAATCCGTCATGGAAGACCAGTATACCACGAACGCGCCTCTGCCATCTTCGTAGAAATCATCTACCCAGGTCGCCTCCGGCGCCCACATCATACCCATGTAGGTGTCTTCCTTCTCACCTTCTGCGTTAAGCGCCACATCGTACTGGCGAACCTCACCCCAGTGGATCAAGTCCTTAGACTCCCACACATTCATCTTGGTACTGTAGTGATCCTGCCATACTCCCCATCCTCCGTTATCTCCGCCGAACACACGCAGGTCGGTAGCGATAATATAGTAAGTCTCTTTCTCCGGGTTATAGGTCAGGAACGGATCTCTGGAACCGGTAGTTCCCAGATTAGAAGCCACGATTGGCTGTCTGCCATTCAGCGGATCCCACTGCTGTGGATTATCCCCTCTGGAAATATCCAGATAAATCTTCTCCTGGTATCCTGCAGAGTCTTCCACGAAATGTACCATCAGGTATCCGTACGGATCATCCTGAGCTACTGCCGGCTGAATGGTTGCATTCACCTCTTTTCCCAATGTCTTGCCATACACGCTGATAACTGCCGTCAGCTTACCTGTCAGAGCCTCTTCTCCTTTTGCAGGCTGTGTAACCTTTGCCGTCAGTCCATTCTCTTCAATCACCACTTCCGGCATGGAAGACTTCCAGGTAACAGCGCCGTCATAATCCGGAAGCACCACCTTAGCGTCATCAAGAGTCACGTCCTGAATCGTCGCCGCAGTCTGTGCGATTACAATACCTGCATAAGCGTCCGAAACAACCTGCTGAACCTCTTCTGCTGTAAGTGCCTTATCATAGACCTTCATATTATCAATCCAGCCCTTGCAGTATTCTCCGTTACCCCAATTTGCCTTCCCAATCTGAAGAATCGGAGAACTGCCCAGAATACTGTCCAGCCCATTCGTGCTCTCCACACGTGACTTTTCAATACCGTCAATATAAATCGTTGTGTCAGACTCACTGACAACAACATCCACATGGCTCCATTCACTGTTCATCGCGGTCGACGCACAGGTAGACCGCCCGTTCAGATAACGCTCTGCCGTAATATTTCCGCCATTTACCAGCAGTCCAAAATACAATTCCCTGCCGTTGCCGCCGATTGGCTGTGTAGTTGTACTTGGCGCTGCATAGAACGGCCAGTTCGTAGCGGTTCGATCTGACTTCATCTCAAAAGATACCGTCATCTCCTTTAATCCGGCAAGCAGACTGGTTCCATCCTCTTTCGTCGCATTAAGGAACTGCGATGTTCCATCCAGATAGAGCGCCTTGCCTGCGCCTGCATAACTATCCTGCAGTGAATAACTTCCTGTTGCCTTTGCTCCTCCTCCGGTAATTTCAGACCCTGCTGTCAGATTCTCGAAATCAAAATCCAGAATCAGATGGTCGTCGATGCCTTCTGCATGTACTGCTGTCATGCCGACTCCGGCAGAACCGGAAAGACCTGCAAGCATAGCCGCAGCCGTTATACATGCCATTGCTTTTTTTAATCTAAACTTTTTCATATCCTTCTCCTTTCTTAAGTATAGATTTTCCTTTTATACTATAACACAGAATGCACCTTTTTAAGATGGTTTATTTTAATCTTTTTGTGCAATATTTTATGATACTGGAAATTTCTCCAAAAACCGCATAATAATCGTGGCACACTCTGCACGGGTGGCATTTCCCTGCGGGTCAAGCACAGTTTCACCGTATTTCCCGGTAATAATCCGATTCCCTACTGCCCACCGCATCGCTTCATCGGCAAATGCACTGACGCTGGCCGCATCGCTGAATTTGCTGAAATCTGCCTTCACGCTGGTATCATACCCCATATAATCTGCATACCGGTACATCATAACTGCCATCTGCTCACGGTTGATACGATCCCCCGGGCCGAAAAGTCCCGTATTATCGTAACCTCTTACCACCTTCGTATCTGCTGCCCAAAGAACCGCATTGGTAAACCATTCTCCATCCGGCACATCCGGAAATGCTGCTTTATATTCTACCGGAGGTGTATGGTTCATTCTGTAAAGAATCACAGCGAACTGCGCGCGTGCCAGCGGCTCGTCCGGCCCGAAATGTGTCCCGTCAAGTCCCTTCATCGTCTCAACAACATAGTTATAATAAACTGCGTCGTAATACCATGCGCCACTTGCCACATCTTCATAAGGTAATTTCACTTCCGGCTTTTCTTCCGGCTTCTCTTCTGGTTTTTCTTCTTCCTTTTCTTTCACGGTTACCACAAAGGACTGGCTCATTCCCTTGTAAGTAACCGTCACCGTCTGCTCGCCTGTCTTATTTTTATTATATCCTGCTACCGTACATTCTCCGGTAACATCTTTTGTACTCTGGTCACTGTACACTGCTGTCAATACCATCCCTTCCAGTTCCAGTTCTTCACCCCGGATATAGGCTGTCTTCGCCGGAGCTGTAAGGTTGATAGAGCGGAGCGCCGGAGAAATCGTTTCTTTGTATTTTCCCCAGATTCCAATACCACTCCTTTCTTCCGTCAATGCTTCGTACTGCGTCTTCGCCTCTTCTGACAAGCCGGTAAAGATCAGACACTCTTTCCAGTTTTCCCAATCCCACGCTGTCGCCACAGTAACCGTATACACTACACCTCCCAAATCCAGCTTCAGAGTATTGTCTCCTGTCTGAATCCAGGTTCCCTCATACGCTCCTGTAATCCTGTGATCTTCCAATAGCTGAATCTGGCTGCTTTCCCGTTTCACAGCTTCCACCGGGTCAGTAGGAAGATCTTCGCGGAGTAATTCTATAATTTCATAAGAACCGCAAATGAATCTTGTGGGGATTTTCTGCTCCGTCTCCGTGCCTGTATAAAGCTCCGGCGAGACAACCGGCCACCCGTCTTCTGTCCAATATATTTTCCGGATATTCAGCCTTGCCCCTTCTATCGACTCCTGCCTTGCATTATGTGACAGGAAATATTCGTTCGTATCCGGATTATAAAGGAAAGCACTGTGTCCCGTGCCATACCAGCCATTATCCGATTCAAATGCATATGGGGTTGTAATCTTCGTTCCAATCTGATCTACCACATCCGCTGTATATCCTTCATTATCCATCGGCATCCCATTATAATCATAATAGGGTCCTTCCACCTTCCTGGAACGCCCGATCCGCACATTGTAAGTATCACTCAGGCTTCCGTAAGACACATTGAGATAATAGTAATCCGTATCAGGATTGTACAGGATCGTGGCGCCCTCTATACTGTTCATATACTGACTTCTGTATGCAATCCTCTTTCCCGGGATCCCATCTGCATCCTTCGGCATACAAGTCGCCGGATCCAGCTCAATCAGGTAGATTCCTCCAAAAAACGATCCATAACACATCCACATCGTACCCTCTTTGTCATAGAAGACGGTCGGATCAATGGCATTATGCTCTTTTCCATCATCCAGCCGGGATGTAACCGTATCCCCGGCATAGACGAACCCTTCCTTTGGAGAATTAGACAGCCACAGCCGGATTTGCGACTGCCTGGTTCCAAATGTTGACAGAGAGTCCCATAATGCATAAGTGTATGTATTTCCCTCAAATTCTACTGCCTGCCTCAATTTCACAATACAGGGCGCCCAGGCATTCCCGCCTCTGTCAGTCTCCTCCAGCGTCCAGTTTACCAGGTCTTTACTGGAACGTATTTCACTGGAATTTGTCACATAATAATACCAGGTCTTTTCTTCCTGATCATAATAAAACTCCGTATCATGTATCTGTCCGGTATGATTCCTGTAATCGTCATAATCGGAAAATGCCGAAGGCGCCTGCGGCCACACCGGATTCTCTCCCTCGACCTCCACATGATCTTCTAAGTTAATACTCGCAGTCTCCACCACTTCCGCTGTTTCTCCTGCCGTATCCACTGCCGCTTCCGTTGTAAATGCAGCTGCGGATACCGTCTGAACCAGCAGTGCGGCTGTTAAAATACAGCTTCTTAATCTTCTCATAACACATTCTCCCTTCCTTCTTTTAAATTTGCGATAACCGAAGCCGGTCATTCTATCCTTGATTATACCAAAACAGGCAGTGGTTCGCCACCACTGCCTGCTCAAAAAAGCACTTATTTATCAAATGTCTCCATAAATCTCTGGATAATAATCGCACATTCTGCACGGCTTGTGCTGCCCTGCGGGTCAAGTCGATAGGAATTATCCGTATTCTCTTTTCCTTCAATGATTCCATTTTCTACTGCCCACTTCATAGCAGTTTCTGCGAATCCGCTTACCTGCTCTGCATCAGAAAAGCTGCTGAGGTCTGCTGTCTTTGATATATCATAGTTCTTATAATCCGCATAGCGGTACATCATAACTACCATCTGCTCACGGGTAATCGGATCGTTCGTTCCAAAATAGCCGGAATCTGTGTACCCCGTAACAACCTTCGCATCTGCTGCCCAGAGAACTGCCGTTGAATAGAACTGTTTATCCGGTACATCCGGGAATCTGTTCGTATACGCTACAACCGGTTCGCCTTCAATTCTGTGAAGGATGGTTGCAAACTGCGCACGTACCAGCGTTGCGTATGGTGAGAAGTGCGTAGGATCTGTACCCGTCATAGTTTCTGCGTAATAGTTATAAGCCACTTCATCGTAGAACCAGTCAGTTTCTGCTACGTCTTCGTATGGAAGTTTCGGAGTGGCTGCTGCTTCTTTCACTGTAACCTTAAAGGTGTTCGTCTTTCCTTCGTATGTTACTGTTACTGTCTGCTCGCCGGTCTTTGTCTTATCATAACCGCTTATTTCGCAGTCCGTTACTGCAATATCTTCCGTTGAACCATCGCTGTATTTTGCGGTAACTTTCATTCCTGCAAGTTCAAGCTCGTCACCTACTGTATACTCCGTCTTCGTCGGAGCTGTTACGGTGATGGATTCTAATACAACAGGTTCTGCCTTCTCCTCCAGACCTATTCTTGCATCCCGCAGTTCTTCCAGTCCTTCGTCAACTGTTCTCTGCGTTGCCGCATCATTTGCCAGAATTCCCTCTGCCTTTTTCAGTGCATTCTCATATACTGTCCAGCTTTCTTCCGTATACTTATCCTTATCATCCACACTGACGGCGTTCTCTGTCTCAGCCTGAAGTGCAGTCATATCACTTGGCAAGTCTTTTTTGCCGATTTCCTGCATAATCAGATTATACTCTGCTCTCGTAACCGGAAGGATTGTCCCGTGGCGCTTTTTCAGACTGCCGAAATTCACGTCACTTGCCGGAGACCAGCTTGCCGTTGTCTGATCTGCAATATTCGTTGTACGGAATGGAAGATAGCCTTTGCCTTCGGAATACTGGTCGCACATTAATCCCCAGGTCTCCACCGGATTGCCATCCGCATCTGTCAGATAATCATCCTCATTGTATTTAAAGAACTCAGGTCCTTCCAACTTTGACCCACTGTAATTATTATTGTTGAAAATATCTTTCAGTGTTCCGATAATTTTCCATCCTTCATAAATGGAGTCGCTTTCTTCAATCGTAATCTGCCCGTCACCCGACGCACGGTAATACTTATCACCGACCTGAATCATCGTCGTGTCAATGATAGAATGCTCTCTGTCAATCCAGAGTACCGGATCTGAAAACGTCCGGAAATCACGGGTGGTTGCATAGTACATGTTCATACGGTCGCCATTTACATTGCTCTCGTCGGATGCAGTCGCCCAGTATACAACATAATTGCCGGTATTGGCGTCATACATTGCTTCCGGCGCCCATGCGCAGCCCGCTCCCGGTATGTTGCCTGCCACATCTACCAGACGCGGCTCGGACCAGTCTACCAGATTATCCGATTCCCATACTACCAGATTCGTACTTCCCTGGGTCGTTGCATTTGCTCTTCCCCAGCCTCCCCGGTAATAGATACTCAGGTCAGTTGCAATCAGCCAGAACCGGTCACCCTCTGCCGAACGGATCAGATACGGATCACGCACGCCTTTATCACCAATCGCAGAGCTTAAAACCGGGCTTCCATTTGCAGTTAGATCCGTCCACTGCGCGCCATTTTCACTGGTAGAAAAATAAATCTGCTCATCCGTCGCGCTTCCCTCGCTTCCGGTAAAGTATGCAAAGAGATACTCCGTTGTCTTAGGCCTCTGTGTCGGAGCCGCCTTTACCGTAAGCGTAATTTCTTTCGTTCCGCTTTCCTTTCCGCAGGTCACAGTAGCAGTCATCGTAACCTTCACATTCTTCTCCTGTCTGGTTACAACTCCCGCAGCCATACCGTCTTTCTCCATGTCAGTAACCACTTCTGCATTCGAAGACTTCCACGCTACCGTTACATCCTTGTCCGTCCCTTCCACTTCCAGCTTCTCAGGCAGCGTTATATTACCTTGCACTTCATCCTTGTCTGCAATGTCCAGCGCTTTCAGCGCATCAGCCACTACATCAGCATCATCCATATTCTTACGTACAGCGACAGCAAAGCTCTTCGTGTCTGTTACCTTTCCCATGGTAAATGTTCCTGTAAAGGTTACCGTCACATCCGCATCATCGGCGCGCTTTACCTTCACAGTATAGCCATCCGTGCCAATCACTGCATTTTCACTGGCTGTGGCCGTCCATGTGATCTCTGATCCGTTCTGTCCCTTAGCCGGAAGGGTGAAATCTTCCGTCACTGTCTCCGGAATTGTCAACGCTTCTTTATCAGCTACAACCGCTGCCTTTGCCACATCCTCATCGACAAGCTGTTCATCCGCCAGCGCCCCGTCATAAATCCTGAAATTATCAATCCAGCCTTTGTAGCTCTCTCCATTGCCCCAGTTTGCCCTTCCAATATAGAGAATGCTATTATCTTTCAGAATATCCGTAAGCTGTGCATTGCTGTTCTCCACGGATTCTTTCTTTAAACCATTCACATAAACCGTAGTAACATTTTCATCATACACAATATCCACATGCGCCCAGTCCGTTCCCGTGGAAGCCGTAAATCCAACGGTACGCCCGTTGTTGTAACGCTCTACCTTGGTATTCCCTCCGTTTGCAAATGCTCCGATATAATATTCTTTCCCATTTGTCTGCGTCTTGGTATCCGGTGCCGCATAGAATACCCAGCTTGTACTTGTTCTGTCCGGCTTTGCATCATAAGAGATGGTAATCGCTTTCTTTCCGGTCAGAAGACTTCCGCCGTCTGCATCAGTAACAGTAAGATAATTAGATGCGTTTCCGTCAAGATACAGCGCTTGTCCATTCTCTGCGTCCTTGCTGTCCTTAAGTTCATAGGTTCCCTTTACTTCAGCCTTGGCGTTACCGCCCCCGGTCACATGTGCCGCATCGTCAAAGGTAAAATCAGCAAGCAGTGCTACACTGGTTTCTTCCTGTGCCTTTGCTGTTGCCGGAATCATGGTTCCCACCATCGCTGCGCCAAGTGCAAGGGATATCCATCTCTTCCATAATAATTTTCTTTTCAATTCTCTTCCTCCTTTTTTTAGAACCGGCGGCAGAAAAACTGCCGCCGGTAAATTTCAAAAGCTTTCCTTATTCTCCGAATGTCTCCATGAATCTCTGAATAATAATCGAGCATTCTGCACGGCTTGTGCCTCCCTGTGGGTCAAGACGATAAGAACCATCTTCATTTTCTTTTCCTTCAATGATTCCATTTTCTACTGCCCACTTCATGGCAGTTTCTGCGAATTCGCTTACCCGTCCTGCATCGGAAAAGCTGCTGAGGTCTGCTGTCTTTGAAATATCATATTTCTTATAATCCGCATAACGATACATCATAACTACCATCTGCTCACGGGTAATCGGATCGTTCGTTCCAAAGTATCCGGAATCTGTATATCCGGTAACAACCTTCGCATCAGCCGCCCAGAGAACTGCCGTTGAATAGAACTGTCCATCCGGTACATCCGGGAATCTGTTCGTATACGCTGCAGCCGGTTTTCCTTCAATTCTGTGAAGGATGGTTGCAAACTGCGCACGTGGCAGGATTTCATATGGTGAGAAATGCGTAGGATCTGTACCCGTCATGGTTTCTGCAAAGTAGTTGTAGTATGCTGCATCGTAGAACCAATCGCTTTCTGCTACATCTACGTATGGAAGCTTCGGAGCAACCGCTTCTTCTTTCACCGTAACCTTAAAGGTCGCCGTCTTTCCTTCGTATGTTACCGTTACTGTCTGCTCTCCGGTCTTAGCCTTATCATAGCCGCTTACTTCGTAGCCTTCTGTGATTTCTTTTTCTGTATCATCAGAATACTTCGCAACTACCTTCATTCCTGCAAGGTTCAGCTCTTCTCCTACCGTGTACTCCGCCTTCGTCGGTGCTGTTACTGTAATAGATTCTAATACAACAGGTTCTGCTTTCTCTTCCAACGCATTCTTCGCATCTTTCAAAGCTTCTGCTGCGTCATCAATTTCCTGCTGCGTTGCTTCCTCATCTGCCAAAACAGCTTCTGCTTTCTTCAGTGCTTCCTGGTACGCTTCCCATGTCTCTTCTGTGTATTTCTCTTTCTGGTCTTCTCCAGGAGCGCTGTCAATTTCTTCCTCAAGCACATCCTTTGTTATATTCACCAGAACCTCCGGTACGCCCTGAAGCGTCGGTTCTGCCTGCATATAACCATCTTCACCGAATGTAACTTCATCAATACAGGTCTCTCTGTGGTAGCCAAGACCGGATGTATAGATGCCAAGCGGTGTGTAGAATCTATGGTATGCGATGAAATAGCGGTCTTTGCCATATGCATCCTTTATATGCAGCATAGACTGGTGCGCTGTTCCAAGAAGCCCATTTGCCTCATCCTTGGAAAGCAGTGTTTTCACATATGTAATATTTCCGTCAATGGTATCGGATACACCATAATTTACATGGTAATTCGGGCTTCCCGTATCATCGCAGGACCATGTCCAGTGATACTTGCCATTTGCCTTGATTACTACAACAGATTCACGGAAATCTCTCAGTCCGTTCAACTGTTTTAAGCTGCCGTCTTTGATGCTCATCATATCATCATTCAGCTCTGCAATTGCTGCACTGCCGTTACCAAATGTAATATAAGAGGTTCCATCATCGTCTGTAAAGACAGAAGGATCAATTGCCTGTCCCATACTTACACCTGCGTTCCTGCACATGGAAACGGTCAGCAGCGCTTCTCCCTTATCTACATATGGTCCCGCCGGATTGTCTGCAACAGCTACGCCGATTGCTGACTGTCCATTTGAGAACTTGCCGCAATAATAGAAATAATATTTTCCGTTCTTTTCTTCAATAGATGGCGCCCATGCGCTTCCTACTGCCCAGGTGGATGCTGCAATCTGCACGCCCTTGTCGTTGGTGCCCGGATTGTCATTTGCCAAATCCAGGATAACGCCTTCATCCGTCCAGTTCACCATATCCTCGGAAGAGAATGCATGGAACACGGTTCCGCTCCATCCGGAATAACCGTCGGTCGTCGGGAAGATCCAGAACTTACCGTCAAAGTAGTCAATATCCGGGTCTGCATACTGTCCCGGAAGTACCGGGTTGTTGGAGGATACTGCCGCCTTGATGGTCCAGGTTTCTTCTCTGCCCGCTGTGTTCTTAACCTTTACTTCCACATCCTTAGACAGATTCATCTCGCTGCCATTGGTAAATGCCTTGCCATCCACAGTAATCTCAGAAACTCCGTTCAATTCCAAAGTTACCGGAAGCTTTGTAACATCAGCCGCTTTTCTTACATATGGAGTCAGTACATTCTTCTCAGTATCTACCATTGTAATAATTGCTGTATGATCATCTGTTCCCTGATAATCGGCCGCCTCGTCCTTTGTCGGCGCCGTTCCTACAACTGCTCCGTCTACCATCGGAAGTGTACTTACGAAGTCACTTGCCTCTTCCTCCACTTCCTCTCCGGTCAGCGCATAGTTGCGAATTGTCATATTGTCAATCAGGCCTTTGAAATATTCTCCGCTTCCCCAATTTGCTTTACCAATCTGAAGAATACTGGAATTGCCGAGAATAGCATCAACCCCATAACTGCTTGCTACTTCTGATTCTAAAGTTCCATTGATATAGACAGAAGTCTTGCCGGATGTCAGCACAACATCAACTCTTGTCCATTTATTAGCAGCAACAGAAGCTGACGGATTGGCCGGACGGCTTCCATTTTGGTTATAACGCTCCACTGTAAGAGAGCCATCTTTCATCAGCAGACCGACGTAATGCTCAGACACTCCGTACTGCTGCGCATTTCCGTTAGGCGCTGCATAGAACGGCCAGTTCGTGCTTGTATTCTCTACCTTTACTTCAAAGGAAACGGTAAGTTCTTTTGCTCCTGTCAGAAGGCTCTTGCCATTCTGATCCGTCACATTCAGGAACTGGCTTCCATTCAGGTACAATGCCTTGCCATTTTCTTCATTCCAGCTATCCTGCAGAGTATGATTTCCCTCTGCCTTTGCATCCTCGCTGGTAAAGCCTGTCTCTTCATCGTCAAAATCAAACTGCGCCAGAACTTTCTTCTCTGTCGGTTCCGGATCTGGATCCGGATCAGGATCTGTTGCTTCACCGTATGCTTCCAGAAGCCGCTCCTGCTCCGCTTTAGAAAGCCGCATTACCGTACCATGGCGGAAACGGTCCTTTCCGAAATTCGCAGTTACTTCCGTAGTAAACTTACCGGAAGACAGATCGTCTGTCACGAACGCCTTATATCCGCCGTTATCGCCCATTGCACACCATCTTCCGTCCGGAAGCTTGTATACCGTAAAACCTTCTCTTCTGTCAAAGCCTGCTGCACTGGAGCCGGAACGCTTCACGATACGGGTCCAGTCGCCATTAACGCTTGCATTTTCATTCACTCTTACATCCAGCAGATCCTCGGAAAGGGTATCGCTTACGTCGATAACCGTATTCCAATCTGATGTAGAGAAACGGTAAAACTTGCCGTTGTCTTCCACAATCGTGGAGTCAATAATATTTACTTCACTGCCGGAATCCCGGTCTTCACTTAACCACACCTTCGGCTCTGTGAAGTTTACAAAGTCTCTGGTTCTGCATACATACACTCTTAATGCATTCTCCTCTGTTCCTTCCTTGCTGTTATCTCTGGAGGACCAGTATACCAGGTAATCCCCTGTACTCTCGTCATAGATTGCCTCTGGCGCCCACACGCATCCTGCATTGTCGAATCCTGCATACACCAATCTTGGCTCACTCCAGGTCACCAGGTCGTCAGATTCCCATACCACCAGGTTCTGGCTGGCGCTCGACTGGTTCCAGCCGCTTCCGCCTGCTCCGCCGCCTTCTGCATGAAGGTCAGTTCCGAGGATCCAGTACTTGTCGCCCTCTGCGGAACGAATCACATGTGGGTCGCGCACGCCAAGGTCGCTTCCTTCTGCATCATTGGTAAGTATTGGCTGTGCTGTACCGCTTGCATCCTTATTCAGCTTCTCCCAGGTAAGCCCATCCTCGCTGTATCCGAAGAAGATCTTCTCATAACCTCTCTCGGTTCCGAAATGTGTCCACAGATAGCCTGCCGTATAATTATCATCCAGATTCTTCGGCGCTGCCACCACATTCAGAACGATTTCCTCTGGCACCATCGTCTTGACGCCGCCGCAACTAAGAGTCGCAGACATGGTAACCTTTGTATCCGTCTCCTGTCTGGTAACGACGCCCGCCGCCTTGCCATCCTGATCCTTATCGGTAACAACAGCCGTATTGGAAGACTTCCACTCTACGGTTGCTACTTTATCTGTCCCTTCCACTTCAATAGTTGTAGGAAGGGTTACATTACCCTTTACCGCATCTTTGCCCACAATATCAAGCTTATCCCTCGCCGCCGCTATAACTTCCGCATCCGACAGCTCTTTCTTTACTACAACATTAATGGTTTTTGTATCCGATATACCTGCCATTGTAATCGTAGCTGTAAATTGGACAGTAACCTCAGCTTCTTCTGACCTTGTAACCGTTACCGAATATCCATCCTCACCAATCTTTGCACCGGCATTCTCTGCAACCGTCCATGTAATATTACAACCATTGCTTCCGGTTGACGGAAGTGTAAAGTCATCGTCCACTTTCTCCGGAAGTGTCAGTGCCTCCTTATCTGCCGCAACAGCCGCAGCAGCTCTCTCTGAATCCACAAGATCATCATCCGTCAGTGCACCGTCATAAACCTTAAAATTATCAATCCAACCCTGATAGCCTTCCCCGGAAGCGGTCCAGTTGGCTCTTCCGATATAAAAGATTCCCTCGTCGCCCAGGATGTCCGTCAGAGCCACATTGCTGTTCTCCACGGATTGCTTCTTCTCTCCATTTACATAGATAGACGTAACACCTTCAGCGTATACAATATCCACATGCGACCAGTCCGTTCCCGTAGGAGTCGTAAAGGAAACAGTACGCCCGTTGTTGTAACGCTCTACCTTCGTATTTCCTCCGTTCGCAAATGCTCCGATATAATATTCTTTCCCATTTGTCTGCTGCCCGTTATCAGGCGCTGCATAGAATACCCAGTTTGTTCCTGTTCTGTCCGGCTTCGCATCATAAGAGATAGTAATTTCATCCTTGCCTGCCAGAAGGCTTCCGCCGTCTGCATTGGTAAGTTCGAGATAATTTGACGTTGTTCCGTTCAAATACAAAGCCTTCCCACTTGCTGCATCTTTACTGTCCCGAAGTTCATAACTGCCATGGACAGTTGCTTTTGCACTGCCGCCTGTAAGCACATGAGCTTCATCGTCGAACGTAAAGTCTGCCAAAAGCGGTGCATCCGCCGCTTCAACCGCTGCCGGAAGAAAAGGACTAACCATCGCTGCGCTGAGTGCAAGTGCGAGTCCTCTTTTCCACATTCTCGTCTTTTTCATTCGTCTTCCTCCCTTACACAAAAAAATTATCACTTTATTATAACAGTTTCTTAAAACTATCCATATGTAATATTTTTGGTTTTTTGGTACTTTTTTTGGTAATCGTTACGATTCACAATCGAATACTTTTGACATTTTTTAACACAACAAAGAAAGGTGTAACCCATTCACATGGGTTACACCTTCTTCTAATTTTGTCGTTTCTCTCTTTGCTTACTCGCCGAATGTCTCCATAAACCTCTGAATAATAATCGCACATTCTGCACGGCTTGTGCTGCCCTGCGGGTCAAGACGATAAGAACCATCTGTATTCTTTTTCCCTTCAATGATTCCATTTTCTACTGCCCACTTCATAGCAGTTTCTGCGAATCCGCTTACCTGTCCTGCATCGGAAAAGCTGCTGAGATCTGCCGTCTTTGAGATATCGTATTTCTTATAATCCGCATAACGGTACATCATAACTACCATCTGCTCACGGGTAATCGGATCGTTCGTTCCAAAGTATCCGGAATCTGTATAACCCGTAACAATCTTCGCATCTGCCGCCCAGAGAACTGCTGTCGAATAGAACTGTTTATCCGGTACATCCGGGAATCTGTTCGTATACTCTGCATCCGGCTTTCCTTCCATTCTGTGAAGGATGGTTGCAAACTGTGCACGTACCAGCGTTGCGTATGGTGAGAAATGCGTAGGATCTGTACCCGTCATGGTTTCTGCAAAGTAGTTGTAGTATGCCGCATCGTAGAACCAGTCGCT